>JBEKCO010000018.1:0-31943 GCA_050014835.1 Acidimicrobiales bacterium
CGGCACTGGAACGAGGACGAAGGCCTCACGTCGCCGTTGCGCTCGAAAGAAGAGGCCTACGACTACCGCTACTTCACCGAGCCCGACCTCGTGCCGCTCGCCCCGCCGGCCGCCGAGATCGCGGCGGTGGCCGCGGGCCTCGGTCCGCTCCCGGCGGCGCGCCGGCACCGGGTCGCCGATCTCGTCGCCGCGGACGGCTCGCCGGCCCCCGTCGACCAGCTCACCACCGTCGTCGGGCTCGGGCTCGACGATCTGGTGCGGGGCGCGGCCGACCACGGCGCCGACCCGCGTCTCGCGCTCGCCCGGGCGGCGAACGAGGCCGCGAACCGCCCCGACGACGCCCGTGCTCTTTCCCCGGTGGCCTTCGCCGCGCTCGTGAAGCTCGAATCGGCGGGCAAGCTGTCGGCGACCCAGTCGAAGACGGTGCTCGCCGCGATGCTCGAGGGCGGTGGCGAGCCCGCCGAGATCGCGGCGCGTCTCGGTTTCGAGACCCTCGGCGACGCCGCAACCGAAGCGGCGATCGATGCCGTGCTCGCCGCACACCCGGTGGAGTGGGCCCGCTACGAACAAGGAGACGCGAAGATCGCCCAGTTCCTCCTCGGCGAGGTGATGCGCGCGACCCGGGGCCGGGCGAACGGCAAGGCCGTCGCCGCCTCGTTGGAGGCCCGCCGCCGGAACTGACCGCCGCGCGGTCGTTGCCTAGTGTGGTCGGGATGGCTCAGCACCGACCGGATGACGCGGCACACCTTCGCGGGGATTCCTTGAAGATCCGCAGCCAGGACGTGACCGACTGGCCGCGGCGCGCCGGCGCCCGGGCGATGCTGCGCGCCGTCGGCATGACCGACGACGACTTCGGCCTCCCGCAGGTGGGGATCGCATCGACGTGGAACGAGGTCACACCGTGCAACCTGCCGCTCAAGCGGCTCGCCGCCCGCGCGAAACAGGGCGTGCGCGACGAAGGCGGTTACCCGATCGAGTTCGTGACGATCGCCGTCTCGGACGGGATCGCGATGGGACACGAGGGGATGCGGGCCTCGCTCGTCAGCCGGGAGGTGATCGCCGACTCGGTCGAGACGATGATGCACGCCGAACGGTTCGACGCCTTCGTCGGACTCGCCGGCTGCGACAAGTCCCTCCCGGGCATGCTCATGGCCGCGGCCCGCCTCGACCTGCCGATGGTCTTCGTCTACGCCGGAACGATCCTGCCGGGGCACTGGCTGGATCGCACCCTCGACATCACGAGCGTGTTCGAGGCGGTCGGCGCGCACGCCCACGGCGACATCGACGACGCGACCCTCCATGAGATCGAGGCCCACGCCTGCCCGACCGAGGGGTCGTGCGCCGGGATGTTCACGGCGAACACGATGGCCTCGGTCGCCGAAGCCCTCGGCATGGCGCTGCCGGCGGGGGCGACGCCGCCGGCCGTGGATCCCCGCCGCGACGACATTGCCTACGAATCGGGTCGGGTCGTCGTGAGGATGCTGGAAAAGGACATCCGGCCCCGCCAGATCATGACGAAGCAGGCCTTCGAGAACGCGATCGCCGTGACGATGGCCCTCGGGGGCTCGACGAACGCCGTGCTGCACCTGCTGGCGATCGCCAACGAGGCGCGCGTCGACCTCTCGCTCGACGACTTCAACCGGGTGGGGTCGCGCGTGCCGCACCTCGCCGACATGAAGCCGCACGGCAAGTTCCACATGGTCGATCTCGACCGTGTCGGCGGCGTGCCCGTCGTCGTGCGGATGCTCGCCGAAGAAGGGCTCATCAACGTCGACTGCCTGACGGTCACCGGGCGCAGCGTCGGCGAGAACCTCGAACGGCTCGGGCCCCCCGCCCCCGACGGCACGGTCGTCCACGATTTCGGTTCACCGATCCACTCCCGCGGCATCGTCGTGCTGCGCGGGTCCCTCGCCCCCGAGGGCGCCGTCGTGAAGATCGCCGGGGCCGACATCGACCGCTTCGCGGGCACGGCGCGGGTCTTCGACGGCGAGGAGGCGGCGATGGAGGCGATCCTTGCCGGCTCGATCACGCCCGGCACCGTCCTCGTCATCCGCTACGAGGGCCCGAAGGGAGGGCCCGGGATGCGGGAGATGCTCTCGATCACCGGCGCGCTCGTCGGCGCGGGCCGTGATCGCGACTGCGCGCTCGTCACGGACGGCCGCTTCTCCGGCGGGACCCAGGGGTTCTGCATCGGCCACGTCGCCCCTGAGGCGTTCGCCGGCGGCCCGATCGCGCTCGTCGCCGACGGTGACCGCGTCGAGATCGACGCCGCGGCGGGGTCGATCGATCTCGACCTCCCCGCCACCGAGCTCGCGCGCCGCCGCGCGGCGTGGAGCCCGCCCCCGGCGCGCTATTCGGCCGGCGTGCTCGCGAAGTACGCGCGTCTCGTCAGCGGAGCGGAGCGCGGGGCGGTCACCGAGCCCTGACCGTCGCTTTGGCGCCGGTTTGCCGAACGGGATCGTGTCTGCCAGACTTTCGGGGATGGAGAAAACGCCGAAGACGTTGTCGACTGTCGTAGTCCTTGAGTAGCGCGCGGCGGTTCTAGCCGTCCGTGCGCTTCCGGCCTCCCGAAAGGGGGGTCGTTTTGTTTTCGGCTTTCGGTCGGGGGACCTTGCAGTTTCCGCAAATCGGCACGCAGGACTTCGGGGAACGGAGAGAACAGTGGAAGTGACTGGAGCACAGGCTCTGATGAAGAGCCTCGAGGCGCAGGGCGTCGAGGTCGCCTTCGGCCTCCCAGGAGGAGCCATCCTTCCGGTGTACGACCCGATCCTCGACTCGACGATCCGGCACATCCACGTCCGCCACGAGCAGGGCGCCGGGCACGCCGCCGAGGGTTACGCCGACGTGACGGGCCGCCCGGGCGTTGCCATCGTGACGAGCGGCCCGGGGGCGACGAACATCGTCACCCCGCTTGCCGACGCCTACATGGACTCCGTCCCGCTCGTCGTCGTCGCCGGACAGGTCGCCGCGGGGTCGATCGGCACGGACGCCTTCCAGGAGGTCGACACGACCGGCGTGACGATGGGGGTGACGAAGCACAACTACCTCGTGAAGGACGTCACCGAGATCTCCCGCGTCGTCGCCGAGGCCTTCCACATCGCGACCACGGGACGGCCCGGGCCGGTGCTCATCGACTTCCCGAAGGACGTCGCCAACACGCGGGTCGAATATGAGGAGGCGCCGGCGGTCGACCTGCCGGGCTATGCGCCGCCGGCGTCGCCCGACCCGGAGGCGATCGCGCGGGCAGTCGAGCTCATCCGAGCCGCCGAGCGCCCCGTTCTCTACGTCGGGGGCGGTGTCATCAAGGCGGAAGCCTCCGCCGCGCTCGCCGCGCTCGTCGAGGCGACCGGGATCCCCGTCGTGACGACGCTGATGGCGCGGGGCGCCTTCCCCGACTCGGACCGGCGCTGCCTCGGCATGCCGGGCATGCACGGCGCGTATGCGGCCGTAACGGCGATCCAGCGTTCAGACCTGCTCGTGTCGCTCGGCGCGCGCTTCGACGACCGGGTGACGGGCAAGGTCTCGGCCTTCGCACCGCACGCCCAGGTCATCCACGTCGACATCGACCCCGCGGAGATCGGCAAGGTCCGCCGGCCGGACGTCGCGGTCGTCGCCGACTGCCGGCTGGCGATCGAGGCGCTCGTTTCCGCGCTCGGCGAGAAAGGACCGCTCGACGCGGCGCGGCTCGCGCCCTGGACGGCGCAGATCGACGAATGGCGGGAACGGTTCCCCTACACCTACGACATGGGCGACGGCAGCACGATCAAGCCGCAGTACGTCGTCGAGCAGCTGCGTGACGCGACGCCCGACGACGCGATCCTTGTGTCGGGGGTCGGCCAGCATCAGATGTGGGCGTCGCAGTTCTGGCGCTTCGAGCACCCGCGCACCTGGGTCAACTCCGGGGGGCTCGGCACGATGGGTTTCGCCGTCCCGGCGGCGATGGGCGCCAAGGTCGGGCGGCCGGACCGCATGGTCTGGGCGATCGACGGGGACGGTTGCTTTCAGATGACCGCCCAGGAGCTCGTCACGATGTCGGCGGAGCACATCCCCGTGAAGATCGCCATCCTGAACAACGCCTACCTCGGCATGGTCCGCCAGTGGCAGCACATGTTCTACAAGGAGCGCTACTCGGCGGTGTACCTCTCGCCCGACCTGCCCGACTACGTCGGCTGGGCCGAGTCGATGGGCTGTGTCGGCCTGCGGGTGACCGCGCCGGAGGAGGTGCGGCCGGCGATCGAGAAGGCGAACGAGATCGACGACCGCTCCGTCGTCATCGACTTCCGCACCGACGTGACCGAGCACGTCTACCCGATGGTGCCCGCGGGGGCGTCGAACGACGACATCCTCGTCCACCCGAGCCAGATGGGGCGGGCGCAATGAACGCGACGTCGAACGGGACCGCGCCCTACCACCTGTTGTCGGTGCGCGTGGAGAACCGGGCGGGGGTCCTCGCCCGCGTCGCGGGGTTGTTCGCGAGGCGGGGATTCAACATCTTCTCGCTCGTCGTCGCGCCCACCCAGGACGAGCGGTTCTCGCGGATCTCGATTGTCGTCGACGTCGAGTCCGCGCCCCTCAGCCAGATCGTCGATCAGCTCGGCAAGCTCATCAACGTCGTCGAGATCAGCGAGCTGCACCCCGACCGGGCCCGTGAGGCCGAGCTTTTGCTCGCGACCGTCACGGTGTCGAGCCGCGACCCCGCGCTCGTGGAGCTCGTCGCCCGGTTCGAGGCCCGCGTCATCGAGGAGAACGCCGACGAGTCGATGGTCATGGCCGTCGGCGACACGGGGGCGCTCGACGAGTTCGAGGCGGGTCTCGAGCATTTCGGCATCGTCGAGCTCCAACGCACGGGGCGGATCGGCCTTCCTACACTGATCCCGGCGACGTGACGGGTATCGGATCGTCGGCAGCGTCGACGCGGGACCGCGCGACGACTCAACCGAGAAAGTCGAGGTAACGAGCGATGGCCAAGCTCTACTACGAAAAGGACGCCGACCGGAGCGCGATCGCCGGCCGCAAGGTCGCCGTCCTCGGCTACGGCTCACAGGGGCACGCCCACGCGCTCAACCTGCGCGACAGCGGGATCGACGTGCGGGTCGGGCTCCGCCCCGACTCGTCGTCGAGAAAGAAGGCGGCCGACGCGGGACTGCGCGTCCTCGACATCGACGAGGCGACCGCCGAGGCCGACGTCGTGATGGTGCTGCTGCCCGACACGGAGCAGCCGAAGGTCTACGCCACCGAGATGGCGCCGCACCTCGACCCGGGCGACGCGATCCTGTTCGCCCACGGGTTCAACATCCGCTTCGCGACGATCACGCCACCGCCGGAGGTCGACGTGGCGATGGTCGCCCCCAAGGGGCCGGGCCACCTCGTGCGGCGGACCTACACCGAAGGGGGCGGCGTGCCGGCCCTCATCGCCGTGGCGCAGGACCCGTCGGGCGGCGCCAAGGCGCTCGCCCTCGCCTACGCCGACGCGCTCGGCGCCACCCGGGCGGGCGTGCTCGAGACGACGTTCACCGAGGAGACCGAGACCGACCTCTTCGGCGAGCAGGTCGTGCTGTGCGGTGGGCTGACCGCCCTTGCCACTGCCGCGTTCGAGACGCTCGTCGCGGCCGGCTACCAGCCGGAATCGGCCTACTTCGAGTGCCTGCACGAGATGAAGCTCATCGTCGACCTGATGTACGAGCAGGGCATCTCGGGGATGCGCTTCAGCATCTCGGACACCGCCGAGTACGGGGACCTGACGCGGGGCCCCCGCGTCATCAACGACGCCGTGCGCGCCGAGATGCGGCGGATCCTCGACGAGATCCAGGACGGGCGGTTCGCCGCGGAATGGATTGCCGAGAACGAGCGCGGGCGCCCGCTTTTCGCCGAGCTCCGGGACAAGGGCCGGGACCACCAGATCGAGAAGGTCGGTGCCGAGCTGCGGGCGATGATGCCGTTCATCGCCGCCGGCCGCCAGCGCTTCGAGGACGTCTCCGGGGGCTAGCGCGCCCGGGGGAGGCGGTCGACCAGCCAGTCGATGCAGGCGGTGAGGGCTTCGAGGTCCGCCGGCTCGATCGCGGGGAACATCGCGATCCGCAACTGGTTGCGGCCGAGCTTGCGGTAGGGCTCGGTGTCGACGACGCCGTTCGAGCGCAGCGCGGCGGCGAGCGCCGCGGCGTCGACTTCGTCGGCGAAGTCGATGGTCGCGACCGAGTGGCTGCGGTCGGCGGGGTCCTCGACGAAAGGGGTCGCGAACAGCGAGCGTTCGGCCCAGCCGTAGACGATCGCGGCCGACGAGTCGCAACGGCCCGTCGCCCACCCGAGGCCGCCCTGGGCGTTCGTCCAGTCGACCTGCTCGGCGAGCAGCCAGAGCGTGGCGAGCGCCGGCGTGTTGTAGGTCTGGTTGAGCCGGGAGTTCTCGAGGGCGAGGTTGAGGTCGAGGAACGCCGGGATGAAGCGGCCCGCCGCGGCGAGACGCGCGCTCCTTTCCACCGCGGCGGGGGAGCACGCCGCGAGCCACAGCCCGCCCTCGGAGCCGAAGCCCTTCTGCGGCGCGAAGTAGTAGGCGTCGCACTCGGCCATCGCGACGGTCAGGCACCCGGCGGCCGACGTGGCGTCGACGATGACGAGGCCGCCGGCGGTCGTGCCGTCGGCGGCCACCGGGCGCGCGACCGGCATCGCGACGCCGGTCGACGTCTCGTTGTGCGTGAGCGCGTAGGTGTCGACGGCGTCATTGGCGATCGGGCCGGCCCGCCTCCCGGGCGGGGCGACGATGATCTCGGGGTCGTCGAGGTGGGGGGCGCGAGCCGCGGCGGCGGCGAACCGGGCGGAGAAGTCGCCGAACGAGCAATGCTGGCTCCGGTGCTCGATGAGACAGTACGTCGCCAGGTCGAAGAACGCCGTCGTACCGCCGTTTCCGAGCGCGATCTCGTAACCGTCCGGCAGCGCGAAGAGCTCGGCGAGGCCCGCCCGCACCCGCCCGACGACGTCGCGCACGCCGGCTCGGCGGTGCGAGGTCCCGAGGTAGGCCGGTGCGACCCGCCAGAGCGAGGCGACGGCGTCGGCGCGGACCTTGGAAGGTCCGGAGCCGAAGCGGCCGTCCGACGGGAGCATCGACCTCGGGATCTCGGGCGTGGACACGTAGCTCTCCTTCGTGAATGGTCGGCTTTTGGCGGAGGTGCCGCTTCGCCTCAGACTGTGCAAGCATGACAGCTGTGAGCCGCGACTCTCATCTCGCGCTGAAAAATGCCCCCGTGAGCCCGGCAAAGGACGCGTCGGGCGGATCGCCGGGCGTGTCACGTCGCATCGGCTCGGTCGAGGCCTCGGCGACGCTCGCCATCGACGCGAAGGCGAAAGCCCTGCAAGACGCCGGCGTCGATGTCATCAGCTTCGGCGCGGGCGAGCCCGACTTCCCGACGCCCGCGGCGATTGTCGAAGCCGCCGCGGCGGCCTGCCGGGACCCGAGGTGCCACCACTACACGCCGACGGCGGGTCTGCCGGCGCTGCGCGAGGCGATCGCCACCAAGACCGGGCGCGACTCGGGCTACACGGTCACGGCCGCCCAGGTGCTCGTCACGAACGGCGCGAAGCACGCCCTGGCGAACGCCTTCGCCACGCTGCTCGACCCGGGTGACGAGGTGGTGATCACGGCGCCCTACTGGACGACGTACCCGGAGTCGGTGCGGCTGGCGGGAGGGGTGCCGGTCATCGTGCCGACCGACGAGGCGACGGGGTTCACGGCGACGGCGGAGCGGCTCGCCGCGGCGGCGACAAACCGGACGAAGGCGCTGCTTTTCGTCTCGCCCTCCAACCCGACCGGGACGGTCTACCCGGCGCAGGCGATGGGCGAGATCGGCCGGCTTGCCGTCGAACGCGGCTGGTGGGTCGTGACCGACGAGATCTACGAGCACTTCATCTACGAGGGAGCCGAGCGGCATTCGATGCCGGTCGTCGTGCCCGAGCTCGCCGAGCGCTGCATCGTCGTGAACGGCGCGTCGAAGACCTTCGCGATGACCGGTTGGCGTGTCGGCTGGATGATCGGGCCGCGGCCCGTCGTCGCCGCGGCGGCGAACCTCCAGAGCCAGGAAACCTCGAACGTGAACAACGTCGCCCAGTTCGCCGCGCTCGCCGCACTCGAAGGCAGCATGGAATCCGTGGCGACGATGCACGCGGCCTTCGACCGCCGGCGCCGGACCATCCACCGCCTGCTGAACGAGATCCCGGGCGTGACGTGCACGAACCCCCAGGGGGCCTTCTACGCCTTCCCCTCGCTCGCCGGCGTGCTCGGCCGCTCCTTTGCCGGTCGGCGCCCGACGACGACGCTCGAGCTCGCCGAGGTCGTGCTCGACGGGGCGAACGTCGCCTTCGTCCCCGGCGAGGCCTTCGGTGCGCCCGGATACGCTCGTTTCTCCTACGCGCTCTCCGACGACGATCTCGTGACCGGCGTCGGCCGGTTCGCGGCGCTCGTGCGGGAGTCCGGGGACTGACCGGACGCTCGCAGCGGTTCACCAACCGAGCCCAAGGAGAAGGCCCATGACACGCATCCTCGTCACCGAAGAGCTCTCGCCGCGCGGGCTCGAGGTGATGGCCGCCGCCGGGCACGAGGTCGACGTCCGCCTCGGGCTGTCCCCGGACGAGTTGCGGGCGGCGGTGCCCGGGGCCCAGGCGCTCGTCATCCGCTCGGCGACAAAGGTCGACGCGTCGGTGCTCGCCGCGGGGCGTGACCTCGTCGTCGTCGGCCGGGCCGGCGTCGGCCTCGACAACATCGACGTCGACGAGGCGACCCGGCTCGGGGTCATGGTCGTGAACGCGCCGGAGTCGAACATCTTGTCGGCGGCGGAGCTGACGATCGCCCTGTTGCTCGCCCAGGCGCGCAACATCCCCCAGGCGCACGCCGCCCTCGTCGCAGGGCGCTGGGAGCGGAGCAGATGGGAGGGCGTCGAGCTGCACGGCAAGACGCTCGGAGTCGTGGGCCTCGGCCGGATCGGCGCGCTCGTCGCCCAGCGAGCGCTCGGGTTCGGGATGCGCCTTCTCGCCTGCGACCCCTACGTCGCCGCCGAGCGCGCGAAGCGGATTGGGGTCGAGCTCACGACCCTCGAGGACCTCGTCGCGCGCAGCGACTTCATCACGATCCACCTGCCGAAGACCCCGGACACGGTCGGGCTGTTCGGTGCCAAGCTGCTCGGGCTCGCCAAGCCCGGGGTGCGCATCGTGAACGCCGCCCGCGGCGGGATCGTCGACGAGGAGGCGCTCGCCGAGGCGATCCGAGCCGGCCGCGTCGGCGGCGCGGCAGTCGACGTCTTCGCGACCGAGCCGACGACGGACTCACCGCTTTTCGGGCTCGGCGCGGTCGTCGTCACCCCGCATCTCGGCGCGAGCACGAACGAGGCGCAGGACAAGGCCGGCGAACAGATCGCCGAACAGGTCGTGCTGGCGCTGGCGGGCGACTTCGTGCCGTTCGCGGTGAACGTCGAGGCGGGCGCGGTGTCCGAGACGGTCCGGCCGTTCCTCGGGATCTCCGACATCCTCGGCCGCTTCATCGCCGCGCTCTCCGGCGGGCTACCCGACGAGCTGACCGTGGACTGCCAGGGCTCGCTCGCCGACGAGGACGTGAGCATCCTCACGCTTGCCGTCCTGAAGGGCCTGTTCGCCGCGGTCACCGATGAGCCCGTCTCGTACGTGAACGCCCGACGAGTCGCGGACGACCGGGGGCTCGTCGTCCACGAGACCCAGACGGCGAGCTCGCCCTACCGGGTGAGCGTGATTTCCGTCCGGTCGTCGCGCCACTCGATCTCCGGCACGCTCGTCGGGGGGGCGCCGCGTATCGTCGAGGTCGACGCCCATCTCGTCGAGATCCCGCCGGCGGACGTGATGCTCGTCGTGCACAACGACGACCGTCCGGGGATGATCGGCATCGTCGGCACGGCGCTCGGCGACGCCGGGATCAGCATCGTCAACATGACCGTCGGCCAGACGGCCGGGGGCAAGACCGCCCTCATGGTGCTGGCGACGGAGCGGTCGGTGCCGGTCGAGGTCCTCGAGAAGCTGCGTCGGGCCTCCGGGATCCTCGACGTCTACCAGGTGACGACGCTCTAGCGCTCAGCCGGGGGCGGACCCGTCGCCGTCGCTCGCCTTCCCGGCGCGCGGCGCCGAGACCCGGACGGGCTCGCCGGAGCGGGGCGGGACGGGCGGCCAGAGCTCGTCGGTCGACTTCTTGGCGGCGAGCCGCCGGTAGGAGCGCCGGGCGATGAGCTTCGGCACGTAGCGCGCCGCGGCCAGGCCGAGGCCGCCGACGATCCCGGCGAACACCCCGATGCGCACCGCCTGCCTGCCCTGCCGTGCCTTCATCGTCCGTCGCCCTCCGCCTCGTGCACGGCATCCGCCATCCGCCACGCGATCCCGTGACGTGCCGTCCGCCGCAGATTAGCGGGACGCGCACGCTCGGTGACGGTTTGCGCGCCCATTGTGCTGTTTCACGCGACGTAGATGCAGGCCGTAGAATCCGGAGGGGAGGGGGTCGACATCGCCGCGTTGCAGCGTTCATCGGACCGGCAGATCCAGGTCCTCATCGTCGACCACGACCCTCTCGGTGTCGGGGGCCTCGTCGCTGCGCTCCCGCCGGCCTACGAGACGGTCGTGGCGAGCTCGGTCCCGGACGCCCTCCGGGTCGGCGACCGCGGGGAGTTCGACCTCGTCGTCGTCGGCGTCCCGTCGTTCGGCGGCCTCGCGGTCCTCGACGACGTCCGGGTGGCCTTCCCCTCGAGCGTCGTGCTGGCGCTCGTCGAGGACCCGGACCCGGTCTTTTCCGGCCAGGTGCGCGGCCTCGGGGCCCGGGAGGTGCTCTCGAGGAGCGGGCTCACCCCGGCAGATTTCGCCACCGCGGTGACGCGGCTCGTCGAGACCTCGGATCCCCGCCGCGAGATCGCGGCGCGGGTCGCCCACGTCGAGGGCCTGCTCGCCGCCATTGCCGAGGGGATCCTCGTCCAGTCGGCGACGGGGCGCGTCGTGCTCGCCAACGAACGGGCGCTCGAGATGCTGCAGGTTCCCCGCGAGGTCCTCATCTCCGCCGACCTCACGGCGGCGGGGATCGAGTTCCGCTCGGCGGCCGGCAGGCTGCTCGATCGCGACCAGCTCCCCGACGCCGTCGCCCGCCGGACCCGGCGCCCGGTGCCGCCCGTCCTTTTGCAGGTGCGACGTGGCGACGGCGAGCTGCGCTGGTTCGAGGTGACGACGTCGCCGCTCGTCCACGCCGACCAGGAGGTCCCCTACGCGGTCGTGACGGCGATCCGCGACATGACCGAGACCCAGGCCGCCCAGGAGACGTTGGTGAGCGCCGAGCGCCGCGAGCGGCTCCTGCTCGAATACGCCGGCGAGGGCTACCTGCTGCTCGATGCCCACGGCGTCGTCACCGAGTCGAGCGAGCTCGTCGAGCGCTTCTGGCCGCAGCAGCTCGTCGGGCGGGAACTGCGCGAGCTCGTTTTCGAGGACGACCGCGCCGACTTGGCGCTCCTCCTCGATGACGTGACCGCGCGCCGGATCTCGCCGTTGCGGGCCGAGGCGCGGGTCGTCGACGCGCGCGGGGAGATCCGCTGGGTCGAGCTCACCTTCGCCAACCGGCTCGACGAGCCGTCGCTCATCGGGATCGTCGTCAATCTCCGGGACGTCACGAGCCGCAAGCTCGCCGAGGAGTCGGCGACGCGGCTGTCGGCGATCCTCGAGTCGGCGGACGACGCCATCTTTTCCGAGACGCTCGACGGGGTCATCACGAGCTGGAACTCCGCCGCCGAGAGGCTCTACGGCTACGCGGCACCCGAAGCCGTCGGCGGGAGCTCGCTCATCATCGTGCCGGCCGACCGCCTGAACGGCGTGCTCGACGTGCGCTCCCGGGTGCTGAAGCGCAAGCGGGTCGAGCTCGCCGAGACGGTGCGGCGCCGCAAGGACGGCTCGTCGGTCGTCGTCTCGCTCACGGTCACGCCGCTCGTCGACTCCGCTGGCAACCTGATCGGCTCGTCGACCGCGTCGCGGCCCCCCGTGGCGCGCCGCGACGAGGGTGGCGACGTGTCGCGGGTGGACGACCATTTCCGGCTCGGGTTCGAGCACGGCGCGATCGGGATGGCGATGGTCGACGGGTCGGACCGCCTCACCCTCGTCAACTCGGCGTTGTGTCGGCTGCTCGGGCGCGAGGAGGACGAGCTGCTCGGCCACGCGCTCGCCGAATTCCTGCACACCGGGGACCTCGAGGCGCGCCGGGGCGCGGCGCCCTCGACGGCCAACGCCGGCCGCTTCCAGGGGGAGCGGCACTTCGTTCGCCCCGACGGGACGATCGTGACGGCGCTCGTCGAGGTGTCCTCGATCCGGGGCGACGACGGCACGACGTACCACTTCTGCCAGGTCCAGGACGTGACCGGCTGGAAGAGGACCGAGGCGGCGCTCGGGCACCATGCCCTGCACGACGCGCTCACCGGGCTCGCCAACCGCGAGATGCTCTCGGCCCGGCTCGAGCTCCTCATCGCCCGCAACCGGAACGACGAGACCACGAGCGCGGTCCTCGCCATCGACCTCGACCGCTTCAAGGTCACGAACGACGGGCTCGGCCACGCCGCCGGCGACCGCCTCCTTGTCGATGTCGCCCGCCGCCTCGTCGAAGGCAGCGGCCCCCAGGACCTCGTCGCCCGGATCGGGGGCGACGAGTTCGTCGTGCTCTGCGACCGGATCGCCGACGCCCACGAGGCCGACGCCGTCGCCGAACGCGCCGTGCGCCTGTTCGACGAGCCGTTTGTCGCCGCGGGCCAGCCGGTGTACCTCACTGTCTCCTGCGGGGTCGCGGTCGTCGACGGCGCGTCGAGCGTCGACGACGCCCTGCGCTCGGCCGACGCGGCGATGCACCGCGCCAAGGACCGCGGCCGCGATCACGTCGAACACTTCGACGAACAGCTGCGCGAGGAGGTCGCGCGCCGCTTCGATCTCGAACGCGAAATCCGCTTCGCGCTGGAACGGGACGAATTGCGGGTCTTTTACCAGCCGATCCTCACGGTCGGCCCCGCGGAGCTCGTCGGCGTCGAGGCGCTGTGCCGTTGGGATCACCCGACGCGGGGCCTGCTGCGCCCCGACGAGTTCATCCCCGTCGCCGAACAGAGCGGGCTCATCTCGGCGATCGGGACCCACGTGCTCGAGCTGGCCCTGCGCCAGGTCGTGCGCTGGCGCGAGGAGCTCCCCGGCTGCGAGAAGCTCTGGGTATCGGTGAACATGTCGTCGCGTCAGCTGCTCATCACGAACCCCGTGACGATGTGCCTCTGGGCGCTCGCCGCCACCGGCGCGCCTCCCGACGCGCTCCTGATCGAGCTCACCGAGACCGCCGTCATGAAGGAGATCGACAAGTCGATCAGCCGGCTCGAGGATCTGCGCGCCGTAGGGATCAAGATCGCGATCGACGATTTCGGGACGGGGCAGTCCTCGCTCAGCTACCTCAGCCGGCTGCCGGTGGACCTTTTGAAGGTCGACCGCTCGTTCGTCGACGCGATCGGCACGCCCGACTCCGCCGCGATCGTCGAGACGATCGTCAGCCTGGCGCGCACGCTCGACCTCGAGTTGTGCGCCGAGGGCGTGGAAAGCCACGACCAGCGCGCCGCTCTCTACGAGCTCGGCTGCCAGTACGGACAGGGGTACCTGTGGTCGAGGCCGCTCGGTGCCGCCGAGTTCGAACAGTGGGTCACCGGGACCTTCGCCGCGGCCGCGGCCTCGCTGCCTTGACGCCGCGGGCCGGGTTGGGCGAGACTCAACCCGTGATGCGAACGACTTTGTCCATCCTCCTTCTTACCTGACGACGAGCGCATCCACGCGCTCGTCCGACCTCCTGTGCCGAATGGCCAGGAGGTTTTTTGTACCCGGGGTTCAGATTCCGACTGCCGATAGGACAACTGATGCCATCGTCACCAGCTAGCCCGAAGAAGATGCCTTTCGAGAGGTACCGCCCGTACCCACCGGTGGACCTTGCCGACCGCACCTGGCCGAACAGGGTCGTCACGGCAGCTCCGCGGTGGGTCTCCGTCGACCTGCGTGACGGGAACCAGGCCCTCATCGACCCGATGGACCCCGGCCGCAAGCGGAAGATGTTCGACAAGCTCGTCGCGATGGGCTTCAAGGAGATCGAGGTCGGGTTCCCCTCGGCCTCCCGGCTCGACGTCGACTTCGTGCGCCAGCTCATCGACGACGACCTCGTGCCCGAGGACGTGACGATCCAGGTCATCGCGCCGTGCCGGGCGCCGCTCATCGAGTGCACCTTCGAGAGCCTGCGCGGGGCGCGCCGCGCGATCGTCCATCTCTACAACTCGACCTCGGTGCTGCAGCGCCGCGTCGTGTTCGGTCTCGACAAGCCCGGCATCACCGCGATCGCGGTCGAGGCGGCGAAGCTGTGCCGGGACCTCGAATCGTCGCTACCGGGGACCGAAGTCCGCTACGAGTACACGCCGGAGTCCTTCACCGGGACCGAGATCGACTACTCGCTCGAAATCTGCGCCGCGGTCATGGATGTGATCGAGCCGACACCCGAGGCGCCGATCATCCTCAACCTGCCCGCGACCGTCGAGATGTCCACGCCGAACGTCTACGCCGACATCGTCGAGTACTTCGGGCGCGAGATCCCGCGCCGCGACGCCGTCATCTTGTCGATCCACCCGCACAACGACCGGGGCACGGCGGTCGCCGCCGCCGAGCTCGCCGTCATGGCGGGCGCCGAGCGCGTCGAGGGTTGCCTGTTCGGCAACGGCGAGCGGACCGGCAACGTCGACCTCGTGACGCTGGCGATGAACCTGTTCGTTCAGGGCGTCGACCCGGGCCTCGACATCTCGGACATCGACGCATTGCGCCGGGTCGCCGAGTACTGCAACCGCATGCCGGTGCACCCCCGTCACCCCTACGCGGGCGACCTGGTCTACACGTCGTTCTCGGGTTCGCACCAGGACGCGATCAAGAAGGGCATGGCCGCCCTCGGCGACGACTACGGCGTCTGGGAGGTCCCCTACCTGCCGATCGACCCGCACCACGTCGGGCGGACCTACGAGGCGGTGATCCGGGTGAACTCGCAGTCCGGCAAGGGCGGCGTCGCCTACATCATGGAGGCGGAGCACCAGATGGTCCTGCCGCGCCGGCTCCAGATCGAGTTCTCCCGGGCGGTAAAACGCGTCGCCGAGGTCTCCGGGACCGAGATCCCGTCCGAGGAGATCTGGGAGGTGTTCTTCGGTGAGTACCTCGCCCCGGGCCCGATCGAACTGCTCGACGTCGAGATGGCGACGTCCGGCGACGGCGACAAGGTCACGGCCGACCTCGCCGTCGATGGCCGTCGTGTCACCGTGACCGGCAAGGGCAACGGCCCGATCTCGGCGTTCGTGACGGCGGTGCGCGACGGCGTCGGGTTCGCGATCGACGTCCTCGACTACCACGAGCACGCCATCACCGCCGGGGCGAACGCCACCGCCGTGGCCTACGTCGAGACCTCGAACGGCAACGGGCTCACCCGCTGGGGGGTCGGGATCGACGAGAACATCGCGACGGCGGGGATCAGGGCCGTCGTCTCGGCGATGAACGCGAGGAGCCGCGCGGCGCACCACGCCTGAACCGGGCGGCGCACGGCGTCACGAGGCTAGGTCCGGTTCACCTTCGTCGAGACGGCGAGCGCGACGAGTGACGCCGCGACGACGACGTACACACCCCACCCCACGCGGTGCAGGTGGGTGAAGAGCGACATGCTCCACAACCAAAAGATCGTGGCGGCGAGGCCGGCCCCGGCCGCCGCCGGCATCAACTGGCTGACGAGGTCTCCGAAGACGGTGTGCCGCGCCATGGCGAACACGAGCGCGGAGCACACCAGCACGCAGCCGGCGATGTTCGAGACGTTCCCGATGGAGACGGCCGGTGACATGCCGGACGCTGAGTGGCCGTGCACGGTCAGCCAGGCGTAGAACGAGCCGGCGATCATCGCACCGCCACAGGCCATGAGGACGAGCAGCCACCCGAACCCGAACGTTGCCCGGGTCACCGGTGGCGTCGGCGGGGCCGGGAGGTAGGGGACGCCCTGTCCCGCGGCTTCGACGCTCATGGGGGGGATGACGCGCGCGCCCGGTTCGAACACCGGGATCTCGCGCCGCTTCCGAGGCGACTGCGGCTCGACCCAGATCCGCGGGCCCTCGCCGGCGTCGCCGTCGCCAGCGCCCCCGGTCGTCCCCCGGTCAGGTGGCTCGGAATGCGGCATCGTTCGCCCCCTCGGTCCCCGTGGCGTTCAGCCGCAGGATAACCCGGGCGCCGCGGTAGGACGGAACCGGCGGCCGGGCCCAGGCGCCCACCGCGACGGCCCACCGGCGGCGTGACACCTGCCCGGGGTGCTGTCAGGCCGACACGTGCGGAAGCCAGGCCGCCCGGCGCTCCTCGAACGCCCCGAGCTCGGCGGCGTGGGTGAGCGTGAGCTCGACATCGTCGAGCCCGCCGAGCAGGCGCTCGCGGGCGGAGTCGTCGATCGCAAACGGCGCGGTGATTCCTGCCGCGGGCGCCCTGACGAGGCGCTGATCCACGTCGACGGTGACCTCAAGTGCAGGGTCGCGCATGACGGCATCGAGCAGCCGGCGTCCGACCTCGGGGGTCACTTCCGCGGGAACGAGACCCGAACGCGTCGAGTTCTCCTTGAAGATGTCGGCGATGCGGGGGCTGATGACCGCCCGGAACCCGTAGTCGACGAGCGCCCAGACGGCGTGCTCCCGCGATGAGCCGATGCCGAAGCCGTCCCCGGTGACGAGGATCACGGCGCGGGCGTACTCCGGGAGGTTGAGGACGAACTTCGGGTCCTCGCGCCACTCGGCGAAGAGCCCGTCCTCGTAGCCGGTGCGTTCGACGCGCTTTAGCCACTCGCTCGGGATGATCTGATCCGTGTCGACGTTCGCGCGGTCGAGCGGCAGCGCCCGTCCGGTGACCACCCGCACTTTGTCCATGCCGTGTCCCTACCTGTCGAGAGCCGGGGCGCTAGGGGAGCGCATCGGGTGTCGCGAAATGCCCGGCGACGGCGGTTGCCGCGGCGACGGCGGGCGAAACGAGGTGCGTCCTGCCGCCGGGGCCCTGCCGCCCTTCGAAGTTCCGGTTCGAGGTCGAGGCGCACCGCGCGCCCGGGGCGAGCTGGTCCGGGTTCATGCCCAGGCACATCGAGCACCCCGGCTCGCGCCACTCGAAGCCGGCGTCGCGGAAGATCCGGTCGATGCCTTCGGACTCGGCCTGTTCCTTCACCCGGTGCGAACCCGGCACGACGAGCGCGCGCACGCCCCGGCTCACCCGGCGCCCGGCCAGGACGGCGGCGGCCGAACGGAGGTCCTCGATGCGTCCGTTCGTGCAGGAGCCGATGAACACGGCATCGACCGGGATGTCGACGATCCGGGTCTGCGGCGCGAGGCCCATGTAGTCGAGCGCCCGGGCCGCGGACTCGCGGGCCGCCGGATCGACGAAGGAGATCGGATCCGGCACGACGCCGTCGATGGCGACGACCTGGGCGGGGTTCGTCCCCCACGTGACGCTCGGACGGATCGTCGAGCCGTCGATCGCGACGACCCGGTCGAAGTTGGCGCCGTCGTCGGTCGCCAGCGCCCGCCAGGCCCCGAGCGCCCGCTCCCAGTCCGCGCCCTTCGGCGCGAAGTCACGGCCTTCGACGTAGGAGAAGGTCGTCGCGTCGGGGGCGATCATGCCGGCTCGCGCCCCGGCCTCGATCGACAGGTTGCAGAGCGTCATGCGTGCTTCCATCGACAGCTGCTCGACGACGCTGCCGCGGTACTCGACGACGTACCCGACACCCCCGGAGGTCCCGACGGTGGCGATGACGGCGAGCGCGACGTCCTTGGCGGTCACCCCGTCGGCGAGCTCGCCGTCGATCACGACCGCCATCGTCTTCGGCCTCTTTTGCGGAAGGGTCTGGGTGGCGAGGACGTGCTCGACCTCGGAGGTGCCGATCCCGAAGGCGAGCGCCCCGAAGGCACCGTGGGTGGAGGTGTGGCTGTCGCCGCAGACGATCGTCATCCCCGGCAGGGTCAGACCGAGCTCCGGGCCGATGACGTGGACGATCCCCTGGTTCGCGTCGCCCATCGGATAGCAGACGATGCCGAACTCGGCGCAGTTGTCGGCCAGGGCCCGCAGCTGCCGACGCGAGATCGGGTCGGCCACGGGGCGGTCGACGTCGGTCGTCGGCACGTTGTGGTCGGCGGTGGCGACGGTGAGGTCGGGCCGGCGCACGACCCGGCCGGCGAGCCGCAAACCGTCGAAGGCCTGGGGCGAGGTCACCTCGTGGACGAGGTGGAGGTCGACGTAGATAAGGTCCGGCTCCCCGTCGTGCCCGCCGGCGCGTACGACGTGGTCGTCCCAGATCTTCTCGGCGAGCGTCCGCGGTGGCATCGGAACCTCAGTCGACGGTAACGATCTCGACCTTGAGGCGGCCGTTCGGCGCCTCGTACTCGACGCGGTCACCGGCGCGACGGCCGATGAGGGCTTGTCCGAGCGGCGATCCGACCGAGATCACGGTGATGTCGTCCCGACGCTCCTCGATGGAGCCGACGAGGTAGCGTTCGACGCCCTCGTCCTCGGCGTAGCGGATGCCGACGACCGAACCGGCGGCGATTCCCTCGCCCGGCGAGGAGGACCCGACGATGACGGCCTCGCTCAGCATCGCCTGGAGCTGGCGGATCCGCGACTCCATCTTGCCCTGGGCGTCCTTCGCGGCGTGGTAGTCGCCGTTCTCCGAGAGGTCGCCGAGGGCGCGTGCCGCCTCGATCGCCCGGGCGATCTCGATCCGCCCCCTCGTCGTCAGATCCTCGAGTTCCTCGACGAGCCGGGCGTGCGTCTCGGGGGAAAGATGCGTCTCAGCCACTATTCGAGGATACCGGGTCGGGCAACACCGCCTGGGCGGCACCGAACCGGCCGGGATCCGCGCCGCGAGCCGGCAGATTGACGGTTCGCGGGTGGCCAGTCAGACTTGTCCTGTTATGGCGGTCGGGCCACGGGCCACCGTCATCCAGGTGGGTGCCCGACCCCAGTGCGCCAACTTGTCCATTCCGTGGACGGCGTTGTGGTCGGTGGTCACTTGTGAGACCGATCTCCACCGACCTCGGGATCGACCGATCGGAGTCAACAGGTCTTGGGCGCTTACAACATCGCAGTGATCGGCGGGGACGGCATCGGTCCGGACGTCGTCGCCGAGGCCCTCAAGGTCGTCGCGGCCGCGGGTGTCTCGTGTGTCACGACCGAGTACGACCTCGGTGCCGGGCGCTACACGCGCACCGGCGAGACCCTGCCCGACGGCGTGCTCGAGGAGCTGCGCGGCCATGACGCCATCCTGCTCGGCGCCGTCGGCCCGCCGGTCGGTTCGCCCGACGTGCCCGCCGGGGCGCTTGAACGGGGCCTGTTGCTGCGGCTCCGGTTCGAGCTCGACCTCTACGTCAATCTCCGTCCCTGCAACGGGATCCCCGGCGCGATCGCGCCCGACGCCGACATCTGCATCGTCCGTGAGAACACCGAGGGTCCCTACGCCGGCGAGGGGGGCCAGTTGCGGCGTGGCACCGCCTGGGAGGTCGCGACCCAGGGATCGGTGAACACCCGCCACGGGGTCGAGCGCTGCGTGCGGTTCGCCTTCGAGCTCGCCCGGACGCGGCCCCGGCGGTCCGTGACGCTCGTCCACAAGGCGAACGTCCTCACCTACGCGGGCGACCTGTGGAGCCGCGTCTTCGACGAGGTCGCGGCCGAGTTCCCGGGGATCACGACCGCGTACAACCACGTCGACGCGGCGTGCATCTACCTCGCGACCGCACCCGAACGCTACGACGTCATCGTCACGGACAACCTGTTTGGCGACATCCTGAGCGACCTCGCCGGGGCGGTGACCGGGGGGATCGGCCTCGCCGCGTCGGCGAACCTCAACCCGGAACGCACGGGGCCCTCCTTGTTCGAGCCGGTCCACGGCGCGGCGCACGACATCGCCGGCACCGGCCGGGCGAACCCGCTCGCCGCGATCCGTTCTGCCGCGATGATGCTCGGATGGCTCGGTGACGACGAGGCGGCGACCCGAATCACGAAGGCGGTCCTGGACGTGCAGTCCGAAATGGCGGCGCGAGGTGCACAATTGACGACGACGGCGATCGGCGATGCCGTCGCAGAAAGGTTGTAGGGATGCCGATCACTCCGACATCGAAGATCTGGATGGATGGTCAGCTTGTCGACTGGGCGGACGCCAAGATCCACATCCTCACGCACTCGCTGCACTACGGGACCGGTGTGTTCGAAGGCATCCGCGCCTATCCGACGGCGAACGGACCCGCCGTCTTCCGTCTCGCCGACCACGTCGCCCGGTTCGACCGCTCGGCGCGCACGCTCATGATGAAGCTTCCCTACAGTGAGGCCGAAATCTACGAGGCCACCCGGGCGACGGTGCGGGAGACCGGCCTCGATGCCTGCTACATCCGGCCGATCGCCTACCTCGGCTACGGGGATATGGGGATCAACCCGCTGACCTCGGAGGTGCACGTCGCCATCGCCGCCTGGTCCTGGCCGGCGTATCTCGGCGCCGACGCGATCGCGCACGGCGCCCGGATGAAGGTCAGCTCGTGGGCCCGCAACGACCCGCGCTCGGTGCCGGCCTCCGCCAAGGCGACCGGGATGTACATCAACTCCTCGCTCGCCAAGACCGAGGCGGTCCTCGCGGGCTACGAGGAGGCCGTGATGTGCACGACCGACGGCTACCTGTCGGAATGCACGGGGGAGAACGTCTTCCTCGTCCGCCGCGGACGGCTCCTCACGCCACGCGCCTCGGCGTCCGTCGCCCTCGAGGGGATCACGTGCGACTCGGTGATGACGATCGCGCGTGACCTCGGCTACGAGGTCGCCGAGGAGTCGTTGCGCCGCACCGACCTCTACGTCGCCGAAGAGGCCTTCATCACCGGCACGGCTGCCGAGATCGTGCCCATCGCCTCCGTCGACGACCGCGTGATCGGCGACGGCACGCCGGGCCCGATGACGCGGGCGATCCAAGGGGTCTTTTTCAAGGCCGTACGCGGCGAGGTCGACCAGTACAAGAACTGGCTCGACTACGTCAACTAGGCCGGCCGAGCGTCGTACCCGGTAGCGCCCGATGACCCAGCCGAAGTTCGCTCCCATCGCCATCGAGGACGAAGTGCGTCCGGCGTACCACCTCGGTCCGCCGCGCCCGTGGGTGGCGAACCGGCCGGCCGATTTCCGGGCCGGACCGCCCCTGTCGGGCCCCGGGACGGGCACCGCCGGCCCCGATCAGGGCTTCGCGCTGCTGCTCGCCGGGCGGCTCTCCGAACGGCTCGTGCTCGCGCCCGGAGAGCGCCGTGACGACGTCCTTGTCGGGGCGGTGGGCGTCGCGCTGCGCCGGGCGAGCCTTTTCGGGCGCGCCCCGGTGCTCGGCGACGTCGAGCTCGCCCTCGCCGTCTTCGGGTACCTCTCGCCGGCGCCGGACGAGCTCGTCGAGTTCCGCAGGGGGCTCTTCGCGGGCGTGAGCCACGACTACTGGGCCCAGCGCGAGCTCGCCAACCGGGTCCCGTCGTCGACATTGCGGCGCAAGGCGACCGAGATCGACGTGTCCGGGTCGGGCTGGCGCGCGCTGATCGGGGCGTGAGCCGGCGCTCGGCGCAGTTCAACGGCAGTGCGGGGGAAGGGGGGCCCTGTGACCAGACTCGCTGAGGGGGCGGTCGCTCCGACGCCGCTCGACGTCGGTGGCGGTCCGCCGGCCGGGCCGGTGCTCGACCACGGGATCGCGACCGTGCGCCCGCACACGACCCGGGTGAGCCAGGTCGTGACGCTCGTCGCTGTCGTCGTGCCGCCCGTCGGGATCCTCTCGGCGGCGGGCGTGCTGTGGGGCGTCGCCTTCCGGCCCCTCGACCTCGTCCTGTTCGCCATCTTCTACGTCGCCACGGGCCTGGGGATCACCGTCGGCTACCACCGCTACTTCACCCACCGGTCCTTCGAGGCCGTCCAACCCGTGCGGATCGCCTTCGCCGTCCTCGGCGCGATGACCCTCCAGGGCCCGTTGACGCAGTGGGTGACCGATCACCGCAAGCATCACGCCCGCTCCGACGTCGAAGGCGACCCCCATTCGCCGCACCTGTCGGGCACCGGTTTCCTCGGCACCGTGAAGGGTCTCGCCCACGCCCACGTGGGCTGGCTGTTCACGACGAAGGGCATGGAGCGCGGCGACATCTATGGACGCGACCTTTACGAGGACAAGATGATCCAGCTCATCGACCGCTGCTACCTCGTCTGGGTCGCGCTCTCGGTCGGCCTGCCGTTCCTCATCGGCTACGCCTGGACCGGGAGCGTCGGGCGCGGCCTCGAGGCGATGGTGTGGGCGGGGTTGATCAGGATCTTCGCCTTCGAGCACGCGACGTTCGCCGTGAACTCGGTGTGCCACACCTTCGGCCGACGCCGCTACGAGGCGAAGGACGCGAGCGCGAACAACTGGGTCGTGGCGGTGCTGACCTTCGGCGAGGGGTGGCACAACAACCACCACGCCTTCCCGCGTTCGGCGCGCCACGGTCTCCGTCGCGCCGAGATCGACCTGTCGTGGCTCGTCATCCGGGCTCTCGAGCGCGTCGGACTGGCGTCCGCTCCCCGCCTGCCGACGCCGGTGCAGATCGCGCGGGTGGCGAGAACGTGAGCTTGTCTCAGGGCCGCGGCGCCCCGGGGCCGGCCGCGCGCCAGCGCGACCGGGCGAAGAGGCACTGGACGTCGCCGATCCGCCGCTCCAGGAACGCCGCCTCGCAGTAGCAGAGGTAGAAGTCGAAAAGCCGGTGGAACGTCTCGTCGAGGCCGAGGGCGTCGAGCCCAACCGCGTGGGACTCCAGCCCCACCCGCCAACGATTCAGCGTCTCGGCGTAGTTCGGTCCGATGTCCTCGAGGGCGACGAGCTCGAAGTCGGTGTGGCGCGCGGTCGTGGCGAGGATCGCCCCCACCGACGGCAGGCAACCGCCCGGGAAGACGTGGCGTTTGATGAAGTCCCGGCTCTGTCTGGCGCGCTCGAAGTACCGGTCGGCGATCGTGATCGCCTGCAGCGCCATCAGGCCCTCCGGTTTCAGAAGCTCGGCGCACTTGGCGAAGAACCGGGGATACTCGCGCCAGTCGACGGCCTCGATCATCTCGACCGAGACGAGCCTGTCGTAGGCGCCGGTGAGGTCCCGGTAGTCGCTTTGCAGCACGGTGACCCGGTCGGCGAGGCCGGCATTGGCGACCCTTTTGGTCGCGAGCTCGAACTGGCGACGCGAAAGCGTCGTCGTCGTCACCCGGCAGCCGTAGGCCCGCGCGGCGTGGATGGCGAAACTGCCCCAGCCCGTCCCGATCTCGAGCACGTGGTCGGTGGCGGTGAGCTCGAGCTTGCGGCAGAGCCGGTCGAGCTTCGCGGTCTGCGCCTCCGCGAGCGAGATCCCCGCGGACGCGAACAGCGCGCACGAGTAGGTCATCGTCTCGTCGAGGAAGAGCGAGAAGAACTCGTTGCTCAAGTCGTAGTGGGCGCTGATGTTGCGGCGATCGGCGCGCCGTTGCCCCAGGCGCTCGAAGAACCGGACGCGCGCCCAGAGCACGGGCGCGAGCAACCGGTGTGCGAGGAGCTGGACGTGCTCGGTCGGGTCGAGATTGCGGATGATGACGCGGACGGCGACGACGAGATCGTCGAGGTCGTCGACGGTCCACCATCCCGAGAAGAAGGCCCTTCCGAGGCCGCTGCTTCCCCCGGTCGCGACCGCGGTCCACGCCGCGGGAGACCGCACGGTGAGCTCGGGGACCGCGAGTCCCTCCACCGGCGCGCCGAACACCCGGCGCACGCCGTCCTCCGTGATGGCGAGGGCGCCGTCGTGCACGCCGCCAAGCAGGCGGAGAATGACCGCCCGGCTCAGACGGTCGCGCAACCGGCGACGGCGCACCGTCTTCGGTGGTCCCGGCGCGATCGACGGCTCGGCACCCACGTGAGCCACGCGCCCGCCGGGCTTCTCGACCTCGGTGCTGGTCATCGCCCAAACTAGGCACCGCCAACCCGGGATCGTCAAGCGACCGGCCGGGAACCGGAGCGACGGGGGCGTCTGGGCGTTCCCCGGGGCGAGGACCCGGGCGTGTCGCGCCGCGAAACGACGGGTGCGCACGGGCCCGTGGGATCGGCGCGATGCTTGGCGGTCGCAGAAACCCACCGTGTCGTTTCCCCCTTCTCTCTGCGTCCCGCGCCGATGATCACCGCCACCAATCTCGAGCTCACCGCCGGCGCCCGGACGCTTCTTTCGGGAGCGACCTTCCATGTCGGACCGGGCGACCGGATCGGCCTGGTCGGCCGCAACGGCGCCGGCAAGACGACGCTCACCCGCGTGCTCGCGGGCGACGCGCTCCCGGCGCAGGGTTTCGTCCGGCGCTCGGGCGCGATCGCGTACCTTCCCCAGGACCCGCGGACCGGGGACCTCGACGAGATCGCCCGGCACCGGATCCTGTCGGCACGCGGGCTGGTGCGGATCCTCGACGATCTTGCCGACGCGGCGGCGAAGATGGGCACGTCCGACGACGAAGGTCGTGTCGACGCGATGTCCCGCTACGCGAGGGCCGAGGAGCGGTTCGTGGCGCGCGGCGGCTGGGCCGCGGAGTCCGAGGCGGCCTCGATCGCCTCGAGCCTCGGACTGCCCCCCGGTGTCCTCGCCCAGCCGCTCGGCACGCTCTCGGGCGGCCAGCGGCGACGCATCGAGCTCGCCCGGGTCCTTTTCTCCGGGGCTCCGACGCTCCTGCTCGACGAGCCGACGAACCATCTCGACGCCGACTCGATCGTATGGCTGCGGACGTTCCTCCGTGCCCACGAGGGCGGCTGCGTCGTGATCAGCCACGACGCCACGCTCCTCGAGGAGACGGTGAACCGCGTGTTCCACCTGGATGCGAACCGGGCGACGCTCGATATCTACAACGTCGGCTGGCGCGCCTACCTCGATCAGCAGGCGGCCGCCGACAGGCGCCGCGCCCGGGAGCGATCCAATGCGGAGCGCAAGATCGCCGCCCTGCGCCAGCAGGCCGACCGGATGCGGGCGAAGGCGACGAAAGCCTCCGCCGCCCACCAGTTCGACCGGCGGGCCGCGGGCCTCGCGGCCGGCCTGCCCGAGGTGCGCCGCCGCGAGAAGGTGGCGAGAATCCGCTTTCCCGAGCCCGCGCCGTGCGGGAAGACTCCGCTCGCGGCGAGCGGGCTGGCGAAGTGCTTCGGTTCGGTCGAGGTGTTCCGGGGCGTCGAGCTCGCGATCGACCGGGGCTCCCGTGTCGTCGTGCTGGGGCTGAACGGAGCGGGCAAGACGACCCTGTTGCGCGTGCTCGCCGGGCTCGAGCCGGTCGACGCCGGCACCGTGCGGAACGGTCACGGCCTGCGCCTCGGCTACTACGCGCAGGAACACGAGACGCTCGACCCGGCCGCATCGGTGTTCGCCAACGTCCGGCGGAGCGCGCCGGCGACGATGACCGACGTCGAACTGCGGCGAATCCTCGGCGCGTTCCTTTTCGGGGGCGAGCGCGTCGAACAGCTGGCCGGGACGCTATCCGGTGGCGAGAAGACCAGACTGGCGCTCGCCTGCCTCGTGGTTTCCTCGGCGAACGTGCTCCTCCTCGACGAGCCGACGAACAACCTCGACCCGGCGAGCCGGGCGGAGGTTCTCGCCTCGCTGCGCCGTTACGCCGGGGCGATCGTGCTCGTCACCCACGACCCCGGTGCGGTCGAGGCCCTGCGGCCGGAACGGGTCCTGCTGATGCCCGACGGCGTCGAGGACTACTGGACCGACGATCTCGCCGACCTCGTCGCCCTCGCCTAGACGCGCCGTTGGCCCCCGGGGCCGTCCGAAACGGGGACCAGTGCCGGGGGGCCACCGCTAACCTGAAATTGAACAGGGACGGGAGCGTCCCTTTTCTCAGGAAGTTCCCAGTCTGGGCCCAGACGGATCCGAGGCGCCGACGCCATGCTCGATGGTGACGAGGAGCCGTGACGGCGTGCGACGCCGTGGATTCAGCCGGAGATCTGAGGAACGAGGACGATGGATGAGATGAGCGAGAACCTGACTCCGCCGCAGGGCGGGGAAGCGGTGACGCCCGGTGCGGGCGCCACCGGCCCGGGCAGCTGGGCCCCGGCCGGCTCGTCAGCCGATCCCGGGGGGCCGCCAACCGCCGGAATCCCGGGCGCGGGCACCGGAGGGTGGCAGTGGTCGCCACCTCCGCCGCCGCCGGGGGGCGACGGTGCACGGGGAACCGGCGGCGGTCGTCGCCTGCTCGTGCTCGTGGTGGTCGTCGCCCTGCTCGCGGGCATCCTCGGCGCGGGTCTCGACGCCGCGCTGCGCAGCGGCTCGACCCCGTCGGACACATCGGTCGCCGCGTCGCCGACTACGACGAGCGGCATCCCGCTCGCCAAGGGCCAGACTTCCGTCGCCCAAGTTGCGGCCGCGGTGGACCCCGCCGTCGTCGACATCGCGACGGACGTCGCGAACGAGGTCGCGACGGGTGCCGAGCAGGCCGAGGGGACCGGCATGATCATCACGCCCTCGGGAGAAGTACTCACGAACAACCACGTCGTCGCGGACGCGACGAACATCCGGGCGACCGTCGCCGGCCACGGCACCTACAAGGTGAAGGTGCTCGGCGTCGACGTGACCCAGGACGTCGCGCTCGTCCAGCTCGTCGGCGCGCCGAAGGACCTCCCGTACGTGCAGCTCGGGAACTCAGCGAGCGTCCAGGTTGGCGCCCCGGTCGTCGCGATCGGCAACGCGCTTGGCCTCGGCGGGAAGCCCACGGTGATCAGCGGGACGATCACGGCGACCGGCCGGACGATCAACGCGAACGATGCCTTCTCGACGACCAGTGAGACGCTGCACAACCTGCTGCAGACCGATGCGCCAATCGTGTCGGGCGACTCGGGCGGCCCGCTCGTCAACCTGCAGGGTCAGGTCATCGGCATGGACACGGCCGCGCAATCCGCGGAAGCGACCGGCGGGACCGAAGGGTTCGCCATCCCGATCAACGAGGCGCACAACATCGCGCTCCAGATCAAGCGCGGGAAGTCGTCCAATCGGATCCACCTCGGCGAGACCGCCTTCCTCGGCGTCCTGACGGGGGAGGCGCCGACGGACTCCACGAACTCGTTCGGCTTCCCGACCGGATCGACCGGCGCGGCGGCCGCCCCGGCGGGCGTCTACATCAGCGCGGTCTACGCGGCGACCCCGGCCCGGAAGGCCGGACTCCAAGCTGGCGACACGATCACCGCCGTCGACGGCACCGCGACGAAGACGAACCCTGCGCTGCTGGCGGCGATCGAATCGCACCAGCCCGGCGCGCAGATCACGGTCACCTACGTGGACTCGAGCGCCACCTCCCACACCGTCACCGTCGTCCTGGCGGGGATCACGCGGTAACAAAGCGCTGATCGGTTACCCCGGGCGCACGACGCCCGGGGTGGCTTCGCGTCGGCACGGTGCGCGGTCGCCGCGGCGGCGGTCCCGGGTGGAGCGATTCGCCGCTACGACTGATCGGGACCGGGGGGTCCTGGCGGCGTCGTCGGCCGTCGACAAAGGTGGAGCGATGCGCATCATGATCGTGGCTCCGCCCTGGCTGCCCGTCCCACCTCCCGGCTACGGGGGGACCGAGGCGGTCCTCGACGGGCTGGCGCGGGGGCTGCGCGCCGCGGACCACGACGTGTTGCTCTACACGACCGGCGAGAGCACCTGCGAGGTCGAGCGCGCCTTCGTCTTCGAGCGCGCGATCGGCGTCGGCGAAGGTGGCGCGGCCCAGGAGATCCGCCAGGTCGTGCACGCCTACGAGATGGCCGATGGTTTCGACGTGGTGCACGACCACACGTTGATCGGTCCGCTCTACTCGGAACGTTTCCCGCACCTCCGTGTCGTGACGACGAACCACGGACCGTTCGAGAGCGATCTCATCGACCTGTACCGGATCGTCGCCGATCGCGTCCCCGTGATCGCGATCTCGCGGCACCAGGCCTCGACGGCCGGCGACGTGCCGATCGCCGCGGTCATCCACCACGGGGTCGAGCCGTCGGAGTTCCCGGTCGGCGACGGTTCGGGGGGGTACGCGTTGTTCCTTGGTCGGATGAATCCGTCCAAGGGGGCGCACGTCGCCGCCGTCGTCGCCCGCAAGGCCGGCATCCCGCTGCGGATCGCGGGCAAGTGCCAGGAACCACTGGAGATCGACTATGTCGAAACGGTGATCAAGCCATTGCTCGGATCCGACGTCGAGTACCTCGGTGAAGTCGACCATGCGGCGAAGCTCGAGCTGCTCGGCGGGGCGACGGCGCTGCTCAACCCCATCTCCTGGCCCGAGCCGTTCGGGATGGTGATGATCGAGTCCCTCGCCTGCGGCACGCCGGTGGTGACAACGCCGCACGGGGCGGCACCCGAGATCGTCGACGACGGGATCACGGGGTTCGTGCGCGACGGCGAGCAGGCGCTCGTCGACGCGGTGACCCGCGTGGGGGAGATCGACCGCCGGCGTTGCCGCGCCGCGGTCGAGGGCCACTTCTCGCTGCGACGGATGGTCGACGAACACGTCGACCTCTTCCGGCGCGTGATGGATGGCGGATGAAGCGGCTTGATCCGGCCGGTCGTGGCGCGTCGCCCGATTGCCGCGGAGCGGGGGAGCGGTGACCGTCGACGCCTGGGCCTTCGGCGGCCAGCCCGCCCTCGGCGCTTTGGCGGGAAGCTCGGTCACCCTCGTCGAGGGGACGAGCTTCGCGATCTCGACCCCGTCTGGCGACATCGAGCCCGGGGGGGCCCAGGGGCTCTTCTACCGGGACACGCGGTACCTGTCGGGATGGCAGCTGCGGATCGACGACATCCCCGTTCAGCCGCTCGCCGTCCTGTCGAGTGACCCGTTCACGGCGCGCTTCCTCGGACGCGCCCAACCGGGCGAGGGTCGGTCGGACAGCACGCTCTTCGTCGTCAGGGAACGGTACGTCGGCGACGGGATGCGGGAGGACCTCGTGCTGCGGAACCTCGGCGGCGAGACGACCGCCTGCCTGATCGCGCTCGACGTCGAAGCCGACTTCGCCCACTTGTTCGACGTAAAAGAGGGCCGCGCCCGTCCCCGGGGCACAACCGACGTCGTCGTCACGGACTCGGCGATCGAGATCACGCACCGCTACCGCGACAGAAATCGGACGATCACCGTGGCCCTGCCACCGGGTTCGAAGGCATCGTCCAACATCATCACGATCGAGGCGGTCGTCGCGCCGCGTGGTGAGTGGCGGACGTCTTTCGAGATCGAACTGGCGATGGATGGCCAGTCGGTTGAGCCGCGCCACCGCCTCGGCGTACCGGTGGAGAGCTCGCCGTCGACGACGCGGCTCCGTTCCTGGGAGCAGACGACGCCAACGGTGGAGACCGCCGACGAGGGCGTCAACCGGACGCTCGGCCGCAGCATCCCCGACCTCGGCGTTCTGCGGATCTTCGACCCCGACGAGCCGGACCTCGCGGTCCTGGCGGCGGGCGCGCCGTGGTTCATGACCCTTTTCGGGCGCGATTCGCTCATCACGTCGTGGATGACGCTCGGGGTCGATCCGACGATCGCGGTCGGCACGCTTACCACGCTCGCCCGCTACCAGGGTGAGCGCGAGGACGCGCGCACCGAGGAGGAACCGGGACGGATCCTCCACGAGGTGCGCTCGGGCATGACCGGTGTCGCGGCCCAGGGCGAGGATTCCATCTACTACGGGTCGATCGACGCGACCCCGCTCTTCGTCATGCTCCTCGGCGAGCTGCACAACTGGGGGGCCGACGACGGGATCATCGACCGCCTGCTGCCGCACGCCGACCGGGCGCTCGAATGGATCGAGCGTTACGGGGACCGCGACGGCGACGGCTTCGTCGAATACCAGCGGTCGACGGACCGCGGCCTGGTGAACCAGGGCTGGAAGGACTCCTTCGACGGGGTCAACGACGCGCGCGGGAGGATTCCGGAACCCCCGATCGCCCTGTGCGAGGTGCAGGGGTACGTCTACGCCGCCTACCTCGCCCGGGCCCGCATCGCCCGAGCGCGCGGCGAAACCGCGACGGCCGAGGCGTTCGAGGAACGGGCGGCGCGTCTGCGCCGGGCGTTCAACGAGCGCTTCTGGCTCGCGGACCAGGGGTATCTCGCGCTCGGTCTCGACGGCCACAAGCGCCCGATCGACTCGCTCACCTCGAACATCGGCCACTGCCTGTGGACCGGCATCGTCGAGGCGGGCTGTGCGGCCCGGATCGCCGCGCATCTCGTCTCCCCCGAGATGTTCACGGGCTGGGGCGTCCGCACGCTGGCGAGCTCGATGGGCGCTTACAACCCGGTGAGCTACCACAACGGCTCCGTCTGGCCCCACGACAGCGCCATCGCCGCGGCGGGGCTGATGCGCTACGGATTCGTCACCGAGGCCCAGCAAATCGCCAACGCCCTGTTCGACCTCGCCACGGTCTTCAACGGTCGGCTGCCGGAACTCCTGTGCGGATTCGATCGCGATGAATTCGCCGCGCCGGTGGGCTATCCGACCTCGTGCTCCCCGCAGGCGTGGGCCTCGGCGACCCCTTTCAGCCTGCTCCGCACGCTGTTGCGACTCGACCCGTCGGTCGGCGACGGCACGGTCTGGCTCGCGCCGAAACTGCCGAAGCGCCTCGGCGAGGTGAGGATCGGGCACGTCCCGATCGGCCGGCACCGCGCGACGATCGAGGCGGCCGGGTCGAAGGCGAGCGTCCGCGGCCTCGGCAGCGAGATGCGCGTGATCGCCCGGCCGCGCCCCGATCGCGCGACCGGAGGGTGAGGGTGGACGCCAACCCGCTGACCCGGTGCGGGGGGTCACGCCGCAATACTGGGGCCGAACGAATCGCCGGGCCAGATCGGAGGTTCCCGTGGAACGGAACGCTGCACCGCTCGTCGCTGCTGAACGTCCGATGCTCGAGGGGTGGCTGGAATTCGAACGCGCGACGCTGGCGCTGAAGTGCGCCGGCCTCGCACCCGAACAGCTCGCGATGCGATCGGTCCCGCCTTCGACGCTCTCACTGCTCGGGCTCGTCCGGCACATGGCAGAAGTCGAGCGCTACTGGTTCCAGCGATGCCTCGCGGGGGCCGATCGACCGCCGATCTACCGCACCGATGCCGAACGCGATCGTGCCTTCGACGGCGCCGAGCCGGCGAGCGCCGCCGAGGATCTCGCCACCTGGGAGGCAGAGTGCGCATCCTCCCGGTCGGTCGTCGCCGGGATCGACTCGTTCGACACGATCGGCGCGCGCTCCTGGCGGGATGGCGAGATTTCGCTGCGCTGGATCCTCGTCCACATGATCGAGGAATACGCCCGACACAATGGCCACGCCGACCTGTTGCGACAAAGGATCGACGGCGCGGTCGGCGTCTGACCACGGACCGCGCGCCTGACGAAAGGCGCGATCGGATCCCCGGCCGTACGACACCCGTGGGTCATACTGGTAAAAGGCCTGGTGCGGGAGGAATCGCGTGACGGAAACGTCGAACTTCGGTGTCTCGCGGCGCGAGAGCCACGACGCGAGCTCGTTCTACGGCCGTTTCACCCCTCCCGTGATGTCCGAGGACGACGAGGTCTGCGAGTGCTCGGTCCGCGACTCGATCATCCTCGGAGACTCGCGGGACATGTCCAAGGTGCCCGCGAAGTCCGTCGCGCTCGTCTGTTCCTCGCCGCCGTATTTTTCCGGCAAGAGCTATGAGGAGGAGTTGGGGCACGATCACATCCCCGCGACCTACTTCGAGTACCTGCAACAGCTCGCCGACGTCTTCGCCGAGTGCCGTCGGGTCCTCGAGCCCGGCGGCAGGATCGCGATCAACGTCGCCAACCTGGGGCGCAAGCCCTACCGCTCGCTCTCCGGGGACGTGACCCGCATCCTGCAGGACGATCTCGGATTCCTTTTGCGGGGCGAGATCGTCTGGCA
>JBEKCO010000019.1:0-31461 GCA_050014835.1 Acidimicrobiales bacterium
CCGCCATCACGGCGATGTCCCACGCCCTCGGGATGACGGTCGTCGGCGAGGGGATCGCGACGAGCGAGCAGCTCGACGAGCTCACCGAGCTCGAGTGCGACACCGCCCAGGGCTTCCTGTTCACCCGCCCGCTCCCGGCCGACGCGATCGCCGCGTACCGGCGCGGCGGGACACCGCACCCCGGGTAGGGAGCGCCCTCGCCCCACGGAACGTCGCGCGCGACGGGTGGCTGCTCGCCCGGCCGCGTCGCTGGGGTGCGGTGAGACTCCCCCAGTCGCGAACGGAGCGTGACCGCCGCAGAGATTCACCCTCCATTTACGAAAAGGCCATATCCCATTCACGACGAGGAGTTGCCCGAAGCAGGCGCACCAAAGAGGATCATCGTGGCGAAGGAGGGCAGGGCCATGGAGCGTTTCGAGACCAGCACACCGATCGACGAGATCTCCCGGGTTGGCCTCGCGTACGAGCCCGAGCGGGACGCCTTCCACCTTTTCCGAAGTGCCGAGAGGGAGTCCGCCGAGCGGGTGGACTTCGGCCGGCCGATCCTGCGGAGCCACTGCCGTGAGCGCTCGCATCTCGCAGCCCGCATCCTCGCCGAATTCGTCAAGGACTCGCGGCTTCGCGGCGATCCGATGAGCCGGTCGCGCTTCGCGCTCGCCCTCGCCGATCAGACGATCGCCGACCACCCCGATCTTTTCAGCGAGCGCTACGACATCTTCGCCGAGGTCTAGGTCCCCGCGGCGGACGGTCAACGGTTCCGGCCGCCTGCAGTCACATTCGCCGCGCGACAGCGCGCGGCTCGCCGTCCCGGTCGCGGCACGAGAAGACGACACCTGGCCCGGTGCCTCGCCGCGCCCGCGGCGGCAGGCGTGGCACGGCTCGCGGCGTTGTGACAGATTCGGTGCACAAAGGCTGAACCCACTTCGCTCGAGAGGACCTCTGTTATGGCGAGACACACAATGCGACTTGGACTGGTGGGATGCACCGTCACCCTCCTCGCTGGCATGTCGCTCGTCGGCTCGCTATCCGTCGCTACGTCGGGCGCGCAGGAGAGGCTGTCACGTTCTTTGACGGAACTTCCCAAGCCTGGCAAGTCCTGCCCCGCCAAGAAACTTGGGAGCAAGGCGAAGGACGGGAAGCTGACCCTGGTCTGCAAGAAGGTCCACACCCAGGACAAGTGGGTTGTCACAAAGACCGTGGCGAAGACACTTTCGGTCTCGCAGGTCAAGAAGGCGTTCTCGGCGGACATCGCCCCCGCGGATTCTGATCTCACGACTTTCGAGGCCAAGGCCGAGCAGTACGGGAGATCGATCACTCCCGCTGAAGCGGCAACCATCTCCGCGCCACTCGTCGCTGCGGTGAACAATCTCGACTCCGAGCTCGACGCCTTGAAGGCGACCGGCGCGGTGGAAACGGACATCCACACGTTTGTCGCGGAGGACAGCGTGATCGCCGGTCTGCTTCAAAAGGCCGGGAGCCAGACCTCGTTGTCCCTCCTAACCTGGGGTAAGACCCTTCTGCACGACGCGAAGCTCCTCAAAGCGGACGGCGACGTCCTACGTTCCGCTCTCGGATTGCCACCGGCGCCGTAGACAACGCGACACCCGAACTGAAAGCCCCCGGGTCGCTGGGACGGGACCCGGCGCTACTGACGCGCCCAAACTGCACCCTGTCGGTGGGCCGTAGAGGGTTTGAACCTCTGACCTCTTGCGTGTCATGCAAGCGCGCTACCGGACTGCGCCAACGGCCCAGGAGATGCGCACGTTACCACCAGGTGGTCACGAGATGAGACCGAGGCTCGACGGGGCGCAGACCCGACCTGTCGGTAGGATCTCGGCCGTGGCAGCCGCCCCCCGACCCGGTCCCGACGGGACCGGCGAGGCGGCACCCCGTCTCGAATCAGGCATCCCGGCGCGCTTCGCCGCCCGCCTGCGGGTGCTGACCGACCCGGCCGCGCTCGCGACCTTCGTCGTCGTCGCCGGCGTCACCGCGTTCGTCGTCGCCCAACTCCAACCGGGGTTGATCTTCGGTCCGAACATGGACGTCGGGGGGGACACCGCGGGCCACGTCGTAGCCGTCGACTACTTCATCCACCACCTGCTCGCGCACGGCGAGTTGTCGGGCTGGGACCCGCAGTGGTTCGGCGGGTTCCCGCTCTACGTCTTCTACTTCCCGCTCCCGGCGGTCCTTGTCGGCGCCTTCTCGCTGGTCACGCCCTACGCCGTCGCGTTCAAGATCGTGACGGTCCTCGGCACTGTCTTCCTGCCGCTTGCGGCGTACACCTTCGGACGCCTCGTCGGCTTCGCGCGTCCGGTTCCCGCGCTCATGTCGGCGGCGACCGTGCCGTTCCTGTTCAACTTCGCGCCTTCGAACTCCACCGTCTATTTCCCGTGGAACATCGACGGAGGCACGATCGCCTCGACGCTCGCCGGGGAGTTCTCGTTCAGCCTCGCCCTGACTCTCGCCGTGCTGTTCCTCGGCGTCTTCGTCTACTCGCTGCGAACCGGGCGTTACCGATGGCTCGCCGGACTGCTGTTCGCCCTGACGCTGCTCTGCCACGTGATCCCGGGCCTGTTCGCGGGCGGTGCCGCCGTCATCATCACCCTCGCGCGTTGGGAGCGGCGCGGCGTCAAGACCCTCGTCCTCGTCGGCGTCCTCGGTGCCCTCGTCGCTTCGTTCTGGCTCCTGCCGTTCGCCGCGTACCTCAACTACTCGTCGTCGATGAACTACGGCCGGGTCGGCGACGTCTACGCCCAGCTCTTCCCCGCCAACGCGGAACAGGCCGTCCAGTGGATCGCGGCGCTCGGGCTCCTCGTCGCGATCTGGCGACGCCAACGGATCGCCCTCTCCCTCGCCGCGATAGCCGGCGCGAGCGTCGCCGCGTTCTGCTGGCTTCCCTCCGGCCTCGTGTACAACGGCCGCTGGTTGCCGTTCTGGTACCTCGCGACGGCTCTCCTCGCCGCGTACGCCATCGGCGAACTCGGCCGCACCGCTTTCTCGGCCCTGGGCCACGAATGGCTCAATGCCCAGTTCACCGGCATCTTCGGGGCGACCATCGCCGTGGTGCTCGTCGCCGCGTGGTTGGGAGTCCTCCCCTTCTATTCTCCCCCGAGCGGTCACGAGAACCCCGTCGATAGCTGGGCGGTGTGGAACTACTCGGGATACCAGGCCAAGCCGGGGTGGCCCCAGTTCCAACGGGTCGTGGCGATGCTCGAGAGCGCCGCCGCGGTGCACGGTTGCGGCCGGCTGGACTACGAGTACTCCCCGAACACCCAGAACGCCTTCGGCTCGACGATCGTGCCGATGTCGTTCCCGCTTTGGACGAACGGCTGCATCGACAGCGCCGAGGGCCTCTACTTCGAGTCGTCGACCTCGAACCACTTCCACTTCCTCGACCAGGCCGAGCTTTCGCTCCAGCCCTCGAACCCCGTCGTCGGCCTCCCCTACAGCTCCCTCGACGTCGCCGACGGGATCCGCCACCTCCAGCTCACGGGCGTGAGGTACTTCCTCGCCAACTCGCCGACCGTCGAAGCGGACGCCGCGGCAGATTCGGCTCTCGTCGAGGTCGGGTCGACACCCGAGTCGCCGGACGTCGTCGACGGGTCGGCGTCCGCGCCAGCCGGAACGAAGCCGGAATGGGTCCTCTACCTCATCCGCGATTCCCAGCTCGTCGTCCCCCTCCACTACGAGCCGGTCGTCGAGAGCGGCCTGTCCAAGACCCAGTGGCAGACGACGACGGCGGTCACCTGGTACCAGAACCCGCGCTACTGGCCCGTGCCGATCGTCTCGGGGGGTCCGACCGCCTGGCCGCACGCCAAGCCGGGCACGTTGCTTCTCCCGGGGGCGTCGCGACGCGTCCCGCCGACGACGGTCTCCCGCGTGACCTACACCGATTCGACGGTCTCGTTCGACGTCGGGCGCCTGGGCGTGCCCGTGCTCGTGAAGGTCCCCTACTTCCCGAATTGGTCGGCGCAGGGCGCCTTGGGCCCGTTCGAGGCGACACCGAACCTCATGGTGGTCGTGCCCGTCGCCCACCACGTCGTCCTCAGCTACAAATCGACGGCGATCGACTGGGTTGGCCGGATCGCCTCAGTCGTCGGCCTCGCCGGGCTCGCGGCCGTCGGGCGATTCGGAACCGCCGGCGCGCCCGCGTCACCGGCATCCGGCCCGGCATCGACGCCGATCGCGCCGGGCGAGGGGACCGGCCCCGAGCCCGGGAACGAGCCCGCCGACGCCGCGGACGCGGATGAGGCATCCTTCGACCCATGGAAACCCCCGCCGGAACCTCAGTGAGCGAGGAGCCCGGTCCCTCTCCCGGCGAGCCGGCGCGTGCGCCCGAGCCGCCGCCCGAGATCACCGTCGTCCTTCCCGCGCACAACGAGGTCATGCTCATCGGCTCGACCGTCACGAACCTCGTCTCCGGATTCGCGCGACGCGGTCGCGCCTTCGAGATCCTCGTCGTCGAGAACGGATCGACCGACGGGACGCTGCGCCTCGCCCGCCTGCTGTCCGCCCAGCTCCCCCACGTACGCGTCCTGTCGCTCGCATCCGGCGACTACGGCGCCGCCCTCGCCGCCGGCTTCCGCGACGCGCTCGGCGCCCTCATCGTCAGTTTCGACGTCGACTACTACGACCTGCCGTTCTTCGACGCCGCGCTCGGCCTCGTCGACTCGGGGGAGGCGGACCTCGTGCTCGCCTCGAAACGGGCGCCGGGTGCCCGCGACCGCCGGCCGCTGCTGCGGCGCGTCCTCACCGCCGGTTTCACCGCCGCGCTCCACCGGGTCGTCGGCCTCGAGGTGAGCGACGCCCACGGGATGAAGGTGATGAGTGCGTCCGCCGTCGTCCCGCTCATCGAACAGACCGTCCTGCGCGGGAGCCTGTTCGACGTCGAGCTCGTCCTGCGGGCGAACCGAGCTGGCCTCGCGGTCCGTGAGCTGCCGGCAGTCGTCCGCGAGCTGCGGCCCCCGCGCACGTCGGTCCTCCGCCGCATCGTCGAGTCCGCGATCGGCCTCGTCCGTCTCCGACTGCTCGTCGGCGCGGGAGAGAGTCCCGAGACCCGCCGATCAGACGACCTCGCCTCCTGACCCCCCGGACGACGCTCGTCGCGACACCGCCCTGCGAGCGGCGTCGCGCCGCTGCTCCTAGGCGCCGAGGATCCTGACGATCTCGCGCAGTTCCATTCGCGCCGCGACTAACTGCGCGCTCGTCGCGGTGACCGCCGAGGTCGCCTTGGCGAACGTCGCCTGGGCCGAGGCAGGATCCTGCGGCGTGAGGGCGAGGAGCGACGCCGACGTGCCTGCCAACGAGGACCCGATCCCGCTGAGCTCGGCGACAAGCTTCTGGTAGACGCGTTGCGCGGTAACGGCTCCGCGTCCGTTGTTCTGCTCGGTCGTGATCGCGGTTTGGATCGACGGTTCCAGCGCCGCGAGGGCCACCGCCTCGGCGAGCACCCGGTCGTTTCCGATCACGGAGCGCACCTCGGGAACGACGAGCGCGAAGACCCGGAAATTCACGACCATCGCCACAGCCGTCTCCCGCAGTTCCGTCAGCGAGGTCTCGCTGGCGACCGAAGCCGACAGCGACGCGAGACCGGACGGGTCGGCGGTGACGACCGCACTGAGCGCGGCGCGGTCCTGGGCGGTGAGATTGCGAGCCGCGGCCACCGCCGCAAACGCGGCGGACAGCGCATCGAGACGCTCGGTCAGCGCCTTTGCAAGCCAGCGCTGCACCTCGATGACCGGGACGCCCGCGGGGATGACGGGAGCGGCGCCGTCCGCCGCCGGACTCGGCAAGCCACCCGGTCCGCCCGGTGCCGCCTGGGAGGTGCTCGCGGACCCGAACAGGAGACCGAACGCGACGAGGCACGCTCCGACCGACAGGGCCACCCGTCTCACGTCGCCCCTGCTCACCGTCTCACCTGCCTCAACGCCGCGCTTCGGTTCTGCTGTCCGGGCTCCTGCGACGACATCTTGGCCCCGTTCTGTTCGACGTCGGCGCGCGAATTGTGAGCAAAGTGAGATACCTGCTGCGACCACCTCGGACCTCCCCCGCTCCCCGGTCGCAAGGATCCGGCGCGCCGCCGGTCGCACGCCGTCACGCCCCGGCCCCGTGGGGCCCGCGCCGGATGAGCGCCCACCTACACTCGAACCGTGACCCTCGCGGCGAGCTCGCCGCCTCCAGCCGCCGGGCGTGACGAACGGCCGGCCGGGCTCGCGTCGCTCCCCGAAGCGGACGCGATCCAATTCGCGGTCGTCGACGTCGAGACGACCGGACTCGACCCCACGACGACGCGCGTGCTCGAGTGTGCGGTCGTCGAACTCGCCGCCGACGGGAACCCACTCGGCGAGTGGACGAGCCTCGTGTCCGTGCCGGGCGAAGGCGAACTCGGAGCGAGCTGGCTGCACGGGATAACGCGAGCGATGCTCGCCCCGGCTCCACCGTTCCGAGAACTCGTGGGGGAGCTCACGGCACATCTCGCCGGACGCGTCGTCATCGGGCATGTCCTCGATTTCGACCTCGCCCATCTGGCCGCCGAGTACGCGCGGTGCGGGCTGGTCCTGCCGGACCTCCGACGGGTCGGTATCTGCACGCGCGAACTCGCGCGCTCGAACCTCCCCCCGGGGCCGCGCTCCCTCGTGGCGTGCTGCAGAGCGCTCGGCGTGAGCTGTCCCGCGGCACACACCGCGCTCGGCGACGCCCGGTCCACGGCGGCCGTGTTCGCGGCCTTCCTCCGGATCGGGGCCGTCCCCGACGCGCGCCCCGCAGCCGCCCGCGCGGCGGCACTCGCCTGGCCGTTGTCGGCCTGGGATCCGCTGAGACCGAGCCGCGCCGTCCCCCGCGGCTCCGCCGGAGCCGGCGGTTAGGGGGACCCGTCGGAGTCGATCGATCCTCGCTGCCGGTTCGAGCCGATCCGCCGAGTCCCGACGAGATCCGAGCCTCGCCCGGTGCGGAACGCCGCGAACGTCTCGCGACCATCGGTGCCTTAGCCGCGGCCGGGTCGTGGGGAGGCGTCCCGCCCGCGCCGTTCGGCTGGTCGGTGTGCCCGCCAGACCGAGCGCGGTACCGCCCGGCGTCTCGCCGAGCTGATGGCCGATCTGCCAGGGACCCTGAGAAGCGTCAGAAGGCGACGGCGGCCGCGGTCGGGAACCAGTAACCGGGGTCCCCGTCGAAGCGGGGACGCTTCATTCCCGAGTACAGGCGGACGCAGGCGTCGGCGACGTCGGGGTCGAACTGGGTGCCGCTCTGCTTCTCGATCTCGGCAAGGGCGTCGGCGACGCTATGAGCCGGACGGTAGGGACGCGGTGAGGTCATCGCCTCGAGAACGTCGGCGATCATGAGCACGCGGGCGCCGAGACAGATCTCGTCTCCGTGGATTCCGAACGGGTACCCGCTGCCGTCGAGACGCTCGTGGTGCTGCAGGATCGTCCGCGCCACCGGCCACGGGAAGTCGATCCCGGCGATGATGTCGACGCCGGCCTGGGGATGGGTCTTGATCAGCTCGAACTCCGCCGCGCTCAGCTTGGTGGGCTTGGAGAGGATCTGGGCCGGCACGACGATCTTGCCGATGTCGTGGAGCATCCCCGCGACCTCGATGCCCTTCGTCGCATCGGCGTCGAGCCCGAGCTCCTGCGCGATCGTGACGCAGATCTTCGCAACGCCGCGCTGGTGACCCGCCAAGTACGGATCGAATTCGGTGCTCGCGGCGAGCGCGCCAACGGCAGTCTCGAGGGTGGCGGCGAGCTGCTCGAGGTTCTGCTGGTTCCGCACGCGATCCTGCAGCGTGGTGATTCCGAATTCGATCCCGACGATGCACTTCTGGAAGAGCCTCAGCCACTCCGCGTCGAACGCGTTGGGTTGCGTCGAGAAGATGCCGATCGACCCCGACACCGAGTCCCCGACGACGAGGGGCAGCGCGACGGCGGACCGCATCCCGTAGTCGAGCGCGACCTGGCGCCACGGATCCGATCCGTCGAGCGCGGCGGCGTCGCCGATCTGCTGGATCTCCCCGGTGCGGATGGACTCGATCACCGGCCCGATCCCCTCGGCGGACCCGGCTGAGGTCGCGTGGAGCGCTTCGAAGAAGTCACGACCCACCGACCCGTGGTAGGCGAGGGAAACGATGGCGGAAGGGTCGTCCGGGACGGGGGCGGCGACCCAGGCGAAGGCGTAGCCGCCGTCCTCGACGAGGACCCGGCAGATGTCGTCCAACAGTTGCGTGTCGTCGCGGGCGTGCACGAGCGTCTCACTCGCGGCCATGAAGGTCCGCAACGACTTGGTCACCACGGCGAGCGCGCGTTCCACCTTCCGCTGCTCGGTGACGACCCGGCTGTTGATGAGCAGGCCATCGGCGAACTTCGCGACCGAGGTGTCGAACGCGCCGGCGACTCCTGCGACCTCGCACCAGGGGATCTCGTAGCGCTCCGGTACACCAGAGGCGAGCACCCGCGAGTACCGCTCCAGCACACCGAGGACCCGGCGCGACGGGTAGAGCTCGAGCTCGCCACGACCGAGGAGCTGCTCGCTGCTGCGCCCGAGGAGGCGCTGTCCCGCCGCGTTCACGTAGCGGTAGTCGAAATCGACGATCTCGTCGGAGCCGTTGCGCCGCGGCACGACGATGAAGACGGGATCGAGGAGCGAGTCGAAAGCCGAGTGGAGCGTCTCCTTGTTCTCGCCGCAGACCGTGCCCGTGTCTCCGTGTCTCGCCATGATCAAGCCGCCTCGTCCCCGGTCGACACCCCGTCCGGTCCCGGCTCCACGGATCGTGTGGCGCGGACACCGGTGGCCGCCGCGGCGCTCCGGCGGGGCTGTGGAGCAGAGCCGGGCGCCGTGGCGGTCACCGTTTCCCTCGTTGCGTCGACGAAGCGGACGTGCCGGAGGACACGGCGAGAACCACGCGGGTCCTCGCGCCGTTCGAAGCGGCAGTGGCCAGCGTCAACTTCCCCTCTCGTTCCCCGCTCTTCTCGGGATTCCCTTCCCTGACGACCGATTTTCCGCCGCCGTCGAGCTGCCGGGCCCAGTAGCTGGGTCCGTGCGGCCGTCCGTCGGTGCGCCTGATCAGAGCGTTCGGCGCGATAGGGCGTCCGTGACGGGTCGGCCGAGCTCGCGGACCGCCTCGGGCGCGGTCTGACCTCGAAGATCGTGTCTGGCGGGGGCGTGCGCACCTCCGTGTGGCCGACCGGACCACGACGCGGCACACGTGACGCAAACGGGGCAGCCCTCGGCCGCCCGCTGCGCCACTCTCCGTGCTCCTGCGGATCCACACGCCCCGACATGGCGCCATCTTCTGCCAAGGAGGAGCAGGGTCAAAGACATGAACTGCACCATTTCGGATGACCCAGATGGACCGGTCTGAGCAAATCGCGAGTCCCCCCGACCGCGTACCGTGGTGACGAGCCGGTCCGCCCGGGAGCCCGTCCGTGGGGCGACGCCCCGGCCGACCGGCGGTGGCCGCTCAGGCCGACTTCTGGCGCTGGCGCAGCATGCGGCGGCGTTCGCGTTCGGTGAGGCCTCCCCACACGCCCTCGCGCTCGCGGCACACGATCGCGTGCTCCAGGCACATCTGGCGAACAGGGCAGAGCGCACACACGGCCTTCGCCTCCTCGGCCTCTTCGTCCGAGGGCGGAAAGAAGACTTCCGGGTCGAGTCCCCGGCAAGCCGAGCGCTGGCGCCACGTGGTTTTCATCAACCGATCACTTTCTCCTGCTGCGTCGCTGTCCCGTCTGCCGCCGTGCGCGGTTCGCGCGCTCGCCACGACACTTACGAGCGAGAACGGCCCGCGCGGGCCTGCAAGCAAGAGGTGCCGTGAGGCGCGCGTGCACAACCGCAGCGCAGACGGGCAGAAATTGTGCCAGAGCGGACTCCGGATGTAAAGGGCCCCTTGGACGCATCGGGGGCGGTCGCCTCCCATTCCTTGCTGGTGTGCCACACTGGGCCGCCGTGAACAGGACCGCAACGAGGTGAGCGTCCTCGTCATCGACGTCGGCTCGAGTTCTGTGCGGGCCGCCCTCGTCCGTGCCGACGGGACGCTCGGACACCTGCACCAGCGCCACCTGTCGGACCTCCGCCCCTCCCCCGGCGTCGCCGAGTTCGACGCCTCCGCCCTCGCCGGTGCCGCGCTCGACGTCGCCCGGGCGACGCTCGAGGCCGGGGGGGCGGCGCAGGCCGTCGGGATCACCGCGCAGCGGGCCTCGACGATCGTCTGGGAACGGGAGACCGGGCGGCCCGTCGCCCCCGGCATCTCCTGGCAGGACCTGCGAACCGCCGGCCAGTGCCTCGCCCTGTCGGCGCGCGGGTTCCGGCTGACCCCGAACCAGTCGGCGACGAAGCTCGCTTATCTCCTCGGCATCCATGACCCCGACCGGTCGCACGATCTGTGCTTCGGGACGGTCGAGTGCTACCTCACTTGGGTGCTCTCGCGGGGGTCCTCCCACGTCACCGACGCCTCGAACGCCGGCGTCACCGGTCTCATCCTCGACGACGCCTCGGACTGGAACGATGAGGTTCTCGAGGAGCTGCGCATCGCGCGCGCAATGCTCCCTCGGATCGTCGACTCGACCGGTGTCGTCGCCGCGGCGTCTGCGCTCCCCGGCGAGCCCCCCATCGCCGGGCTCATCGGCGACCAGCAGTCCTCCCTCGTCGGGCAGGCCTGCCTGCAACCGGGCGAGGCGAAGGCGACCTTCGGCACGGGCGCGATGCTCGACTGCGTCACCGCGGCGCGACCCGCCTTCAGCGCCCGCGGCGACCGCGGCACCTTCCCCATCGTCGCCTGGCGCGAGTCCGGCCACGTGAACTGGGGCATCGAGGCGATCATGCTTTCGGCGGGATCCTGCATCGAGTGGCTGCGCGCCGGGCTCGGCCTCATCGGCGACGCGGCCGAGTCCGACGAGATCGCGGGTTCCGTGCCGGACTCCGGGGGCGTCGTCTTTGTCCCGGCGCTCGGCGGGCTCGGCACGCCGGTGTGGGACTTCGGGGCGCGCGGCACCTTCGTCGGGCTCGACGCCTCGACTTCGCGCGCCGAGCTCGTCCGGGCCGTCCTCGAGGGCATCGCCCACCGCAGCGCCGACCTCCTCGAAGCCGCGGAAGCAGACGGCAAGGTCGAGGTTGCGACCTTGCGCGTCGACGGGGGCATGACCGCGAACGCGACCTTCCTCCAGCTGCTCGCCGACGCGCTCCAACGGCCGATCGCCCCCTCGGCCGTCCGGGATGCGACGACGCTCGGCGCCGCCTATCTCGCCGGCACGGCGACCGGGCTGTGGCCGTCGCTCGCCGCGGCGGCCTCGACGGCGCGGCACGGCGCCGTCGTCGAGCCGGCTCGCCGGCTCGACCGCGACCGCTGGCTCGACGCGCGGGCCCGCGCCCTGCGCACCGTGCCCGCCATGTCGGCCATCTCGTTCTGACCTGACTCCTCAGGCGACGTCGAGGGCGAGCGCCTCCTCGAACGTCGCTCCCCGGCCGAACAGCGCCCGAAAACCCATCACCTGACGCGGACTGTTGAACCCGAGGACCGCGGACAGCCGCCCGTCGCGCCCGTAACAGGCGACAAAGCGCCCCTCGGCGATCGACCCGGCCACGACGCGCACCTCGTCGGTCGCGGCGGGGAGGCCGATCGACTGGATCTTCACGTCGAACTGGTCGGACCAGAAGTACGGCACCGAGGAGAAGGGGGTCGCCCCGATCCCGGCGAGCAGGCTCGACGCGGCGTGCACCCCCTGCTCGGCGGCGTTCGTCCCGTGCTCGAGCCGCACCGTGCCTTCGGCCAGTGGGTGCGGCCACCGGGCAACGTCGCCGGCCGCGACGACCCCCGGCGACGCGACGAGGGTCGGGGCGCACACGACCCCGTCCGCCAGCTCGAGCCCCGAACCGTCGAGCCAGCCCGTCTCTGGGACGACGCCGATGGCGACGAGCACGACGTCGGCGCCGAGGATCGACCCGTCGTCGAGCCGGAGACCCTCGACGCGGCCGTGCCCCACGAGCCCCGAGACCCCGATCCCCATCCGCAGCTCCACGCCGTGGTCGGCGTGGAGCCCGGCGATCGCCCGCCCGACGAGCGGACCGACGACGCGGGCGAGCGGTGTGGCCAGCGGCTCGACGACGCTCACCGCGGCGCCGAGCACACGGGCCGTCGCCGCGACCTCCATGCCAAGGAAGCCGCCGCCGACGACGGCGAGGCGCGTGCCGGGCTCGGCGAGCAGCGCCCGCAGGCGGACGGCATCCTCGAGACTGCGCAGCGTGAGGACCCCCTCGAGGTCGGGCGCGCCGCGCAGCGTTCGGGGCGTCGCGCCGGTCGCGACGACGAGGCCGTCGAAAGGGAGTTCGCGCCCGGATTCCAGCACCACCGACCGGGCGTCCGGGTCGAGGCCCCGGGCCCGTTCGCCGAGAACGAGCTCGAGGTCGAGGGCGGCGAGCCTCGCTTCGCTCGTGAACGCGAGGCGGTCCTCGCCGAACGAACCCGCGAGGAACTGCTTGGAAAGCGGCGGCCGGTCGTACGGAAGGTGGGACTCGGCGCCAACGAGCGTGATAGCTCCGTCAAAGCCATCATGACGCAGGCCCTCGCAAGCCTTCAGGCCGGCAACCGACGCGCCCACGACGACGACAGAACGGAGCACGAAGCGAGACTAGGTGGCCCCCGCCGCGGAAGGCGCGGCGCCGATCGCCTTGCCGGGCCACGCCGGCCCGTCGAGCGACCATCGGGCCGGGGCGTCGGGCAGGTGCACCCCGGGTCCGTCGATCGCGAGAGCGCGGCCGCCTGGCGCGCGCATGACCCGTTCACGACGCGGTCCAGGGCACTTCCCGCCCATTCGGCGCCTGAACAGGCCGAATACGTCTCGAACGCGCCGACGCGCCGGCCGTATCTTTCGTGGCGCGGGCGCGCCATCTCGCCAACTGGCCCGCGTCGGCACCGGGAAAGGACCGTTTCTCGGTCCCTACACGGGGACGCAGCGGACTCCCCCGGGGCCGTCACCTCCCGACACGGCAGTCGAGAACGTGGAGCAGCTGCGCGCCAGTCGACGCGCCATTCAGGAGACCTCGCCGCGGCTCACTTCGCCGAGTCCGGCGCTCCTTCCTCGCCGATCGCCGCCAACCTCGGCATCAGCGCGTCGACGTTCTCTCGCGCGCCGCGGATCCGGCGGTCGAGCTCCTCGACGATCTCGATCGCGCGCCGGAAACGCACCTCGAGCACGTCAACGTCGACCAGCCCCTCGTCGAGCTCCCGCACGATGGCGTCGAGCTCCGCCGCCGCGGCCGCGTAGCCGAGCTCGCCGACCGGCGTCACCTCCGCCTTGTCCTTGTCCTCGGGCGTCATCGTTCGTCTCCACCTGTCCTTTTCCTGGTCTTCGGGGCGGGTTTCCCGGGCGTCGTCGACTCGACGACGGAACGTGCCTCCCCGTCGACGAAGCGGGTCGTGATCCGCGCGCCCACGGTGAGCGCCGCGGTCGATCGCACGAGCCGTCCCGACGCGTCACTCGTCAGCGTCCAGCCCCGGTCGAGCTGGCGCCTCGGGTCGTACGCCCGCAGCACCTGTCGCCTCCTCGTGAGCTCGTGTTGCTGGGTGGCGACGCTCCGGCGCGTCGCCGCGCCGAGGAGCGCCGCACGGGCGGACACAGTTGCCGCCTCACGGCGAAGCCGCGCCGGGACGACCCGGGCGAGCTCGACACTGGCCGCCCGGAGCGCGACCGCACGACGTTCGAACTGATGCCGAGCGCCACGCCCGAGTGCGGAGGCACCCGCGGCGAGCTGGTAGCCGGCCGAGTCGAGCCGGGCGCGGGCGAGGCCCGTCAGCGCGCCCGCCGTGCGCTCGATCTCGCCCACGTACTCGGCGACCCGCCCGACGACGGCCTCGCCGCACTGCGTCGGCGTGATCATCGCCCGGTGCGCCACCTCGTCGGCGACCGACCGGTCGCCCGTATGGCCGATCCCCGTCCAGACGGGGAACGGGGCGGTTGCGATGGCCCGCGCGACCGGTTCGGAGTCGAACGCGGCGAGGTCGCCGCGCGCTCCCCCGCCGCGCACGACGACGGCGAGATCGATCGGCGACAAGCGGAGGCGAGTGAGCGCCGCGGCGATCTGGTCAGGCGCCTCGGCCCCCTGGACGAGCGTCGCTTCGAAGTAGACCTGGAACGCGAAGCCCGACCGGTCGAGCTGCCCGACGAAGTCCCGGTGCGCCTCGGACCCCGGACTCGTCACCACGCCGACGTGCAGGGGCACCAAAGGCAGCGCGAGTCGCTGGTTGGCATGCAGCAGGCCCTCGAGCTCGAGCGTACGGAGCAACCGACGGCGCGCCGCGGCGATCCCGCCGAGCAGGGCCGCGACGTCAAGCTCGGTGAGGGTGAACCGCAGTTTGCTACCGCCCTCCCAGACAGAGACGCGCCCGCGCACGCGCACGACGCGGCCCGGTTCGAGCGCGACGCCGGCTTCGCCGAGCGCCGCTGCCACCCGCGGCCAGTCGCGTGCCCAGCAGACGACCTCGAGCTGCGCGGCGCCGCGTTCGACCTCTTCGGCGGACTCGTCGGCGAGTTCGATGTAGTGGTGACCCCGGCTCTCGCGCAGGCCCCGGATCTCGCCGACGACCCACACGTCCTCGGTGAACTCCCGGGCGAGCGCGGCCTTCACCCGGTCGTAGAACTGGGAGACCGAAAGGGCCTCCTCAGCACCCGGGACGTCGGGATCCACGAGAGCGTCGGCCCCCGCGCCGTTCGCGTCGGACGGGATCCGGGGCGACCGGGCCGCGCCCTGCGCCCGCCGGCGCGCCGGCCGGCCGGGCGCGAACGGGGCCCCGCCACGTTGCTCGGCACGCTGGGCCGCCGCGAGCACGTCGTCGATTCGCCGCCGCAGCTCCGCCCCGGCTCCGTCGGTCGCGGCGACGTCGGCCCCGGCGACGGAGTCCTCGGCGTCGTCGGCCGCGAAATCGAACCGCTGCTCCTCCGGCACGCCGTCGGACACCACGCGACAAAGCTACCCGTGGGTCCGATCGGCGTCGCGGACCGCTGACGTCGATCGCGGCCAAGACCGCGAGCGCGACAATGGACCCGGCGGCGAGTCGGCCGGGTGGCCGCGGACGAGGTGGACCCCACCTCGTCCGAGGAAGGTCGGGACTCCGCAGGGCAGGGTGCTGGCTAACGGCCAGTCGGGGCGACCCGAAGGAAAGTGCAACAGAGAGCAGACCGCCGATGGCCGCAAGGCACAGGCAAGGGTGAAACGGTGCGGTAAGAGCGCACCAGCGGTCGGGGTGACCCGATCGGCTCGGTAAACCCCACCCGGAGCAAGGCCAAGCGTGGGACGGGCTGCCCGCCCTATGTCCCCAGGTAGGCCGCATAGATGGATGGTCACCCCCCGGGGCGTTCCGCTCCGGGGACAGAATCCCGCCTACAGGCCGGCTCGCCGCCATCGAGCATCCGTGCCCCGCGCGGGTCGCAACCCAGGCGAGGCGCGACGACGTGCCCCGACCGGGACCGGATCCAGCCCACGCCTTTCTCAGGGGCGAGTCCCGCCGGGACGCCAAGGCGCGGAAGTCCGGCCGCTCGGCGACGTCCTGCCCCCGTCTCGCAGCCGCGGAGATGACCGACGCTCGTGCTCTTGTGCAGGGTTGAGCCGGCGTCGGCTCGGCGGGAGACGGGCCGGTGTTGTCGGCGAATCGTGACGTTGTGCCCTGGTGCGCAGGACCTTCGTCGAGAAAGCTTGGGTCATTCCTCGGAAAGGACGTCCATGACGCTGAAGGTTGCGGCCCTCGACGCGGTCGAAATCCTCGACTCGCGGGCGCGGCCCACCCTCGCCGTGACGATGACGCTCGCCGACGGGACGAGCGCTCGCGCCGGCGTGCCGTCGGGAGCCTCGACGGGATCACGCGAGGCCGTCGAGCTGCGCGACGGCGACTCCCAGCGCTTCTCCGGCCAGGGCGTTCTCGCCGCGGTCGGCAACGTGAAGGGCGAGATCGCCAAGCTCCTCGTCGGCCGGTCGTTCGCGAGCGCCGCGGAGCTGGACCGGGCGATCATCGAGCTCGACGGGACCGCAACGAAGTCCCGCCTCGGAGCCAACGCCATCGTCGGGGTGTCGATGGCCGCGGCACGCGCCGTCGCCCTCTCGGCGGGTCGACCCCTCTGGCAGGCGCTGCGGCCCGAGGGCACGACGCCCCGGCTTCCGGTCCCCCACTTCAACGTCGTGAACGGCGGCGTTCACGCACCGAACAACCTCGACTTCCAGGAGTTCATGATCGCCCCGGTGGGCGCGCCCTCCCTCGCCGAGGCTGTCCGCGCCGGCGCCGAGATCTACGCCGCGCTGAAGGGACTGCTCGCCGGCAAGGGGTTCGCGACTGGCCTCGGGGACGAGGGCGGATTCGCCCCCGAGATCGACCGCCCCGAGGACGTCCTCGCCGTGCTCGTCGATGCCATCGCGGCGGCCGGCTACACGCCGGGCCGTGAGGGCGTGGCCATCGCCCTTGACCCCGCGGCCAGCGAGTTCTACCGCGACGGCCGCTACCACGTCGCCGGGGAGGCCCTCTCCAGCGACGAGATGATCGCCCGGTACGAGGAGATCGCCGCGAATTTCCCGGTCTGGAGCCTCGAGGACGGGCTCGCCGAGGGCGACTGGGACGGCTGGAGGCAGCTCACGTCGCGGCTCGGGGACACCCTCCAGCTCGTCGGTGACGACCTGCTCGTCACGAACCCGGCGATCATCACCGAGGCGATCGCGGCCGGCGCGGCGAACGCCGCCCTCATCAAGCTCAACCAGATCGGCTCGGTCACTGAGACGCTCGAGGCGATGCGGTTGTGCCGGCAGGCCGGTTGGTCCCAGATGGTCTCGCACCGCTCGGGCGAGACCGAGGACAGCTTCATCGCCGACCTCGCCGTCGCCACCGGTTGCGGTCAGATCAAGTCCGGCGCCCCGGCACGGGGCGAGCGCGTCGCCAAGTACAACCGGCTGATCGAGATCGAGGCCGGCGCCGCGCTCCCCTACGGACTGGCTTAGGGCCATGGCTGGATCGTCGACCGTCTGTCTCGACCGCGAGGCAGCCGGCCGTTACGTGCTTAGCAGGCGAACCCCCCTCGGCGGCTACTCCTTCTACCGGACCCCGGAATGGGGCGTCGAGGAGCCGAACGCGCCCGACACCCTCGCCGCGCTCGAGTGCCTGCAGATGCTCGACTGGCCGATTCCCGAACCCGCAGCGACCGTCGCCTGGTTGCGGGGCCTGCAGAACGACGACGGCGGCTACCCCACCCTCACGATCGGCTGGGCCGCCTTGCGGGCGCTCGCCCTGCTCGGCGCAGCCCCCGACCGGTCGCCTGCCGCGTGGCTCGACGAGCACGAAGAGGCACTCGCCCGCCCCATCGGGGCGCGCGACTGGCAGGGCACGTTGCGGGAGGCCCTCCACGTCGCCGAGCTGCGCCGGATCGGAGTTGCGCCACGACCGGAGACCGTCGAGGACCCGTTCTCACAGCTCCTCGACGCGGCACACGACCCGCGCGGGGGCTGGGCGCGTCCCGGAGCCGATCTCGAGACCACGGCCGTCGCCGTCTCCCTCGCGGGGCCGTCCCGATTGTCAGCCGAGGAACGGTCCGACGCCGAGTCGTTCCTCCGCCACTGCGAGGACCAGGTCCTCGGCATGCGCCTTACCCCGGAAAGCCGCGCGACCTGGGTCGGCGCCCTGTGGGGCGGACTCGAGCTCGCCCAAGGACTGGAGCTGCAGCCACGCTACCCCGAAGCGGTCGGCGCGTGCCTGGCCGACCTGCAGCGCGCCGACGGGGGGCTCGGTGCACGCCACTTCGCGATCTCCACGCTGCGGGACACCTGGCGGGGTCTCGACGCCGCCCAATTGCTCGACCATTTTCAGATCGATCAGCTACAGGAGGACAAGTCATGACCGCCTTCCAATACGTCCGCTTTTTCGAGGAGATCGGAATTGAGGACGTGCCCGTCGTCGGAGGCAAGAACGCCTCCCTCGGCGAGATGTACCAGAACCTGTCCCACGAGGGCGTGCGCATTCCCAACGGATTCGCGATCACGGCCGAGGGCTATCGCCACATGCTGAAGGAAGCCGGTGCCATTGCACCGCTCCACGAGGCGATCGACAAGCTCGACCCCGAGAACGTCGCCGACCTCGCCCGCTGCGGCAAGCGCGCCCGGGAGATCGTCTACGGCGCCGGGCTCCCCAAGGACCTCGCCGAGGAGATCATCGCCGCCTACCGCAAGCTCCAGGAGGAGTACGGCGACGGTGTGAGCCTCGCGGTGCGCTCCTCGGCGACGGCGGAGGACCTGCCGACGGCGAGCTTCGCCGGCCAGCAGGACACCTACCTCAACATCAAGGGCGACGAGAGCCTGCTCGACGCCTGCCGGCGCTGCTTCGCGAGCCTCTTCACCGACCGCGCCATCCACTACCGCGTCGACCAGGGCTTCGACCACTTCGACGTGGCGCTGTCGATCGGCATCATGAAGATGGTCCGCTCCGACCTCGCCTCGTCGGGCGTGATGTTCTCGCTCGACACCGAGTCCGGCTTCCGTGACGTCGTCTTCGTCACCGGCGCCTACGGCCTCGGCGAGAACGTCGTGCAGGGCGCCGTCGACCCCGACGAGTACTACGTGTTCAAGCCCACCTTCGAGGCGGGGCACCGGGCCGTGCTGCGCCGCCTCATCGGCGACAAGGCGATCAAGATGATCTTCGTCGAGGGTGAGACGCGGGTCACCACCCGCAACATCCCGACGCCGAAGGCCGACCGGGAGCGCTTCTGCCTCACCGACGAGGACGTCCTCGAACTCGCCCAGTACGCGATCGCGATCGAGAAGCACTACGGCCGCCCGATGGACATGGAGTGGGCGAAGGACGGCCTCGACGGCCTCCTCTACCTCGTCCAGGCCCGTCCCGAGACCGTCGCCTCGCAGCGCAAGTCGACGAGCCTCGAGACCTACGTCCTCGACGGCACCGGCGAGATCCTCACCTCCGGACGCAGCGTCGGCGAGAAGATCGCCGCCGGCAACGCCCGCGTGATCGTCGACGTCACGCACCTCGCGGACTTCCACGCCGGCGAGGTGCTGATCACCGACATGACGACCCCGGACTGGGAGCCCGTCATGAAGACGGCGGCGGCGATCGTCACGAACCGCGGCGGTCGGACCTGTCACGCCGCGATCATCGCCCGCGAGCTCGGCATCCCGGCGATCGTCGGCACGGGTGACTGCACGACCTCGGTCCCTCAGGGCGTCTTCGTCACCGCGTCGTGCGCGGAGGGTGACTCCGGGCGCATCTACAAGGGCGAGGTCCCGTTCCACGTCGTGCGCACCGAGGTCGAGGGCATAGAACGCCCGGAGACCGACATCATGATCAACCTCGGCAACCCGGACCTCGCCTTCAAGACGTCGTTCCTGCCGAACGACGGCGTGGGCCTCGCGCGCATGGAGTTCATCATCAGCGAGTCGATCCGGGCGCACCCGATGGCCCTCCTCCACCCTGAGAAGGTGACGGACCACGAGGCGGCGGCGACAATCGCCCGACTCACCCGGGGCTACCCCGACGGCGAGTCGTTCTTCGTCGAGCGGCTGTCCGAGGGCATCGGCACGATCGCCGCGGCGTTCTACCCGAAGCCCGTCGTCGTGCGGATGAGCGACTTCAAGACGAACGAGTACGCGAGCCTCGTCGGCGGCACCGCCTTCGAGCCCGTCGAGGCGAACCCGATGCTCGGATGGCGCGGTGCGTCCCGTTACGCGCACCCGGCTTACGTCGAAGGGTTCGCGCTCGAGTGCAAGGCGATGAAGCGGGTCCGCGAGGACATGGGTCTCACCAACGTCGTCCTCATGATCCCCTTCGTCCGTCGCGTGAAGGAGGCGGAGGACGTGCTGGCCCAGATGGCCAAGCTCGGACTGGCCCGCGGGGAGAACGGACTGAAGATCTACGCGATGTGCGAGATCCCGAACAACGTCATCCTTGTCGACAAGTTCGCGCCGCTCTTCGACGGCTACTCGATCGGCTCGAACGACCTCACGCAGCTCTGCCTCGGCGTCGACCGGGACAGCGAGATCGTGGCGTTCGACTACGAAGAGCGCGACGACGGCGTGAAGGACATGCTGCGCATGTCCGTCGAGGGCTGCCACCGCAACGGGATCCACTCGGGGATCTGTGGCCAGGCACCGTCCGACTACCCGGAGATGGCCCAGTATCTCGTCGAGATCGGCATCGACTCGATGAGCCTCAACCCGGACACGGTGCTAAAGACGACCGAGGTCGTCCTGGAGCTCGAGCGCAAGCTCGGCAAGACCCCGAGCGGCCACAAGGCCCACTAGGGCGACCACCCCCCCCAACCGTCCCCGGCGGGCCTCAAGCCGTCCGGGGACGAGGAACGACGATCGGTCCGGGCCCCGTGCCCGGACCGATCGCTTTCCCGGCCTCCTCGCGCCCGGCACCAAGGGCGCGGGTTGCTCGGCGCGCGAGACTCAAATCGTGCTGCGATTCATCTTCGAGATCGTCCTCACCGGACTCGTCGTCGGCGCCCTCGGCCGGCTCGTCGTGCCCGGACCCAACCCGATGGGCATCGGGATGACGATCCTCGTCGGGATCGCCGGGTCGATCCTCGGCGGACTGCTCGGCCGGCTCGTCTTCGGCCTCCGCTACGGCTACTCCTACGGCCTCGCCCTCGTGCTCGCCGTCGGCTGCACGGCGATGATCGTTTACGCCATGGGGCGCCACGAACGCGACCGCCATCGCGCGACCTAGTCGGCCCCGGCGGGACGCCGAGCGCGACCCCCTCAGGCGAACAGGATCCGCCCGCACTGCGAGCAGTGCACGACCTCGTCGGCCGGCGCGTGCCGGATGTGATCGAGCTCGGCCGCCGACGCGGCGAGGTGGCAGCCGTCGCAGGTTCCGTTGACGAGCCGCGCCGCCCCGACGCCGTCGAGCCGGGCGCGCAGGCGCTCGTACTCGTCGAGGAGAGCGGTCGGCACCGCAGCCGTGGCGTCGGCCCGGCGGATGGCGATCGTCGCGAGTTCGGTGTCGATCTCCGCCTCGGCCGTCCCGAGCGCAGCGCGCACGGCGGTGATCTCGCTCATGAGCGCTGCCCGTTCGGCGGCGAGCGGCCCGAGCTCGGCCTCCAGCTCCTCGATCGCCTCCATCACGACGAGCTGTTCGTCGTCGAGCTCGCCACGGCGGCGCCCGAGCGTTCCCATCTCCGTCGCCATCGTCTCCTGATCGCGGAACGACGCCGCCTCGCCAGCACGTAGTCGGTCGTCGATCCGGGTTGTGCGGCCGACGATCTCGTCGACCTCGTTCGCGAGCCCGGAAAGGCGCGCCTCGTGGGCCCGGCGTTGCGCGTCGAGCTCCGCCGAGGCGGCGGCGGCGCGATCGAGCCTCGCCTCGAGCTCGGCAAGTGCCGCGCGCTCGGGAAGGCGGGCCCGCCGGTGACGGAGCTGGTCAGCTGCAGAGTCAGCATCCTGCACCGCGAGCAACACCTCGAGCGGGCTCCGACGGACGGCGCCGGGATCCGCCGGCGCGCCGGTGCTCACCGGTGCGCCCTGTGGTGCGCCGAACCGGCCCGGGCGGCGATCAGCGCGGCGAGCAGCTCCGCGGTCCCCGCGGCGACCGGGCTCCGGCGCTCGGTGTGCGAACGGACGACGAGGTCACGCCCACCCGCCTCGCCGACTGCCGCACCGGCCTCGGTGCAGACGAGCATCCCGCCGAGGTAGTCCCAGACGCCGAGGCCGCGGGGGCTCCACTCGGCGAAGGCGTCGAGGGTCCCGTCGGCGACCGCGCAGATCTCGAGGGCCGCCGCACCGAAGGACCGCAACTGGCGCCAGCCGAGGTTCTGGGACGGATAGCCGGACACGGCGACGACGGCGTCGCTGAGCGACGTGACCTTGGTCGGCGCGATCGGGTGGCCGTCACGGGTCGCGCCCCGGCCCCGCACGGCCTCGTAACAGGAATGGTCCGCCTGGTTGACGACGAGCGCGGCATAGGGACCCTGCTCGTCTAGGACGCAGATGCTCGTCGCGTACCAGCGCAGCCCGCGCGCCGCGTTCGTCGAGCCGTCGATCGGGTCGATGACGGCGAGGAAGTGCCGGTCTCCCTCCGTCAAACCGCTCTCCTCGGAAAGCACGCCAAATCCCGCGCCGACGAGCACCTCGAGCGCCGCGGCGTCAGCGGCGAGGTCGATGCGGTACTGACCGGGGCGGGCACCGGGCAGCGACCAGTCCTCTTCACCGGTGACCGCCCGGGCGACCGCGTACGCAGTCGCCGACAGCGTGGCGAGCATCTCCTCGGCCTGCACGGCCCGCAGGTTACCGGCTGGCCAGACGTGCCATCGAACGCCGCTCGCCGGGATGGGCCTCCCCTCCCGGCAACTTCACCGTCGGGTCCGCCGCCTACACTCGCAGCCGATGGCGGTCATCGACGTCGCCGGTTACGTCGCCGAGCTGAAGGACCACGCCGTCGAGCACGGTTTCCACGTCCACGACGAGCGCCATTTCGTGGAGACCTACTCGCTGCGCCAGTTCTGGGAGGTGGACCTCCACCCCGAAGAGGGCTGCGGCGGCCCGATCGACCTCCACCTCGCGCTCGAAGTTGACCCGCGGGCGCTCCTCGACTTCGAGGACGCCGTCGTCGCGCTGCCGGACGACGCCGAGCCCCCGGACAAGTGGAGCTTCCCGCTGACGTTCACCTGGGGCATCCCGCCGCTTCCCCACGGACCGGACCTGCTGCGGCTCGCGATCGACCTGGCCGGGGTCGGCGGGATCGAGCTCCCGCTCGAGATCTCGGCGACAGACTCGTTCGGATCGGTGACCGATCCCCCCGTGCGGAGGTTGGCGATCGTCGCCCGGCGGGAGGTCTCGCTCGCCCGCGTGCTCGCCGGCGAGGAACTGCTCTGCGACGCCTTCGACCGCACACTCGCCGTCAGCCGCTTCCTGCTCGACGCTGCGCCCGCCTGGCTCGAGCCCTGAACGTCCGGTCCGCTCGGGCGGCTTCCGCCTACCGCCGTGAAATCGAGCGCGTGTCGTCCCAGAGCCGGACGCCGCCGATGATCCCGGCCAGGTTGTCGACGACCGCGTAGGGCGCCTGCACGCTGCTCCGCAGGTGGCGCGAGTTCCCCCCGCCGAGATAGCAGCGGTCGAAGTTCGTGAGCACGCGGAAGTTCTCGAGCGCCTCCGTGACCCGCCACCGCCACCTCTTCGGGCCGATTCTCCGCAACGCGGCCCCGCCGAGCTGCTGGTTGTAGGTCTGGCCCTTGCGGAACGGCTGGTGGGCGAGCTCGAGGTGCGGCACGACGACGCCGGCGTAGAAAAGGGCCGTGCCGACCCCGGTCCCGAACGTCACGACGAACTCGAGCCCGTCGCCGGAGACCACCGCGAGGCCCTGGAGGTCGGCGTCGTTGGCGACCCGGGTCGGCTTGCCGAACTCGGCCGCGAGCGCGTCGGCGATCTCGAATCCCGACCAGGCGGCGACGAGCTGCGGATCGATCCGCGAACCGAGCCCCCGATCGGTCACGAACTGCGGTGCGGTGAGGATGCGCCCTTCGCGCACGACACCGGGGAAGCCCACCGAGACGCGGTCGTAGGCCGGGAGCGGACGGACGAGCCCGGCGAGGGTGGCGATGAACCGGTTCGGCGGCAGCGGATAGGGCGTCGGCACGCTCACCCGGTTGGCGACAAGGTGCTCGTCCATGTCGAGAACCGACGCCTTCAGTCCGCTCCCGCCGGCGTCGATCGCCAGCGTGTACGGCCGTCGCGGGGCGTCGGACCGCTCGCCGGCCGCGGTCGGTTCCGCCCGTTCCGCGACCAGGCCCGCCGGTTCCGCGGTCGGCGAGGCGAACGACGGGAAATCGTCCGCACCGAGCATCGCCCCCGCCGCCGAGGCGTCGACGTCGGAGTCGGCCCCACCACCTTGCGTCCGGGGGCGACCCCGTCTCCCGGAGATCCGGTCGCCGTTCATCGCAGCACCCTTCTCCCTGCCGCTCCGGCCCCAGCGGGGCTCCCGAGCGGCGCATACGACTCGAGCAGCTCGAGCAGGGTCCGGACGCCGAAGCCGGTCCCCCCTCGGCGCAGGTATCCCGTTGACTCCTGCGAGTACGCGGGCCCACAGACATCGAGGTGCGCCCAGGGCGTCGCCCCCACGAACTCCTCGAGGATGAGCCCGGCGACGAGGGTACCCGCCTCGCGGGCCCCGCTGAAGTTCTTCAGATCGGCGATCTCGGATTCGTAGGCCGACCGGTACGCCCACGGAAGCGGGAGGCGCCAGACGGCCTCTCCGGCGCGACCCGCCGCCTGCTCGACCGCCGCGACGATGCGGTCGTCATTGCCCATGAGACCGGCGATCCGCCGGCCGAGCGCCACGACGACGGCGCCCGTCAGCGTCGCCAGGTCGACGATCGCGTCCGGCGACTCCTCCGCGGCGAGACACAGCGCGTCGGCGAGCACGAGCCGGCCCTCGCAATCCGTGTTCACGACCTCGATCGTCTTGCCGTTGCGGATCCGCACGACGTCGCCCGGTTTGATCGCCCGGCCGCCGGGCATGTTCTCCGTCATCGGCAAGAAAGCGACCACCCGCACGCCGACGCCAAGCCGCCCGCAGGCGCCGACGACGGCCAGCACGGTCGCGGCGCCACTCATGTCGTATTTCATGGTCATCATCGACTCGGCGGTCTTCAACGAAAGGCCCCCGGAGTCGAAGGTGATCCCCTTGCCGACGAGGGCGACGGTCGCCACGGGGGTCGCCGCCGGTTCGTACTCGGCCCGCACGAGGCGGGGCGGTTCGACGGAGCCCCGCGCCACGCCGAGCAGGCCGCCGAGACCTTCGGCGGCGATCCGCTCGGCGTCCCACACGGAGACGGAGAACCCCTCGGCGGCGCCGTGCTCGGTGGCGAGCTCGGCGAAGGCCGCCGGCGTCAGCTCGTCCGCCGGGGTGTTCACGAGGTCCCGCGTGTACGCGACCGCCCCGGCGGCCGCCACGCCTTGTGCGATGCCGTCTGAGACCGCGGCCGGGGCCGGGTCGACGAGCACGACCCGGGCGAGGGCCGGCAGCTTCGGATCGCTCTTCAACCGACCGAACCGGTAGCTGGCGAGCAGCACCCCCTCGGCGAGCGCCCGGGCACGTCGCACCGCGTCGACGCCTCCCGCCGCGAACCCCGAGAGGTCGAACGCCGCCGCCTCGCAGTGCGCGGCCACCCCGGCGAGTGCCGCGCCCGCCCGACGGAACGCCTCGCCGTCGAGCTCGGCGGGCGCCCCCATCCCGACGAGGATCTCGAGCGCGCCGTCGCTCCGCTCGAGCGACGCGGTCTCCCCGAGGGCACCGGTGAATCCCTGGCGCGCGGCGAGCGGCGTGTCGGCGAGCGGCGAACCGTCGGGGGCGACGAGACCACAGAAGACCGGCCGGGCTCGAACACGTGCATCTGCGGGCCAGGTCGGTGCGCTCTCGATCGCGACGGCCATGTGCTCAGTCCCTTTCTTCCCGGGCGGGCAGGTATCCATCTTCGCTCGCGCGGGCGAGCACCCAGCACAGGTCGGAGAGCCGGTTCACATAGGCGATCACGGGCCCGGGCGCGGCGTCGAGCGCGACGAGACGGCGCTCGGCGCGCCGGACGGCCGTGCGCGCCACGTCGAGCGCGGCGGCGAGCCGGTTCTCACCGGGCACGGCGAAGCCATCGATCTCCCCGAGCCGCGCCGCGCGCTCGTCGATCGCCGCCTCGAGGGCGGCGACCATCGCCGGCGTCACGTCGTTCCCGGATCCCCGTCGGCGCTTCCCGGGAGGAACCCCGACCTGCGCCATCACGGTCCACAGACCACGTTCGAGGCCGACGAGGAGATCGGCGACGCCATCTTGGCGGTTGCACTCGACCCGCGCCACGCCAAGCGCCGCTTGGGCCTCGTCGAGCGCCCCGAGGGCCTCGACGACGGCGTCGGACTTCGGGATCCGGCCTCCGCCGCGCACCGACGTCGACCCGTCGTCGCCCCGGCGGGAGTAGATCCTCACGGCCGCACGGCGAGGAGCGGCACGAGCGCCTCCGCCGAGGTGAGCGAGCCGTGTCGCGCCACGAGGCGCGTGTCGCCGGGGTCGGCCGGGTCGGCAAAGGAGACCGGCCCCCGGGCGACGAGGGCGACCTCGCCGACGCGCCGGCGGAAACCGTCCGAGAGCGGCCCGCCGAACCAGCCGGCACGGTCGATCTCTTCGACGGTGCGCACCCAGGCCACCTCCCCGTAGAGCTCGCGGGAGACCGCCGCCACCTGCTCAGTCTGCCCGGGGCGCACGTGGAGCCAGCGGAAGCGCCCCTCTCCCGACAGGCCGGTCACCGCCTCGAGCAGGCCGGGGTCGATCGTGACCGACGGCGACGTCTCGACCTGGCCGTGGTCCGAGGTGACGGCGAGGGCGCAGCCGGGCGGCAGCCGGCCCGCCAGATCGCCGACGAGACGGTCGACGGCGGCGAGCTCAGCCTCGTAGCACTCCCCGAGCCCCTCGGCGTGGGCGACCTTGTCGATCCCGTCGTAGTAGGCGTAGACGAACGGCTCGCCCTTGCCGAGCGCCCGCTCGACGAACACGCCGATCGACGAGCTCACCCGCCAGCCGTAGAGCTCGGCCCCCGCCAGGTGCGCCTGCGAGAAGCCCGAACCGGCGAACGCGGCGCGCGAGACGACCGGGACGTGCCGGCCGAGGAACGGCTCGATCTGCTGGAGGGCTCGCGGGCGGATCTCGGCGCGGGCGTCGCCGGCGCCCGTCGTCCAGCGCAGCACGTTGAGCACCGTGTCCCCGGTCCGCAACCGGTAACCGAGCACGCCGTGGTCGGCGGGGGGCCGCCCCGTCGTGAGAGAAGTGAGCGCGGTCGCCGTCGTCGTCGGTGCGACCGAGGTGATCGTCGTGACCGCCATCGCGGACATCGTCGGCGTCACGGAGCGGTGCGCGGCGAGGCTCTCGGCCCCGAGCCCGTCGAGCACGAGGAGGACGACCCGGGTCGCGTCGACGAGCGGCGCGGGCAACCAACCCGGGACCTCGTCGCGCTGGCGCAGGGCCTCGAGCCGGAGCAACGTCGGGACGACTTCGGTGAGACACGCCCCGCCGTAGTCCGGGCGGAGCGGCTCGTCCGTGCCCCCGCCAGCCACCCACGTCGCCGCACCGCCAGCAGACGACGCCGGCGACCCTGTCACGCGCGAGAGCATACGACGGCCCTCCGAGGCGCCGTACCATGTGCCAAGTGAGGGTTTCTACGCGCGGTGACTACGCCTGTCGGGCTCTTTTGTCGCTCGCACTGCGCGGCGACGGCGTCACTCCGACCTCGGTGCGCGACATCGCCGAACGGACCGGGCTTCCCCCGCCCTACCTCGAACAGATCCTCCTCGCGCTAAAAGGCGCCGGTCTCGTGCGATCCAAGCGCGGCGTCGGCGGCGGCTACGTACTCGCTCGGCCCGCCGACGCGATCACCCTCGGCGCCATCGTCTCGGCGGTCGACGGACCGATCGCCGTCGGCGACTTCGGCCTGCCGCACGAGAACGGGGCGTGCGACCACGAGGGCCAGTGCGTCCTTTTGGACCTCTGGGCCGACGTGAGCGAGCACATGCGGCGCCACCTCGACTCCTACCGCCTAAGCGACATGGTCGCCCGCGCACAGAACCCGGCCCGCGCCGTCCGATCGGGCACCTGACCCCGACGGGCCGGGCCGCCTCCGCGTCGCCTCCCCGGCCCCGGCACCGCCCCGACCAGCACTTCGCCGTCCTCCCCTCCCTGCCCGCGCCCCGCGGGCGGCCCAGGGAATGCGCCCACCCCTGGCGGCGTTGCACAAAGTGACCGTTCCTGGAATCGGGCGAGGGCAGTCCGGGCGTTCCAGGCGCGAGGAACGGAGACGAAGTCATCGCTACGACATACGCCGACGAGGTCGTGGAGCACGCGAGCGGGGGCCCAGACCTCATGCGCCTCTTCCTTGACGACATTGGCCGATACCCACTGCTCACCGCAACGGAGCAGGTCGCGCTCGCCCAGAGGATCGAGCGGGGCGACACGGAAGCGAAAGACCAGATGATCGCCGGCAACCTGCGGTTGGTCGTCCACTGGGCCCGCCGGTACCAAGGCCGCGGCGTCGACCTCACCGATCTTGTCCAAGAGGGCACCTTCGGGCTGATGCGCGCCGTGGAGAAGTTCGACTGGAGGCGGGGGTTCAAGTTCTCGACCTACGCGACGTGGTGGATCCGGCAGTCCCTCCAGCGGGCGGTGCAGTCGAAGGGCCGGGCCATCCGCCTGCCCGAGGACGCCGTCGCCGCAGAGAACGCCGCCGAACGCGCCGGTGAAGGCAACGAGCGCCTCCTGCCCCGGGTCGTCGCCAGTCTCGACCAGCCCGTCGCCACCGATGCCTCCGCGACGCTCGGCGACCTGCTCGCCACCGACGAGACCTCTGTCGCCGACGACGTCATCGAGACGCTCGCCGTCGAGGGCCTCGAGGAGGCCATCGATCGCCTCGGGCAGCTCGAGCGGGAGGTCGTCCGCCTCCGCTTCGGGCTGAGCGGGCAACCCCCCGCCTCGCTCGAATCGACGGCGCGGGCACTCGGGATCGGCGTCCGCCGGGTCCGCAGCCTCGCGGCTTCGGCGCTGCGGGCGCTCGCGGCCCAGCCCGAGGTGCACGCCTTTCACACCGCGGCCTGACCGCGCGATCAGGAAAGACGGCCGACAACCGCCGCGAGATCGCCTGGCAGCGGCGACGTCCACTCGCAAGGCTCCCCCGTCCTCGGGTGGGCGAGGCGCAACGTCCCCGCATGGAGGAAATGCCGTTCCAGGCCGATCGCGGCTCGTGCCGCGGGGGCGAGCGCACCGCGGTAACGGGAATCGCCGGCCACCGGATGGCCGATCGCCGCGAAATGGACGCGAATCTGGTGCGTTCGTCCCGACTCCAGCGTCACCTCCACCAACGTCGCCTCGACCGGCTCGGTGAAGCGCCGGAGCACCCGGTATCGGGTCTTGGCGGCGCGACCCTCCACGGTCACCGCCATCCTCGTCCGATCCCGCGCTGACCGGCCGATCGGCGCGTCGATGCTCCCCGCGTCGGCAGCAAGCGAGCCGAGCACGAGCGCCTGGTAGACGCGCCCCATCGAACGCGCGGACAGCTGGACCACGAGCGACCGCCAGGAGTCCGCGTTACGGGCCACGACGAGCAGTCCGGACGTGTCCTTGTCGAGGCGGTGGACGATCCCCGGGCGGGACGGGTCGCCCGCGCCGTCACGCCCCGCCTGGGCGAGATCCGGGTAGCGCGCCAACAGCCCCGCCGCCAACGTCCCCGTGCGGTGGCCCGCGCCCGGGTGGACGACGACGCCGGCGGGTTTGTCCACCACGATGAGGTCGGCGTCCTCATAAACGACCTCGAAGGCCACGCTGCCGGGCGCGGCCGGTTCGAGCTCCGGCGCGCCGCCCGGCGGCCCGAACTCGAGTTCGAGGTTCGCTCCCGTGCTCACGCGCACGTGGCGCGACGTGACGGCCCGGCCTTCACACCGCACCTTCCCGGCGGCGATGAGCTCCGCGACGGCGCTCCTCGACCGCCCCGTGATCGTGGCGACCACCCGGTCGATCCGTTCCCCGTCGAACGCCGCGGGCACCCGCACTGTGGTCACTCGCCGCCCCCCGGAGAGGCGCGGTGAACGGTGCCGTGCACGCCTGTCTGACGCCAGAACCGCGCCACCAGGATCGCCGCGCCGAGAACGATCGCCGCGTCCGCGCAATTGAACGTCGGCCAGAAGCCGACATGGACGAAGTCCACCACCAAACCGTGGGCGCGGAAGATCCGATCGGCGAGGTTCCCCGCCGCACCGCCGAGCAGCAACCCGATCCCGATCGCGACGGCGTAGCTCGGCGTCGAGCCCGCGAACCAGATGAGGACCGCCACGAGCAGGACGCCAATGACGACGATCGGGAGCGTGAGACCGGTACCGAGCGAGAAGGCAATGCCCGAATTGAAGGACAGCGCGAGCGACAGCGGTCCGGCGAGGTGCTTCGGCCCGTTCGCCAGGCGATCCAGCGCGATCGTCTTCGTGGTCTGGTCCAGGCCGACAACGACGGCCGCTGTCACCGCGACGGCCCACACGCGACGGCGGGTCGACACCCCACGAGTCGCGCGTCGCCCCGGTTTCAACGCCGCGACAGCCCTCCGCTCTTGCAGGCCATGCACAGCCGCGCGTACGGAAGCGCCTCGAGACGGAGCCTCGGGATCAACTCACCACATCCCTCGCACACGCCGTACTTCCCACTGTCGATCTTGGCGAGCGCGGCGTTGATCTCCTCGACCGCTTCCAGGGCCTGAGCGGAGAGCGTGAGGTCCCGCTCACGGTCGACGGCGACCGTCCCGCCTTCGCCCGATTCCTCGTCGAACTGGATATCTCCGGGCTCCATCTCCGCGACGAGCAACTCCGCCTCCTCCTGCAGCGAGCTCGCCTGTTCGAGGTAGGTCGCCCGTTCCTTTTCGAGCACGTTCCGTTGGTGGTTGAGGAAGCGCTCGTCCGTATAGCCCTTGCGCGGTGGTCGAACCGGGACGGCCCGGATGACCGCCGGCCGCGCGGCTGCGGAGCGCGTGATCGCCCTCTTCGCCCCGCTCTTCACCGCGGTGCGACGGCTCTCGTGGGAAGCAGGCTGCCCGCTCCCACCCGAACCCCGCGTGACGCCCCTGGCTGGCACCACAGCCTTGCGAGGGACGGCTCTTTTCACCGCGGCCTTCTTCGCCGGGGTCCTCTTCGCGGCGGCCTTCTTCGCGGCGGCCTTCTTCGGCGCGGTCTTCGCCAACGTGACCTTCTTCGCCGTGGCGGCCTTCTTCGCTGCTGACGTCTTGGCGGCAGACGTCTTCCTGGCGGCGTCCTTCGCCGTGGCAAGCGACGGAACAGCCTTTTTCGCCACCACCTTCTTCGCCGCGGCGGGCTTCACGCCGCCCTTCTTCGTGACCATCACCCGCGCGGCCGGGCCGCGGCCCGCCTTCGTCCGTGCGGGCGTCGGCGCGCGCCGGACCGGGGCCGCCGATGGCGCGACCGATCTCGCCGCCGACTTCCCGGTGGGACGTCCGGCAACCTTGCCGATTGCCTTTCGCGTGTTTGCCACGGCTTCCGTCGCTCGCGCGATGATCGAGCGGCGCGGAGAACCAGCAACCACTTTGTTCGTGCCTGCTTGCACGCTGGGCTTTGTCATCTTGTGGGGCATGGCCAGCTCGTTGACCTCTCCGATGGAGGGGTTGAGGTTACCCGATCGCCACAGCCACCGCCGACCGACGCGGCCTCAGCGATTCACGCGGCCGTGTCTGGGGTTCCCGGGACGCGTCTCGGCGTCCGCCACGGCGTCGTCGAGGACGCGCCGGACGTGGTCCACATCGACGCCGCGCACCCGGAGCCGCTTCATCCGGTTCCTTTCGCCGCTGACGAGCTCGACCGCAGACTTCGGCACGCCCAGCAGCTCCGCGACGAGCTCGGCACAGGCGACGTTCGCACGACCGTCGATCGGTGGGGGCGCGACCCGCACGTGCAAGGCGTCGCCCCGTGTTCCCGTGA
>JBEKCO010000020.1:0-31345 GCA_050014835.1 Acidimicrobiales bacterium
GCGATCTCGGCGGCCGGCGGGGCGAGCGGCACGAGGTCGGGCTCGGTGAAGTAGCGGTAGTCGTAGGCCTCTTCTTTCGAGCGCAACGGCGACGTGAGGCCTTCGTCCTCGTTCCAGTGCCGGGTCTCCTGCACGACCCTCCCGCCCGATTCGAGCACGGCGATCTGGCGCGCCGCCTCATAGTCGACGGCACGCCCGAGCGACCGCAGCGAGTTGAGGTTCTTCACCTCGCAGCGCGTCCCGTACTCGGCGTCGCCTGCCCGGCGGACCGAGATGTTGGCGTCGACGCGCAGCGAGCCCTCCTCCATCCGTCCGTCGGAGGCGCCGGTCGCGACGAGGATGGCCCGCAGCTCGTTCACGTAGCTGCGGGCCTGCTCGGCCGAGCGGATGTCCGGCTCGGAGACGATCTCGACGAGCGGGACGCCGGCCCGGTTGTAGTCGACGAGCGAGTAGTCGGCGTCGTGGATCCGCCCTCCGCCGCCGACGTGGGTCGTCTTGCCGGTGTCCTCCTCGATGTGGGCCCGGACGATGCCGACGACCGAGCCGTCGGCGAGCTCGACGCGCCCGCCGACGTTGATCGGCGCGTCGTACTGGCTGATCTGGTAGTCCTTCGGCATGTCCGGGTAGAAATAGTTCTTCCGGTGGAACACGGACGCCTCGACGCTCGAGCCGAGCGCCGACCCGATGGCGATGGCGAACTCGACGGCGCGGGCGTTGAGGACCGGCAGCGACCCCGGCAGGCCGAGGCACACCGGGCAGACGTTCGTGTTCGGCTCGGCTCCGAAGGCGTTCGGGCACGAGCAGAAGAGCTTCGTTGCGGTCGAGAGCTCGCAGTGCACCTCGAGCCCGACGACGATCTCCCAGCCGGCACCGGGCGAGCTGTCCGCCGTCATCGCGCGACCTTCGCCGCGCGCGGCTCGATCGGCCCGCGCGCCTGCGGGTCGGCGCCGCGCTCGACCACGGTCGCGGCCCGGAACATCGCGCCCTCGCCGAGGGCCGGCGCGAGCACCTGGACCCCGACCGGGAGCCCCTCGGAGAGCGAGAACGGCACGCTCACCGCCGGGTGGCCGGCGAGGTTCGTCGGGATCGTGTAGAGGTCGGACAGGTACATCGCGAGCGGGTCGGTCGCCTTGGCGCCGATCTCGAAGGCGACGGTCGGCGAGGTCGGGCCGACGAGGACGTCGAAACGCTCGTAGGCGTCGCCGAAGCCGCGGGCGACGAGCGTGCGCACGCGCTGGGCCTGGCCGTAATAGGCGTCGTAGTACCCGGCGGAGAGCACGTAGGTGCCGAGCATGATCCGCCGCTTCACCTCGGGGCCGAAACCCGCCGAGCGCGTACGCCCGTTCATCTGCGTCACGTCCGGGCCGTCGACGCGCAACCCGTAGCGCACGCCGTCGTAGCGCGCGAGGTTCGACGACGCCTCCGCCGGGGCGACGAGGTAGTAGGCGGACAGGCCGAGCATGAGGGCGGGGATGGCGACCTCCTCGACGACCGCGCCGGCGCGGCCCAGCACGTCGGCCGCGCCTCGCACCGCCGCGACGCACGAAGGGCTCGCGTCGGCGAGGAAATCCGAGATGACCCCGACGCGCATGCCCGCGACCCCGTCGTCGAGCCGGGGCGAGACCGGTTCAAACCCGACCGCGAGCGACGTCGAGTCCGCCGGATCGTGACCGGCGATGACGTCGAGCAGGGCCGCGGCGTCGGCAACGGTCGCCGCGAACGGGCCGATCTGGTCGAGCGAGCTCGCGAAGGCGATGAGCCCGTAGCGCGAGACGAGGCCGTAGGTCGGCTTCATGCCGACGACGCCGCAGAGCGAGGCCGGCTGACGGACCGAGCCCCCGGTGTCCGAGCCGAGCGCGAGCGGCACGAGACCCGCCGCCACCGCGGCCGCGCTCCCCCCGGACGAGCCCCCCGGCACGCGGCCCGGGTCCCACGGGTTGCGGGTCGGACCGAACGCCGAGTTCTCGGTCGAGGACCCCATGGCGAACTCGTCGAGGTTCGTCTTGCCGACGACCACCGCGCCCGCGGCGACGACGGAACGCACGACCGTCGCGTCGTACGGCGGCAACCAGCCCTCGAGGATCCTCGACCCGGCCGTCGTCGCGACCCCCCGGGTGCACAGGTTGTCCTTCAGGGCGATCGGCACGCCGGCAAGTGGGCCCGGGTCCCGGCCGGCCGCCACGGCGGCGTCGACCGCGTCGGCCGCGGCGAGGGCCGCGTCGGCGGTCACCGTGTTGAAGCAGTGCAGCCCGCCCTCGAACTCCGCGATGCGGGCGAGCGCGGCCTCGGAGACCTGGTGGGCACGCACCTCGCCCGAGCGCACCGCCCGGGCGGTGGCGAGCGCGCCGGCGGGCACGTCCCGCGCCGCGCCGCTCACGGCGCCTCGCCCAGGATCGGCGGGACCCGGAACCGGCCCGACTCGGCGAGCGGCGCCTGGGCGAGGACCTCGTCGCGGTCGAGCGTCATACCGGGCGTGTCCGGCCGCAGCACGTTCTCGAGTTCGAGCGGGTGCGCCGTCGGGGGCACGTCGGTCGTGTCGAGCCCGGTCACCGCGGCGACGTGGTCGAGGATCGAGGCGAGCTGCGCGGCGTAGAGGTCGACCTCGCCGGGTTCGAGATCGAGGCGGGCGAGGCGGGCGACGTAGACGACGTCGTCACGGGAGAACGATTCGGTCACGGCTGGCACCCACGATCCACTCGACGGGCGAAACGGGAAGGAGGCTCCGGCACGGGCAGGCGGACGCTCACCCGCTCATCGTACTGGGCCGCCAGAAGGCGCAGATTCGACCGGTAGTCTGCGCCCCGGGCGGCGTCACGGAACGCCGGCCCGGAAGGAGCCCGGTGGCGACGAGGTACGCGTTCTTGAGCGACGCGTGGTTGGTCGCGGCCCGGGCGATCTACGCCCGCCACGCCGGCGAGGCCGCGCCGGCGGCGGCGAGCGTCCGGATCAACCTCGTCGTCGAGGACGTCCCCTTCGGCCCGGGCGCGCTCGACGCACACGTCGACACCTCGACCGGCGTCGCCGACGTCGAGCTCGGCCACCTCGACGCGCCCGAGCTCACCGTCAGCCTCGACTACGCCCTCGCCCGGACGGTCCTCGTCGAGGGCGACGTCCAGGCGGGATTCGGGGCCTTCATGGCCGGACGGGTCCGGATGGAAGGCGACGTGACGAAGCTCCTCGGCTTCCAGCAGGCGACGCCGACGCCGCGTCAGGCGGAGATCGCCGCGGAGATCCGCGCGATCACCGAGTGACACCGCCCTCGGGGCCGATCTCGCCGGTCTCGAGCAGGCGGACGAAACCGGCCTCGTCGAGAACCGGGATCCCGAGCGCATCGGCCTTCGCGGTCTTCGACGCCCCGGGCTCCGCCCCGACGACGAGGGCCGTCGTCCTGGCCGACACCGACCCGGGCGACTTGCCTCCCCGGGCGACGATCGCCGCCTCGGCCTCGTCACGGGTGAATCCCTCGAGGGCCCCGGTGACGACGACGGAGCGGCCGGAAAGCGTCTGGGTGAGATCGGGGGCCCCTCCCCGGTACCGGCCCGAGGCAAAGCTCACGCCGGCGACCCGCAGCTTCTCGACCACCGCCCGGTTGCTCTCCTCGGCGAAAAACGCGCCGATGCTCTGCGCGATGACGGCCCCCACGCCCTCGACGGCGGAGAGCGCCGCCTCGCCGGCCGCCCCGAGCTCGTCGAGGTCGGCGAACCGGGCGGCGAGCGCGTCGGCGACGGTCCCGCCGACGTGGCGGATCGACAGCCCGACGAGCAGACGCGACAGCCCCCGGGTCTTCGACGCGGCGATCGCGGCGACGAGGTTCGCCGCCGAGATCTCCCCGAATCCCTCGAGGGGTGCTAGCCGATCGGCACGGAGCGCGTAGACGTCCGCGACGTCGGCGAGCATCCCCGCCCCGACGAGCTGGGTGACGCGCTGCTCCCCGAGGCCCTCGATGTCCATCGCGGCGCGCCCGGCGAAGTGCGCGAGCCGCTGCACGCGCTGGGCCGCGCATTCGAGGTTCACGCAGTAGGTGTCCGCCTCGCCCTCGAGGCGGACGAGCGGGCTCGCGCAGCTCGGGCAGCGCTTCGGGAAGAGCCAGGGCGTGCTCCCGGCCGGGCGCAGCGACGGGACGGCGGCGATCACCTCGGGGATGACGTCGCCGGCCTTGCGCACGATCACCGTGTCGCCCGGCCGGACGTCTTTCTCGCGGACCTGGTCCTCGTTGTGGAGCGTCGCGTACTCGACGGTCGACCCGGCGACGACGACCGGGGTGAGCTTGGCGTACGGCGTCGCCCTCCCCGTGCGGCCGATCGAGACGGCGATGTCTTCGAGGAGCGTCGTGCGCTCCTCGGGCGGGAACTTGTAGGCGATCGCCCAGCGCGGCGCCCGCGAGGTCGCGCCGAGCAACCGCTGGAGCGCCAGGTCGTCGACCTTGGCGACGACGCCGTCGATCTCGTAGTCGAGGTCGTGACGGTGCTCCTGCCAGTGGCGGCAGAGCTCGTAGACCGCATCGAGGCCCTCCGCCGCCCGGATCTCGGGGTTGACCGGCAATCCGGCGCGCCCGACGAGCGCGAGCGAGGCGGTGTGCGAGTCGAGACCGGCGCCGCCCGGCCCGGCGGCCCCCCCGTCCACCTCGCCGACCTGGTAGGCCCAGAACGAGAGCGGCCGCGCCGCGGTGACGGCCGGGTCCTTCTGGCGCAGCGACCCGGCGGCGGAGTTGCGGGGGTTGGCGAACGGGCGGAGCCCGGCCTCGACCTGCCGCCGGTTGAGTTCCTCGAACGCCGAGATCGCCAGGTAAACCTCACCGCGCACCTCGAGGACCGCGGGCACGTCGCTGGCGGCGAGCGTGAGCTTCCCGGGGATCGCCCGGATCGTGCGGACGTTCGCCGTCACGTCCTCGCCGGTCGTTCCGTCGCCGCGGGTCGCGGCCCGGACGAGCTGGCCGCGCTCGTAGCGGAGCGAGACGGCGAGCCCGTCGATCTTCGGTTCGCAGACGTAGCGCACCGCGGCCGGCGCGCCGGGCGCCGCGGCAAGCAGCCGTTCGACGCGCTCGCCCCAGGACTCGAACTCCTCGAGGCTGAACACGTTGTCGAGGCTCATCATCCGCACGGCGTGGCGCACGGGGGCGAACTGCGCCGCGGGCGCGGCACCGACCTCGTCCGCGACCGACTCGGGCCCGGCGAGCTCGGGATGGTCGGCCTCGAGGCGCCGCAGCTCGACGACGAGGGCGTCGTACTCGGCGTCGGCGATCTCCGGCGCGTCCTCCCGGTGGTAGCGGTCGGCGTGGTAGCGGATAAGCGCCTGCAGCTCCGCCGCCCGTGCCGCCGGATCGGCGCCGAGGCGCGCGGCGTGCTCGGCCGCCAACCCCTCGACGAACGGGGCCGCATCGTCGGCGTCCGTCGTCATCGGGCGATCCCGGAGCCGACGACGACGTCGCCCAGGTAGCAGGCGACGACCTGGCCGGGGGCGACCCGCTTCTCGCGGCGGGCGAACTCGATCCCCGCCGCGGTGACCATCGCGGGGAGCCCGGTGCCGTGGGCACTCACCTGGGCGACCACGGGCGTGCCGACCGGCAGCGGCGCGGCGAACCAGGTGCGCTCGGCGAACTCGACACCGCCCACCAACAGCTCCTCGAGCCCGCCGGCGAACACGGTCGACGTGGCGAGGTCGACGTCGACCGCGTAGCGCCGACCGGCGCCGGCGGCACCGAGGCCCCGGCGCTGGCCGACGGTGACGAGCTCGATCGCCGGGAGCGTCGCCAGCTCGGCTCCGGTCAGGCGGTCGACGACGCGCCCGGCGTGCAGTGGGATCCGTTCGGCGAGGAACGCCGAACGTCCGAGCCCCGGGGACCGGGAAGCGATGAAGCACACGTCCTGGCTGTCGGGCTTGGCCGCCGTGCGCAGGCCGAAGCGCCTGGCGAGCTCGCGCACGACGGTCTTCGGGTACTCCCCGACCGGCAGGACGACGTTGCGGAGGTCGTCTGCCCGCAAGGTCGCCAGCACGTAGGACTGGTCCTTGTGACGGTCGGCGCCCCGGCGCAGGGTCACCTTGCCGTCCCCCGTGGTGACCCGGGCGTGGTGACCCGTCGCGAGCGCGTCGAAGCCGAGCCGGCAGGCTCGTCTTGCGAGATGGCCGAACTTCACTCGGCGGTTGCACTCGATGCAGGGATTCGGCGTCCGGCCCGCGGCGTGGTCCGCGACGTACGGCCCGACCACGTCGGCCTCGAACTCCTCGGTGAAGTTGAAGACCCGGTGGTCGATGCCGAGGCGGTTCGCGACCCGGCGCGCGTCGTCGACGTCGGCGAGCGAGCAGCAACCGGAGTCGCCGGACCCGCCCCACAGCTTCAGGGTCGCGCCGACGACCTCGTGGCCCGCCTCGACGAGCAGCGCCGCCGCGACGGACGAGTCGACTCCGCCGGACATCGCGACGAGGACGCGCACCGCCTCAGTCTCCCATCGCGTCCTGTCGGGCGAGCGACGCGACCGCCGTTGCGACGACTCCGCGGGCGTAGTCGATCTCGTCGTCGGTCGTCGCCGGACCGAGCGTGAACCGCACCGCCTCCCGGGCTTCGGGCCCCTTCCAGCCCATCGCCCGCAGCACGTGGCTCGGCTCGATCGCCCCCGAGGAACACGCCGACCCGGCCGACGCGGCGACGCCCGCCTCGTCGAGGAGGACGAGGAGCTCCTCGGCGAGCACGCCGGGGAACCGGACGTGGGCGTGGCCCGGCGCGGCGAGCGAACGGGGGACCGACTCCACCATCTCCGGCGCCACAGCCGCCAGCCCGTCGAGGAACCGGCCGCGGCGCGCGGCCGTCGACGCACAGGCCGTCTCCCGCTCGGCCGCCGCCAGCCTCGCGGCCGTCGCCATCGCGACGATCCCGGCGACGTTCTCCGTCCCGGGCCGCAGGCTCCGTTCCTGGCCGCCGCCGACACAGAGCGGGGTGAGCGCCCCCGAGGCGCGCCCCCGCACGACGAGGGCGCCGACCCCTTTCGGCCCGCCGAACTTGTGGGCCGACACCGACACGAGGTCGTACCCCGCCAGCTGCCCGGCCACGTCGCACCACGCGAACGCCTGGACGGCGTCGCTGTGGACGAGCGCCCGCGGTGCGCGCCTTCGCACCTCGTCGAGGAGCTCGGCGAGCGGCTGGACCGTTCCCACCTCGTTGTTCACCGCCATCACGCTCACGAGCGTCACCGTCTCGTCGAGCGCCCGGGCGAGCTCGTCGGGCCCGACGATCCCTTGCGCCGTCGGCTTCACGAGCCGCGCCCCGACGCGGCGCGCCGGGTTCAGGACCGCGTGGTGTTCGATCGCCGTCGTGACGACGGTGCCGCCGACCCGGCTGTGCACGCCGAGCACGGCGAGGTTGTCCGCCTCGGTCCCGCCGGAGGTGAACACGACCTCGCCCGGCGCGCAGCCGAGCACCGCCGCCATCTCGTCCCGGGCGTCGTCGAGGGCGCGGCGCGCGCGGCGCGCCGTCGCGTAGACGCCCGACGGGTTCCCGAACTCGGCCGACAAAAACGGCAGCATCGCCGCGACGGCCTCGGCGCGCATCGGCGTCGTCGCCGCATGGTCGAGGTAGGCGCCGGGCCGCGGCGACGAAGACCCCAGCTGCTCATAGTTCATCGCCGTCCAGTCCACTCGAAAATGCCGCTCGCGCGCCCATCGGACGCCGGCGAGCCGGTCTCAGCCCTCGGAGAACCCCGACCCGTGGAGGTGCTCGCGGGCCGCGGTGAGCACCCCGAGGAGCTCCTCGACGATCCCGGCCTCCGCCGGCACCAGCCGCCCGACGTCGCGCGTGGCGACGTAGCCGTCGAGGAAGGCGCGCTGGTTGCGCACCACCCAGGCCCTCGCGAGACGGTCGGCGGCGGCGACCTCGTCGACCGGCCGCTGGGCGAGCGCCTCCCGGGCGGTCCGACCGATCGAGAACCACATGTCGGCGAGATCCTCGATCGGCGTGCCCGTGCGGGGGGCGATCGAGGCGCGCGGCAGCGGATCGGCGAACAACGGATCGTCGCCGAACCCGACGACGACCCAGCCGCTCTCGGTGCGCATCACCCGGCGCAGGTGGAAGTCGCCGTGGATCCGGATCGCCGCACCGGCCGCCCCCGGACCGAGGTCACGGAGGCGCCCGACGAGCCCGGACGCCGTCCGGGCCCGCTCGACGGGGCGCCGGCGAACCGCCCCGGCCGCGGTGAGCGAAGCGATCTGGTCGGCGAGTGCCGCGGCCGAGACCTCGGACGCCCCGAAGGCGTCGACGAGCGCGAGATGCAGACGCGCCGCCGTCGACCCGAGACGGCGCATCTCCGAGGCGAGATCCCCGCCGGCCGACGCCACCACCGCGGCGGCGTCGAACTCGAGCCCGGGCTCGAAGGCCGACGGACCCGCGCCGTCGGACCGGTCGTGTCCCGAGGCGCGCGCCAACAGGTCGCGGAGCGAGGTCAGCGCCAGCAGCCGTCCCTCGAGCGCGGAGGGGAGGAACTCGCGCACGAGGGCGAGGTCAAACCCGTCGGCGGCCCAGGCGGAGACCGGCGCCAGGATCGCGTTGAACCCGACGGAGTCGAGCCCCATCAGCACCTCGATCTCCGGTCGCGTCGTGTCCTCGAGCACCCGGTAGCACTTCATGAGCAAACGCCCGTCGTAGACGAGCGAGGCGTGCGACACGGCGGTCGCGACCTGGCGGACGCGCGTCGCCGTCTCCCGGCCCCCGGTCGCCCGGCGGAGCAGCTCGAGGGCGAGGGCGTCGTCGGCGAGGGCGTCGTAGACGAGCACGGAACGTCCGTCCTCGAGCGCGGTGCCGAAGGTCGCGCCCTCCCGCCCGTGGAGCGCCCGGGTCGCCTCGGCCGCCTCCCGCCACCCGACAAAGACGCTGAAATGACGGCCGCGGCAGGCGAGCAGCAACCGGCACAACGGCGGGGATGCCTCGCGGAGCACCTCGGCCCCGGCGAGCTCGATCTCGCCGGCGCGGGCGCCCGGGATCGTCAGCTGGAACCAGCTCTGGCGGTCGAGATACGACCGGGCGAGCGCCCCCAGCTCCTCGTGGACGAGCACGTCGGTCAGCGCCCCTCGACCTGCAGCCAGAAGAATCCGTGCGGCCCGAGCGTGACGCGGTAGCCCTCGAGCCCGATCGGCGGGAACGTCGAGCGCCCGATGAGCTCGACCGGGGGCGTCCCCCTCCAGCGGACGAGGCTGAGCTCCGTCGCCTGGGCGAAGCGCGAGAGGTTGTTCACGCACACGACGGAGTGCGTCCCGCCCGTCACCGGGTCCTTCGTCGTCCGCAGATAGACGAGCACCGAGGGATTGTCGGCCGACAGGACCTCGATCGACCCGGTCGCGAAGACCGGAAGCTGGCGGCGCACGGCGATCATCCGCTGGAGCCAGTGGAGGAACGACGACGGGTCCCGCGTCGAGGCCTCGACGTTCACCGAGGCGTAGCCGTAGACGGGGTCCATGAGCGGTGGCAGGAAGAGCTGGGCGAAGTCGGCCGTCGAGAACCCGGCGTTGCGGTCCGGAGTCCACTGCATCGGCGTCCTCACCGTGTCGCGGTCTCCGAGGTAGATGTTGTCCCCCATGCCGATCTCGTCGCCGTAGTAGAGGACCGGCGCCCCCGGGAGCGACAACAGGAGCGCGAACAACAGCTCGGCGACGCCGCGGTCGTTCTCGACGAGGGTGGCGAGCCGGCGGCGGATCCCGAGGTTCTTGCGCATCCGGGGGTCACCCGCGTACTCGGCGTACATGTAGTCGCGCTCCTCGTCGGTCACCATCTCGAGCGTGAGCTCGTCGTGGTTGCGCAGGAAGATCCCCCACTGGCAACCGTCCGGGATCGGCGGCGTCTGGGCGAGGATCTCGGTGATCGGGAAGCGCTGCTCGCGCCGAATCGCCATGAACATCCGGGGCATGAGCGGGAAGTGGAAGCACATGTGGCACTCGTCGCCCTCGCCGAAGTAGTCGGCGACGTCGTAGGGCCACTGGTTCACCTCGGCGAGCAGCACCCGGTTCGGGTAGTCGCGGTCGATCTCGGCGCGGATCTGCCGCAGGAACTCGTGCGTCTCGGGCAGGTTCTCGCCGGACGTGCCCTCGCGCTGGAAAAGGAACGCCGCGGCGTCGAGACGGAAGCCGTCGACCCCCAGGTCGAGCCAGAAGCGGACAACCGACATCAACGCGGCGCGCACTTCGGGGTTGTCGAGGTTGAGGTCGGGTTGGAAGTGGAAGAACCGGTGCCAGTAGTACTGCTGGCGGACGTTGTCCCAGGTCCAGTTCGACGACTCCGAATCCGAGAAGATCACGCGGATGTTCGCGTACCGCTTGTCGGTGTCGCTCCAGACGTACCAGTCGGCCTTCGGGTTGTCCCGCGACGACCGGGACTCGACGAACCAGGGGTGGACGTCGCTCGTGTGGTTGAGGACGAGGTCGATGATGATCCGGATCCCTCGGTCGTGCGCCTCGCCGACGAGGCGGGTCATGTCGTCGAGGCTCCCGAACTCCGGCGCGACGTCGACGTAGTCGGCGACGTCATAGCCGCCGTCGCGCATCGGCGAGGGATAGAACGGCAGCAACCACAGGCAGTCGACGCCGAGCCAAGTGAGGTAGTCGAGCTTCTCGATGACGCCGGCGAGGTCGCCCGTCCCGTCGCCGTTCGAGTCGAAAAACGCCCGCGTCGACAGCTCGTAGAAGACGGCCCGCTCGTACCAGCGGGGGTCGTCGCCGGCGAGACGCCAGCCCGTCGGGGAGAGCGTCTGCTGGCGGGCCGCGCGGCGTCGGCGCGCGCCGGGTCCATTCACGACGGTGATCGCGCGGCCTCAGGCCCCGGTGGGCGGGCGATCGTCGCCGCGGGTGATGTCGGCTCCGAGGGCCCGCAGCTTGCCGTCGAAGTCCTCGTAGCCCCGGTCGATGTGCTCGACCCCGGTGACGAGCGTCTCGCCCTCGGCGACGAGGCCCGCGAGGACGAGCGCCGCGCCGGCCCGGATGTCGGGCGCGCGCACGGGCGCGCCGGACAGCCGCTCGACCCCGCGCACGACGGCGTGATGGCCCTCGGTGCGGATGTCCGCGCCCATGCGGCGCAGCTCGTCGACGTAACGGAAGCGGCCCGCGTAGATGTTCTCGCTCACGATCGCCACACCCGAGGCCACGGCGAGGACGGTGACGAGCAGCGGTTTGTAGTCGGTCGCCACACCCGGATACGGGAGCGTGGAGACGTCGACCGCCACCGGCCTCCCGGCGGCGTGGGCGGTGACCCCGGTTGCCGTCGGCTCGAGGCCGACCCCCATCGCCTCGAGCTTCTCGAGGTACATGTCCATGTGCTCGTGGTGCGCGCCGCGCACGTGGACCTCGCCGCCGGCGATGGCGGCCGCGGCGAGGAACGTCGCGGCCTCGACGCGATCGGCAACCGCCCGGTGCGAGGCCGGATGGAGCTCGTCGACGCCCTCGACCTCGATCCGCGAGGTCCCCGCCCCGGTGATGCGCGCCCCCATCGCCGTCAGCAGCTCGGCGAGATCTGTCACCTCGGGCTCCCGAGCGGCATTCTCGATCACGGTCGTCCCCTTGGCGAGGACGGACGCGGCAAGGATGTTGTCCGTCGCCGTGTGACTCGGATACTCGAGGACGATGCGCGCGCCGACGAAGCGGTCGCACCGGCCCTCGACGTAACCATGCTCCGTCGTGAACTCGGCGCCGAGCTCCCCGAGCGCCCGGAGGTGGATGTCGATCGGCCGGGAGCCGAAATCGTCGCCTCCGGGCAGCGACACCCGCGCGAAATGGTGGCGGGCGAGGAGGGGTCCGAGCACGACGATCGAGGCCCGCATCTTCTCGACGAGCTCATAGGGCGCGACCGGCGTGCAGACCGCTGGGGCGGTGACGAGGACGGCGCCGGTCTCGTCCCGGCGGACCTCGGCGCCGATCGCGGTCAGGACCTCCTCCATGATCTTCACGTCGGTGATGCGCGGGACGTTCTCGATCCGGGTGGTCCCCTCGGCGAGCAGCGACGCGGCCATGAGCTTCAGGACCGAGTTCTTGGCCCCCTGGACGGTGATCTCGCCACGAAGTCGCCCGGCCGGCCGCACGGTGAACTGCTGCATCGCCTCGACGCTACCGCCCCACCGGGGCGTGGTTGACTGATCGCGGCCGGACCGCGCCTCCGCCGACGCCCTCAGCGGACTGATCGCCCGAGCGTCACGCGGGGATCTCGGGAGTCGCCGGCGAACACGGCCTCCCGGACGTAGCCGCGATGGGCGAGGAAGCGCTCGACGGGCCCGTCGGCCGTGGCGGCGAAGACGACGCGGGTGCACCCGCGCCCCGCGGCCGCCCGTTCGGCAGCCGCGACAAGCTGCCCGCCGATGCCCTCGCCGCGGCGGCCAGCGTCGAGGCGTATCCGGTGGACCTCGACCGTGGCGCCGGCAACCGACCCCACGACCGCCCCGACCGGCCGGCCGCCGGCGTAGGCGACGAGCACGAACCGCGCCCCGGCGGCCTCGTCCTTTTCCGGTCCGGGCGGCTCCTCGCCCGGCGTCGCCTGCGCCCACTCCGCCGTCTCGGGGTCGAGGATCGTCGAGCCGACGAAGACGAGCTCGCGTCCTCCCCGGCCGACCGTCGCCCCCGAACCGAGGGCAACGTCGGCGATGACGTGCCAGGGGTGGCGCGGGGCGGCGACGTCCTGCTCGCAGAGCACGACGGTCGCGAGCGACACGGGCAACTTGAACTCGTCGAGCATGGCGAGCGCGCCGGCGATCCGGGCCCGGTCGACCCGGCCGCCGATCGTGACGTGCGGGACGAAGGGCCGTTCGGGGCGGGCGACGCCCGGCACGAGCGGCGGCTGGCTGAGCCGGCGGCGCAGATCGGCGATCCGCGCCGTGTCCCCGCCCACCTCGAGGTAGACGACGGGGGTTCGCGGGGCGAACGTGCGCGCCGGCCCGAGCACGACCTCGGCGGGATCCGCCGCCGCGACGCCGCGGACGAGCCGGAGCACGTCGACGAGATCCTCCTCGCGGACGTTGACGGGCGGGACGAGCGTGACGTGCGGGTCGATGCGGCCGAGCCCGGAGCCGCCGAGGGCGCGCCGCAGGCCGTCGATCTCGCGGGCCGCGTCGCCGGCGACGGTCATCGCGACGAGCAGGCGCCGACGGGTCGCCGGAGCGGCGCGGCGCGGCCCGCCGGCGGGGGCGGAACCCCGGCCGGCCGTCACGTCCGGGCGGTGGCCCCCGCCGCTTCGAGACGGACTCGGGCGCGCCGGGCGGCCACCTGCGCCGAGTCGCCGGCGGCCACGACGGGCACCGTCCCGGGAGCGGGGTGACCGGGCGCGGTCGCCACCTCGGCTGGCGAGGGCGCGGCACTGATCCGCTCCTCGGCCGCGGCGAGCGCGGCGCGGGCGCGCCCGATGTCGATCTCCGGGCCGAGCTCGGCCACGGGGGCCATGATGACGACACCCCGGCGGTCGACGTGCACGAAACCCCCGTGGACCGCGGCGCGCAGTTCCGCCTGCGCCCCCCCGGTCCCATCGCCACCCTCGCCGTCCGCGCTCCCGATGCGCACGACCGTCACGTCGGCGACGCCGATGTAGTCCTCGTGGCGGGCGAGGAAGGTGATCTCGCCTTCTACCGTGCGCAACGAGACTTCGCCGGCCTCACCGGAGTACAGCGTCCGCTCCGGCGTGAGGAGCTCGACGTGGAACGGCGTCCCCACGGCCCGCGCTCTCAGGCGCTCTCGAGCTGCTTGGACTTCGCTTGGACGTCGTCGACGCCGCCGGCGTTCAGGAATGCCTGCTCCGGGACGTCGTCGAGGTCGCCGCCGAGGAGCGCCTCGAAACTGCGGACGGTCTCGTCCACGCCGACGTAGACGCCCGGCAGGCCGGTGAAGACCTCGCCGACGAAGAACGGCTGCGACAGGAACCGCTGGATCTTGCGCGCCCGGGTCACCGTCACCCGGTCCTCCTCGGACAGCTCCTCGAGGCCGAGGATGGCGATGATGTCCTGCAGGTCGCGGTAGCGCTGGAGGACCTGTTTCACAGCGCTCGCGCAGGCGTAGTGGCGCTCGCCGACGACCTCGGGGGCGAGGATGCTGCTCGTCGAGGCGAGCGGGTCGACCGCGGGGTAGATCCCCAGTGCCGCGATCTGGCGCGACAGCTCGGTCGTGGCGTCGAGGTGGGCGAACGTCGTGAACGGCGCCGGGTCTGTGTAGTCGTCCGCCGGCACGTACACGGCCTGCACCGAGGTGATCGAACGGCCCCGCGTCGACGTGATCCGCTCCTGGAGCTGGCCCATCTCGTCGGCGAGCGTCGGCTGGTAGCCGACGGCGGACGGCATCCGCCCGAGCAGCGTCGACACCTCGGAACCGGCCTGCACGAAGCGGAAGATGTTGTCGACGAACAACAGCACGTCCTGGTGCTTCACGTCCCGGAAGTACTCCGCCATCGTGAGGGCGCTGAGCCCGACCCGCAGCCGGACGCCGGGTGGCTCGTCCATCTGCCCGAAGACGAGGACCGCCTTGTCGATGACGCCCGAAGACTGCATCTCGAGCCAGAGGTCGTTCCCCTCGCGGGTCCGCTCACCCACCCCGGCGAAGACCGAGACGCCGCCGTGCTGCTTGGCGACGCGGTTGATCATCTCGAGTATGAGGACGGTCTTGCCGACGCCGGCACCGCCGAACAGGCCGATCTTGCCGCCCTGCACGTACGGCTCCAACAGGTCGATCACCTTGATCCCGGTCTCGAACATCTCGCGGCGCGGCTCGAGCTCGTCGAATGGCGGCGGGTCGCGGTGGATCTCCCAGCGGTCGACGATCGGACCGATGTCGTCGGTGTCGATCGGCTGGCCGATGACGTCGAAGGCGTGGCCGAGCACGTTGTCGCCCACGGGCACGGTGATCCCCTGGCCGGTGTTGCGCACGACGGCGCCGCGCTCCAGGCCGTCGGTCGGCTTCAGGCAGATGCACCGGACGCGCCCCTCGCCGATCTGCTGCGCCACCTCGGCGGTGATGACGACCGCCACGCCCTCGAGCTCGAGGTCGATCTCGAGCGCCGTGTTGATCGCCGGCAGCGCGTGCGGCGGGAACTCGACGTCGACGACGGGACCGGCGATCGACATGATCCGGCCGTTCTCGAGCGGCCCGCCCCCGGGGTCCGACTGGGCACGTTCTGTCGCCATACCTCTACTCCTCGCTGAGACTGTCGGTCGTCGTCTCGGAACCGGCCGCGCGACCGGCGAGCCGCATCGCTTCGGCACCGCCCACGATCTCCATGATCTCGGTCGTGATCGAATCCTGGCGGACGCGGTTCATCGTCCGGCCGAGCGTCGTCGTGAGATCCTCGGCGTTCTCCGTCGCCGCCGCCATCGCCCGCTGGCGCGCGGTGTGCTCCGAGGCCGAGGCCTCCAGGAGCGCCTCGAAGATCGCCGCCTCGGCGAAACTCGGGACGAGCGCGGCAAGCAGGTCCGGGGCCTCCGGCTCGAAGTCGTAGAAGCCCACGGGCGGACCCGGCTCCGCGACGGTGCCCGCGCCGAGCGCGCGCCCCGTCGGCGCGAGCGGGAGGAGCTGACGCACCTCGACGGCCTGGATCCCGGCGGAGCGGAAGCGCGTCGAGACGAGCTGGACGAGATCGACGCTGCCGGCGAGAAACGGGACCGTCAACTCCCGGGCGACCCGACAGGCGTCCTCGTAGGTCGGCCGTTCGGTCATCTTCACGAACGCCGTCTCGATCTCCCGCCCGTGGAACCGGAAGTACCGCTGGGCCCGGCGCCCGACGGTGACGAGCGAGTAGGCGCGGCCCTCACCCTCGCCGGCGCGCATCAGCCGGTCGGCCGTGCGCAGCACGTTCGAGTTGTAGGCGCCGCAAAGCCCGCGATCGGCGACGACGGCGACGACGAGGACGTGGCGCGGGTCACCGGGCACGCCGCCGAGCGGCGAGGCCGGGCCGAGATCGGCGTTCGCGATCCCGAGGATCTCCCCGATCCCTTCGGCGTAGGGACGGCTCGCCCCGATGCGGTTCTGGGCGCGCACGATCTGGGACGCCGAGATGAGGTCCATCGCCCGGGTCAGCTTCTCGGTCGACTCGATCGAGCGGATCCGGCGCCGAAGGACGCGTTCCTGGCCAGACGACATCGATCAGTCCCGCAGGTCGGTCGTCGCGGGTTCCTCCGGCGCAAGCTCCGCAGCGGCGGCGGGCGCCGCGTCCTCGGGCGCGACGACGGCGTCGGGGTCCTTGGCGAAGCCCGCCGCCACGTCACCGATGGCGGCCTCGAACCCGGCCGTCTCGGGCAGCTCCCCCGTCGACCTGATGTGCTCGAGCATGTCGGGGTGCGCCGAGCGGAAGTCGGCGCGCAGGACCGATTCGAAGCGCGTGACGTCGCCGACCGCGATGGCGTCGACGAACCCGTGCACGCCGGCGTAGATGACGACGATCTGCTCCTCGACGGGCATCGGCTCGTTGTGACCCTGCTTCATCAGCTCGATCAGGCGGTAGCCGCGGTCGAGCTGGGCCTGGGAGGCCTTGTCGAGCTCGGAGCCGAACGTCGCGAACGCCTCGAGGTCCCGGAACTGGGCGAGGTCGATCTTCAATGAACCGACGACCGACTTCATGGCCTTCACCTGGGCGGCGCCGCCGACACGCGAGACGGAGTTCCCGATGTTCATCGCCGGGCGCACCCCGGAGTTGAAAAGGTCGGTCTCCAGAAAGATCTGGCCGTCGGTGATCGAGATGACGTTGGTCGGGATGTAGGCCGCGATGTCGCCAGCCTTCGTCTCGATGATCGGCAGGGCGGTGAGCGACCCGCCGCCCAACTCGTCCGAAAGCTTGGCAGCTCGCTCGAGCAGCCGGCTGTGGAGGTAGAAGATGTCGCCGGGGTAGGCCTCCCGACCCGGGGGGCGGCGGAGCAGCAGCGAGAGCTGGCGGTAGGCGTCGGCCTGTTTCGACAGGTCGTCGTAGACGACGAGCGCATGCTCGCCGCGCTCCATCCAGTGCTGACCCATCGCGCAGCCGGCGTAGGGCGCGAGGTACTTAAACGGCGCCGGCTCCGAGGCGGGTGCCGCGACGACAACCGTGTAGCTCAGCGCGTCGTGGGCCGTGAGGGTCGCGACGACCTGGGCGACCGTCGAACCCTTCTGGCCGATCGCGACGTAGATGCACTTCACTCCCGTGCCGCGCTGATTGATGATCGTGTCGACGGCGATCGTCGTCTTGCCGGTCTTGCGGTCCCCGATGAGGAGCTCCCGCTGTCCTCGCCCGATCGGCGTGATCGAGTCGATCACCTTGATCCCGGTCTGCAACGGCTCGCACACCGGCTGTCGGTCGATGATCCCCGGGGCCTGCACCTCGAGACGCCGTAGCTCGACGTCGCCGAGCGGGCCCCGGCCGTCGATCGGCTCGCCGAGGGGGTTGACGACCCGCCCGAGGAGCGCGTCGCCGACGGGCACCGAGAGGATTCGCCCGGTCGTGCGCACGCTCTGGCCCTCGTCGAGCCCCTCGACGTCGCCGAGCACGATCGCCCCGATCTCGTCCTCGTCGAGGTTGAGCGCGAGCCCGAACGTCCCGTTCTCGAACTCGAGCAGCTCGTTCACCGAGGCGTGCGGCAACCCGGCGACGTGCGCGATCCCGTCGCCGACCTCGACGATGCGACCGACCTGCTCGGCCCCGACGTCGGTCGTCAGCTCGGCGACGTGCCGCGCCAGCACGGCGTTGATCTCGTCGGCGCTGATCCTCAACTCGGCCATGATCTGTCCTTCTTAGCCCTCAGCTCGCCTGGGCGAGGACGTCCCGGAGGCGCTCGAGGCGCAACCGGACCGTGCCGTCGATGACGAGGTCGCCGACCGAGACGAGGAGACCGCCCACGACCGTCGGATCGATCATCTCGCGCACCTCGACGTCGCGCTCCGTGATCCTGCCGAGCGCGGCAGCGATGCGCCTTTTCTCGGCCGGTCGGAGCGCGACGGCGGTCCGCACCGTGGCTATTCGTCGGCCGCGCTCCGCGGCGGCCAGCTCGACCAGCCACTCGAAGGTGCCGACGAGGTCCCGCAGTCGCCCGGCGCGCAACGCGTAGCGCGCGAGCCGGACCGTCGCCGGACGGCAACGCGGCCCGAAAAGGTCGTCGACGACCGCGAACCTGCCGGCGAGCGGCAGGCTTGCGTCCCCGAGCGTCTGACGCAGCGCCAGGTTGGCCTCGACTAAGCGCGCGATGGCGAACAACTCGTCCTCGACCTCGTCCACATCGTGGGTCGCGGACAACTCCTGCAGGACGCGCTCGGCGTAGCCGCGGATCCGCGCGCGCACGACCCCTCTCGCCGCGAGGGGCTCCATGCTGAACGCGGCCGCGTCAGCGATCCTTTGGCACTCGGCGTCGGCGAGCTTGACGACGGTCGTCAAGGAGAGAGCGAACTCTCCGGGCCGCTCGACGCGGACTATGAAAGAGCACAGCGCCGCGGCCTCGGGCGTCGTCCTGCCGGCGAGCAGCTCGGCGACGATGGCGCGCCGCGCCGTCGTGCCGTTCATTGGGTCGCACAGGGCGAGGCGCAGCTGCTCTGAATCGTTCAGCGCTCGCGCGAACCCGGTGAGGTCGCCGCGCGTCGTGTCCAGCCGGTCCGCGGCCGCGGCGGACTCGAAGGCTGCTGCCGCATAGCCGCGGATGAGCTCGCGCACTGCTAGCCCGCCTGCTCGGACTCGGCGGCGACGATGGCCTCATCGATGAGGCGGTGGTGGCCCGCACTGTCGAGCTCGGCGGCGACGACCTTCGCCGCCACCGCGACGACGAGCGCACCGACTTCCCTGATGACCTGCTCGCGAACCTGGGCGACGGCGAGCGTGATCGCCGCATCCGCCCGGGTGATCGCTTGCGCGTATTCGGCCCCGGCGTGCACGTTCCCCTCGGCGACAAGACGCGCCGCATTCTGTCGTCCGCGGGCGACGATCGCCTCGGCACCCCTTCTCGCCTGTTCCAGCGACGCGGTGCTGGCCGCCAGGAGTTCTGCCGCTTCGAGACGCGTCTTCTCGGCGGCGGCGAGCTCGGCCCTGATCATCTCCGAGCGCGCGTCCATCCGCGGGCGGATGAACGGAACGGCGTAGCGGGCGACCAGCCACACGATGATGCCGAGCGCCACCCATTCGAGGGCGAAGCTGAGCCCGAAGTCCGTCGAAGCGAGAATCACGCGGAGCCCATCAGTCGCTCGGCTGCGGCGCGCCTGCGGCGGCGAGATCGGCCGCGATGGTCACACGGTGGCGTTCAGCATCGAGATTTCCACCGACGATCCTTGCCGCCGCTTCGATGACGAGTTCGACCGCCCCCTCCATGACGACGTCGTACACGTGCCGCCGCTCCGACTCGATCACGTCGGTGGCGGCGGCGAGGCGTCGTTCGAGTTCGGCCTGCCCGCGCGCCCGGGCATCCTCGATGAGGTCCTCGACGGATCCCGCGGCCTCATCGATGAGCGCGCGAGCCTCGGCGCGCGCCTTGGCGAGAACGGCCGCCCGCTCCGCGTCGAGACGCCGAGCCTCCTGCCGGGCGGCCTCCGCGTCGCGTTGGGCGCCGACGATCACGGCCCGGCGCTCGTCGAGGACGCCGTGCAACGAAGGAAGCACGAACTTCGCCATCAGGCCGAGCACGACGACGAAGATGGCGAGCTCGACCACGAAGGTGGCGTTCGGGACGATGAAGCTCGCGCCTGTTCCTGACGAGCTCGCGACCAACACGGGTGCTCCTGCTACTTCTTATAGAGGACGAACACGAAGACGAGCATGAACAGCAGATTGATGAAGTACATGGCCTCGCACAGGCCGACCGTGATGAACATGATCGTGAACAACCTGCTCTGCGCCTCGGGCTGGCGCGCGACACCGGCGATCGTCTGACTGCCCGCGAGCCCGTCTCCGATGGCCGCGCCGACGGCGCCGCCGCCGAGCATCAGCCCTCCGCCGACGAGCGCGCCGGCAAGCTGGATCGCTTGCTGGGTCGTATCTGCCATCTCGTCCTCCTGTCGTGGGTGGTATAGGTCCTTAGTGAGCGCGCGATTCCCGTGCCGGTTACTCGCCCCCCGTGATCGCGGCTTCGAAGTAGACGATGGTGAGAAGCGCGAAAATGAGAGCCTGGATCGGGCCGATCAAACCACCGGCAAAAAGCTTCCAGACGACGTCCACGATCGGGATCGGCGCGATCAGCTTCGCCGGGATTAGGTCGACGACGATGAGGAGCACGACTGCCCCGGCGAAGATGTTGCCGAAAAGCCGCAAGGCGAGTGTGAACGGCTTGACGAGCTCCTCGATGACGTTGATCGGGAACATGATCTTGTAGGGACGAAAGTAGTGGCCGAGGTAGTTCCGCCAACCCTGTCTACGGATCCAGGTCGCGTGCACGAGAACGATGACGAAGAGCGCGAGCGCGGCGGTGAAGTTGATGTCGGCTGCTGGGGCCGGCAGGTACTGAGGTGAGTGGCCTGTCGGAATGAGTTCGAGCCAGTTGGCAATGAGGATGAACGCGAACAGGGTGAAGGCGAGTGGGATGATCGGACGACCTGCCTCGCCCATCGTGGTGGCGACTTCGCCGTCCACGGCGTCGAGGATCGTCTCCACGGCAAGTTGGAGCCTGCCCGGCGCGCCCGATGTTGCCTCCGCGCGCAGGTAGAACCCGGTGCCGAGGATGATCGCACCGGCAACGAGGGTGGAGAGCACGGTGTCGACATCGATCGTCTGACCGAACACCTTCCAGGTGATGTGCGAGCCGATGGTGATCGTCACCGCGAGCACGCCGGCGGTCATGACGCGACTCCCGTCGTGCCCCGCCGAAGAAGCGAACGGAGAAGACTCGCGATGTAGACGAAGTAGTAGACGGCGATTCCGCAGGCTGCCCCGAATCCGAGCTCGATCGACGCGAAAGCAAGCCCGACGACAATCACCGTCGTCGCTCCGAGCCTCAGAAGAGTGTTCGAGGCTAGGGCGCGCGTGCGATGGGACTGGGATTCGGCACTCAACCTGGCGGCCGATCGCGACACGAGGCGGATGTTCGCGAGTCCCAGAGCGAGACCGAAGCAGCCGCCGGCTCCGACGAGCACGTGTCCGAGCAGAGCCGAGACGCCGAGGGCGATAGCGCCGACGGCGATGCCCGCCCAGACCGTCCGCCGCACGATGTGCGCGACCTCGGGCAGCGGGAGTTGCTCGAACACGCTGGTCATCCAGTCCATATTCGTCTCTGTGACATTTTGGTGCGCGGCCCGCAGGCCGCGCTGCTTGGAGGTTACAGGTACCTCCTGACCTTGAACCAGGTCGCCGCCACCGCGGCGGCGGCACCCACAATCAGCCCCGCGAAGGTCACGGCGGTCCCTGCGCCGGTGGCCTCTCCGATCCAGTAGCCCGCGCCGAATCCGACGGCGACGCAGGCTGCGGCCGTCATGCCCATGCCAACGAACTGGACGTACATCGGGCTCGGCCGCCTCGACACGCTCGATTCATCCTCCCTCGTCGTCGCTCGGGCGGACAATATGCGCAGGTGGTGTGCCAATTCCCGGGTCGGGGCGGGGCGGCATGTTGGGGTTGCGGGAACGGCGCGCCCGGCGCACGACACGCCGGCGCCGTCGCGACCGGGGCGCGGTGAGATCCGGCTCGCCAGCCACGGCGACGCCGGCTGCCCCCGACACGAGGACTGGGATCGGCGGCGCCCCAGCCGTGCCGGTACCCGCCTCCGCGGCGTCGGCGCCCGCGGCGACGACCTGCGGTTGCGGCGCGGGCGCGCGGGCGCCCGGAAGGAAGACGGTGTAGAGCACCGCCACGAGGAACAACGCGCCGAACGGGACGAAGGCGCTGTAGTGCAACCCGAACGTCACGAGCAGCACGAAGACCGAGAGGACGGCGGTCCAGGCCCACAGAATCAGCACGGCCCGCCGGTGGCCGTGCCCGAGCCGCACGAGCCGGTGGTGGAGATGGCCGAGATCCCGCTCGGCGAACGACGTGCCCCGCACGGTGCGCCGCACGATCGCGAACGCCACGTCGAGGATCGGCACCCCGAGGATGAAGAACGGGATGAAAAAGGGCGCGAAGCGAAAGAACGTGAGGCCGGTGACGTCGGTCGCCGCCGCCCCGTTCGCCGAGGTGCGGCCCCCGATCACCATCGTCGCGGCCGCCATCAACAACCCAAGGAACAGCGCCCCGCCGTCGCCCATGAACACGCGGGCCGGATGGAAGTTGTGGGGCAAAAAGCCGATACAGACACCACAGGTGATCGCCGCGATCACCGGTCCGAGGTTGTCGGCCGAGAGGTTGCCCAGCACCTCGAGGCGCAGACCGTAGATGCACAGCGTCCCGGCGGCGATGGCGATGATCCCGGCGGCGAGACCGTCGAGCCCGTCGATGAGGTTGACGGCGTTCGCCATGGCGACGACCCAGATCGCCGTGACGAGCGGCAGGATCGACGGCGAGAGCACGAAGATCGTGGAGACGAACGGGATCTTGAAGTAGTACATCGTGACCCCGAGGAACACGAGAACCATCGCCGCGAGAACCTGGCCGGCCACCTTCGCCGGCGGCGAGATGTTGCGGATGTCGTCGACGAGCCCGACGAGGTAGATGACGAGCGCGGCGAGGACGACCCCGGCCGGCTCGGAGGACCCCCGGAAGACCGGCCCCAGCGCGCCGAGCTGGGAGGCGAAGACCATCGCGACCGCGAAACCGAGAAACATCGCCGCGCCGCCGATCGTCGGGACCGGTGACCTCTGCGGACGGAACTCGTCAGGTTCGGCGACGGCGCCGAAATGGAAGGCGGCCCGCCGGATCGGGAAAGCGAGCAGGTACGTCGCGACCGCCGCCACGACGAAGACGAGGGCGTACTCGCCGTACAGTCCCACCTAGGGGGACCCGCCTCCCTCGCCGGTCGCTTTCGGCACGGGTCCGAACGACCGGTACGGGTCGAACTTGGCGCACATCTCGTGCACCTCGGCGCGCACTTCCGCGAGCACCTTCTCGTCGTCGCGGTGGCGCAGCACCGTGGCGAGCAGCTCGCCGACCCTTCTCATCTCCGGTTCGCCCATCCCCGCCGTCGTCTCGGCGGGGCTGCCGAGTCGCAGGCCGCTCGTCACGAACGGCGAGCGCGGGTCGTTCGGGATCTGGTTGCGGTTGCAGGTGATCCCCGTCTGGTCGAGGACGTCCTGGGCGACCTTGCCGGTGAGGTCGGGGTCGAACGAACGCAGGTCGACGATGACCTGGTGGTTCTCGGTCCCCCCGGCGACGAGGCGGAAGCCCTCGTCGGCGAGCGAGGCGGCGAGCGCCGCCGCGTTGCGCAGCACCTTTCCGGCGTACTCCTTGAACGACGGACGGGCGGCCTCGGCGAACGCGACCGCCTTCGCCGCGATGACGTGTTCGAGCGGCCCGCCCTGCAGGCCCGGGAAGACGGATGCGTCAATCGCGCGGGCATGCTCTTCGCCGGTGAGGATGGCCCCACCACGCGGCCCCCGCAGCGTCTTGTGCGTCGTCAAGGTGACGACGTCGGCGACGCCGACGGGACTCGGGTGCACGCCCGCCGCGATGAGCCCGGCCGGGTGGGCGGCGTCGAACATGAATAGCGCCCCCACCTCGTCGGCGATCGCCCGGAAGGGCTTGGGATCGATGAGTCGCGTGTACGCCGTCGTGCCGGCGATGATCAACTTCGGGTGCTCCCGGCGGGCGAGCTCGGCGAGCTCGTCGAGGTCGATGCGCTCGCCGGACCCGTCGTTTTCCGCGGGGGTCACCCCATAGGAGACGAACCGGTACAACTTGCCCGTCACGCTCACCGGCGAGCCGTGGGTGAGGTGGCCCCCTTGGTCGAGGCGCATCGCGAGGATCGTCTCGCCCGGCTCGATGAGCGCGAGGTACGTCGCGAGGTTGGCCGAAGCCCCGGCGTGGGGTTGGACGTTGGCGTGCTCGGCTCCGAACAGCGCCTTCGCCCGCTCGCGGGCGAGGTCCTCGACCTCGTCCGCGAAGACGTTGCCCCCGTAGTACCGGCGGCCCGGGTAGCCCTCGGAGTACTTGTTCGTGAGCACCGAGGCCGTCGCGGCGAGGACGGCGGGGGAGGTGAAGTTCTCCGACGCGATGAGCTGGATGGTCGTCCTCTGCCGACGGAGCTCGTCGGCGAGGATGCGGGCGACCTCGGCGTCGCCTTCTAGCGCGTCGGGGGAGAAGGCCGTCACTGGCTCTCTTCGAGGCGCGCGATCTTCTCCAGCCGGGGAACGTGGCGTCCTTCCGCGAAGGGCGTCACGATGAACGCGTCGAGCGCGTCGGTGGCGACCACCGTCCCGACCAGCCGGGCGCCGAAACAGATGATGTTGGCGTTGTTATGCGCGCGCGCGAGCCGCGCCGAGGTGACGTCGTGGACCATGGCGGCGCGCACGCCGCGGATCTTGTTCGCCGCGATCGCGATGCCGATGCCGGTCCCGCAGACGCACAGCCCGAAATCCACCTCGCCCGCGACCACGGCGTGGCCGACCATCGCGGCGTAATCCGGATAGTCGACCGCCGCTTCCGAATGGGTACCGAAGTCGATGACTTCGTGGCCGCCCGCCGTGAGGTAACCACCGAGGAGGTCCTTCAAGTGGAGACCGGCGTGGTCAGAACCCAGGGCGAAGCGCATAATCGCGCAGTCTACGCGGCTCGCAGGTCGAGCCTCCCGGCAACGGGAGGCTCGCCACGACGTCCGCGCCCACCGCGGAGGCGCCGTCGGCCACCGGTCGTCGCCGTCACGACCCCGTGAGCGCCGCCGTCACGTCGGTGAACGGGATCCTTCCCTCCCGCACGCAGCGCGGCTCGCCCTCGGCAATCGAGACGACCGTCGAGGGCGGTTCGTCCCGCAGCCCCCCGTCGAGGACGACGATGACCTGGTCGCCGAAGATCGACGAGAGCTCCTCGGCGGTCGTGGCGGGTGGACCGGCGTGTGGGTTGGCGCTCGTGACGGCGAGCGGCCCGACCCGCCGGCACAGCGCCCGGATGACGTCATCGTCGGGGCAGCGCACACCGACCGTCGTCGGGTCGCCGCCGAGCACCACGTCGGACCCCGCGCCTCGGCGGACGGCGACGGTCAGCGCGCCCGGCCAGAACTGGTCCGCGAGAACGGTAAGGCGAGGGTCGCTCACCCCGGCCACGGTTTCGGCCTGCGCGAGGTCGGCGACCAGCACGGGGATGGCCAAGTCGCGGGGCCGGCCCTTCAAGACGAAGAGCTCGTCGACCGCGGCGGGCCGGGAGAGCGCGGCGGCGAGCCCGTACACCGTGTCAGTCGGGATCCCGACGACACGACCGCGCTCGAGCGCATGGGCGACGTCCGCGACGGATGTCACGGGGTTCGCGGTCACCAGCGCGCGACGACGACGCGGTCCCGGCCGGCGAGGTCACGTCGCACGTCGATCTCTCGGACTCCACAACCGGCGGCGAACGCCGTCACGGCGGGTGCCTGGTCCGGCGCGATCTCGACGACGACCGGCGCGCCGTCCCTCAGCCAGGCCGATGCCCCTTTCACGATCTCCTCGATCGCCTCGCGCCCCGTCTCGCCGGCTATGAGCGCGTCGAACGGATCGAAATCTCGCACGACCGGGTCGAGGCCGCGCCACTCCGACGCCGCGATGTACGGCGGGTTCGCGACAACGAGGTCGACCCTGCCAGCCATCGCCGGATCGAGGGCCGAGTACCAGTCGCCGAAGCGGAACTCGATCCGGTCGGCCTCCCTTGGATCGAGACGGGCCCGGTTCAACTTTGCGACCTCGAGGGCCGCGGGCGAGAGATCGGTCGCGACGACCGACACGCCGGGGAGCTCCGCGACGAGCGAGCAGGCGATCGCCCCCGACCCGGTCCCGAGGTCGACGGCGAGCGTGCGGGCGCCGGGCGTGTCCCGAGCCGCGAGCTCACCGAGCGCCACCTCGACGGTGAACTCGGTCTCCGGCCGGGGTACGAGGACGCGCCCGTCGACGACAAGGTCGAGACGGCGGAACCCCCAGTGCCCGACGACGTGCTGGAGCGGCGCGCCGTGCGAGCGCTGCTCGACGAGGGCACCGAATCGCGCCCGGTCCGGATCTTCCGGGATGGTGTCCATGGCAAGGACGAAATCCGCCCGCGAGGACCCGGCTGCCTCCTCACCGAGGATCATCGCCTCGTTCCCGTCGCCGAGGACCGCCCGCGCCGCGCTGACAAGCTCACGCCACGTCCGCGCCTCAGCGGGAGGCGCCGAGCTGCTGGGTTCGTTCATCGGCGAGGAGCGCGTCGGCCAGCTCGTCGAGATCACCCTGGAGGATGCGGTCGAGCTTGTGCAGCGTGAGGCCGACGCGGTGGTCGGTGACACGGTTCTCCTTGAAGTTGTACGTGCGGATCTTGTCGGCGCGACCCCCGCCTCCCACCTGCTCGCGGCGCTCGCGGGAGAGCTCCGCCTCCAGCCGGTCACGTTCAATTTTCGCGAGGCGCGCCCGCAGGACCTGCATCGCCTTCGCCCGGTTCTGGATCTGGCTCTTCTCGTCCTGCATGGCGACGACAAGGCCGGTCGGCACGTGGGTGATCCGGACCGCCGAGTCGGTCGTGTTCACGGACTGCCCGCCGGGACCGGTCGAGCGGTAGACGTCGATCCGGAGATCCGCGGGGTCGATCTCGACCTCCACCTCGTCGGCCTCCGGAAGCACCACGACGGCGGCCGACGAGGTGTGGATCCGTCCCTGGGACTCAGTGACCGGGACGCGCTGGACGCGGTGCGTGCCACCTTCATGCTTCAGCCGCTGCCAGGCGTCGGCTCCTTTTACAAGGAAGATCGCCTCGTCGATGCCGCCGAGGGCGGAGGCCTGCAGGTTGAGTACCTCGACGCGCCAGTGGTGGCGGTCGGCGTAGCGCAGGTACATGTCGTAGAGGTCCCGCGCGAACAGGTTCGCCTCGGCGCCGCCCTCGGCGCCGCGGATCGTGACGATGACGTTCCTGCCGTCCTTCTCGTCACGGGGGACGAGCAACCGGCCGAGCTCGGCCTCGAGCTCGGCCGCGCGTTCCTCCGCCTCGGCGAGCTGCGATCTGGCGAGCTCGCGCTCCTCGGGCGGCGCGTCGTCGGCCATCTCGCGGGCCGCCGCGACGTCTCCCTCGGCACCACGCAGCGCGCGGATCGCCCGGACGACCGGTTCGAGCGCCTTGAGGCGCCGCGAGTACTCGAGGACACGCCTGCGATCCGAGGCGACCTCGGGTTTCTCGAGTTGCGCGACGACTTCTTCGTACTCACGCTCGAGTTTCTCGAACCGTTCCACCTCTGGCACGCGCCAAGGCTATCCGCCGGCCGGCCGCCGACTTCGTCCGGGCCACACCCACACTGGACCAGTCGGCACCGTCTCAACTCAGCGCGGATCTGGTCCAAGGGCTGTGGAGCTCGGGCAATCAACCACCCAAGAACTGGACCAAATTGTGGGGGCTGGTCACCGCCGGTGAATGACCGCTGAGTGGCCAGGCGACGACGGGGTACACGCGGCAAGACCGCAGGACGACGCGCCTCGGGTACCCGACGACGTTGAACGGCGGCGCGGACCGCCGGGCGGTGCCGCTCAGACGGCAGGCATCTCGAGGATGCTCACTGCGCCGAAAGGTGCCAGGTCAGCTGCGCTTTTTCGTGCGCGGGCCATAACGGCGCTCGAAGCGCTCGACGCGACCACCGGTGTCGACGAGCTTCTGCTTGCCCGTGTAGAAGGGGTGGCACTCGTTGCAGAGCTCGACGTGGAGCTCCGCCTTGGTCGATCTCGTCGTGAAGGTGTTCCCGCAGGAACACCGCACCGTCGTCGTGACGTAGCTCGGGTGGATGTCGGTCTTCATGGTCCCCTCATGGTAGCGGCGGTCCCGCCCGCCGCTTCCCGGTCTAAGCCGTCGTCTGTGGAGCCTTGGCGATCTCGGCGAGGAACTCCTCGTTCGACGCCGTCGTGCGGATCTTGTCCATCAAAAGTTCGAGGCCGGCCGCGGAGTTGCCCTCGCTGGAGAGCGCGTTCAGCACCCGGCGGAGCTTCCAGACCTGCTGGAGCTCGTTGCGGTCGAAGAGCAGCTCCTCGTGGCGGGTCGAGCTCGCGTTGACGTCGATCGCCGGGTAGATGCGCCGCTCGGCGAGACGCCGGTCGAGCCGGAGCTCCATGTTCCCGGTCCCCTTGAACTCCTCGAAGATCACCTCGTCCATCTTCGAGCCGGTCTCGACGAGCGCCGTGGCGACGATCGTGAGGGACCCGCCCTCCTCGACGTTGCGGGCCGCCCCGAAGAACTTCTTCGGCGGGTACAGCGCCCCGGAGTCGACGCCACCGGACATGATCCGGCCGGTCGCGGGCTGGGCGAGGTTGTAGGCGCGGGCGAGCCGGGTGATCCCGTCGAGCAGGATGACGACGTCGCGGCCGAGCTCGACGAGCCGCTTCGCCCGTTCGATCGTCAGCTCGGCGACGGCGGTGTGCTCGTCGGCGGGCCGGTCGAACGTCGAGGCGATCACTTCGCCTTTCACGGTCCGGCGCATGTCGGTGACCTCTTCAGGACGCTCGGCGACGAGCAGCACGATGAGGTGCACGTCCGGGTCGTTCGCCTCGATCGAGTGGGCGATCTGCTTCAGCACGTACGTCTTGCCGGCCTTCGGGGGCGAGACGATCATGCCCCGCTGGCCGCGTCCGATCGGCGAGACGAGGTCGACGATGCGCGAGGTCAGGTTCTTCGGGTCGGCGGGCGTCTCCAGGCTGAGCTTGCTGTCCGGGAAGAGCGGCGTGAGGTCCTCGAAGCGCGGGCGGAGCCGGGCCTCGTCGGGCGTGAGCCCCGAGACCGTGTCGACACGGATGAGCGCCGGGTACTTCTCGCTCGGGCCGGCGGGTCGGCACCCTCCCTCGATCGCGTCGCCGCGGCGCAACGCCAGACGGCGCGCCTGGCTCACCGAGACGTAGACGTCACGCGTGCTCGGCAGGTAGCCGCCGGTGCGCAGGAAGCCGTAACCCTCGTCGCGCAGGTCGAGCAGGCCCTTCACGGGGACGAGCTCGCCCTGCCACGCGACCTCCTGACCGGACTGCACGTCGCCGCGTTCACGTCCGCGGCGCCGGCGGCTGCGCCGGTTCGCCGTGTCGACGTGGCCGTCGCCGGATTGGCGGGTCTCGCGGTTGACACCGCCCCGCGGCGGGCGGCGGTCGGCTGGGCGGGGACGCAGCTCGTCGAGGTCCTCCTCGGCGGATACGACGTCGACGGCGGTGTCGCCGTCGGCCCCACGGGGAGCGTCGCGCGAAAGCGTCGCAACCTCGGTCGCCTCGGCCGAGTACTCGACGTCCGGCGTGGGACCCGACGTGTCGGGGATGTCTTCGGAGTCGATCATCGCCACCTCACTTGCTCGTTCGTCTCTTGTCGTGCGGGAATCCAGTTCGGCGCCATCAGCAGGGATCGCCCCGCCGCTCGTCGGGAGCGTGGTCGTGTGCGCGCTCGATCCGTTACCGTTCGTCGCCCCGTCGACGTCGACGTCGACTCCGGTCGCCTCGAGGATGAGGTCGATGATGTCGGACTTCTTCGACCGCGGCGCGGGCGTCAGTGACATCGCTGACGCGATCGCGTGAAGCTCGTCGCGTTCTTTGCGTTCGAGTATCGAGCGCTCGAGCTGCTGTTCAGCCATCGGCTCTGCTCCTGAATTGTCGAGAATCTGAGGTTGCCAAGGAAATCCGCCCCCGGTCCCGCTCGTTCCGCCACGGCGGCCGAAGAATTCCGTTCGGCTGCGGATCAGACGTCGAGCAGTGAACGGGACGGGGGAAACGCCGACATGGCCCCCCAGAAGTTCGACGAGCGACTCGCACCGGAACTACGGGATGCGACCTCGACAGGTACGGGATCTCCTATCACCTGCTGGAGGGAATCGGCTCGCGCGCGAGACCACCTCGGACAAGCTGGTGACACCGACAGTGTAACGGCTCCCCGCGGAGGCGGCAACGAAGCGCGTTCCGTGCCGGTCTCAGGCACCCGGAGGACCCTCGGCCCGCTCGTACCGGGCGACGGTGAAAGCGATGACGGTCGGCACGTCGATGGCGAAGACGACGAGCGACAAAACGAGCACGACCAGCGTGCTCCCGCCGGTGTGGTCGTAGACGAAGATGAACACCCCGACCCCGGTGATGACCGCGTAGGCGGCCAGCGCCCACCGGGCCACCAGGAAGAACGTGCGCCAGGCGAACGGTCGTAGCCGGCTGAGCAGGACGAGCGCCACCGAGGTGAGGACCGTCCCGGCGACGAGCAGCCCGACGACCGGTCCGAGGGGCGGGTGCCGCGGCAGGTGCGCCGCGAGGTAAACGCCGCCCGCGAGCATGAGGGCGAGCGACCCGACCGCCAGCTCGGCGACCGGCGGCAGGCGGCGTTCGAGGACGGACGGGACGGCGGGCTCTTCGCGGGTCATGACGTGGCGACCCTGGTCATGATGAGGAGCGTCGCCACCTGCAGGGCCCCGGTCACCCCCGCGGTCACGATGAAACGGCGCATCAGCCGGGCGATGACCGCGCCGTCGGGCCGCGCCTTGCGCAGCTCGAAGAGCACGGCGACGTTGGCGGGCTCGAGGAGCCCCAGGGCGATGACCGCCATGAGCGCCACGACGACAAAGGCCGCGATGAGCCAGGCGTGCTCCGGGTAGGACGAGTTCAGATCGCCGAGACGGCGGGCGAGCTGCCATCCCGCCCCGAGGGTGCAAACGACGAGGGTCGGCATGATGAGGAGCATCTTCGGCATCAACCGCGTGCTGAACTCGATCCTCGCGGGTATCGAGAGCCGCCCGAGTATCGGCCCGATGACGAAGCCGAGGAACAGGTCGAGCGCGGTCCACAACCCGCCCCCGACGACGTGGAAGAAGTCGATCCCCCAGAGCGTGTTCGTGGCGATCACCATCACGAGCCCCGAAAGGACGACGGCGACGATCGGTAACCCCCTCACGGGCACGATCTGGAAGCTCCGGGGCGGCAAAGCCGCCCCGTCGTGCACGGCCCCGGCTGTCACCGTGTCGGGCGCGACGTCAACCATCACCGATCCCCCCTGAACTTGGTCTTTTCCGTTCCCGCTCCTCAGGGCGACCCCGGCAGGCAAACTCCGCCGATGTGCCCCGGGTGCCGGGTCGGGCTGGCCGCTTGGTGCGCTCCACCTATGCCAGGTGCGCGTAGACGTGGCGCCCGACCGCGAAAACCCCGGTCGCCGGGACGTGGGCGTTCGAGTATGCCCCAGCCCAGTACGGGCCCTTGATGAAGTGGACGCTGGCGAAGACGTCGCCGGTCCGGAAGTCCTGGAGGTACGCGCTGTCGCCCCCGATTCCGGCCGGGTGCGAGATGACGAGCCCCGGGACGCCCCCGAAACCGCCCGAGCCGTAGGCGGCGGGAGCGACTTTCACCGTCACATGGACTGAGCCGTGGGTGAACGAGCAGGTGCGGACGGTGATCCCGTCGACCTGCGAGC
>JBEKCO010000021.1:0-32808 GCA_050014835.1 Acidimicrobiales bacterium
TTGATGTCATGAAGAAGCGCTGCGCCGCTTCTGCGTGACCAGGCCCCGTCGTGCGGGCACGGCCGCCGAACCAAGCGAGGGCAGCCGTGGTTGCTCGATCCGCTCAAGCTCCGGTGAACCACCGGAGCTCCTCTCGTGGCCGGGAACCGGGTGTGCGAGGCACACTCGGGGTCTCCAAACCAACCCGGAAACGGAAGGAGACTCCGGTGGAACACCAAAGACAGTATGTGGGAATCGACCTTCACCGTCGACGCTCGGTGATTGTGAGGATCACCGACGACGGTGAGGTGCTCGAGACCGTGCGCGTCGCCAACGACCCGCTCCAGCTTGCACTGGCGATGGCGAATGCCGGCGATGATCCCGAGGTGGCACTCGAGGCCACCTATGGCTGGTACTGGGCGGCCGATCTGTTAGAAGCCGAGGGCGCCCACGTGCACCTCGTCCATCCCCTCGGTCTGCACTGGGACTCAAGGCGCGTGAAGAACGATGTGCTTGATGCCACCGAGCTCGCGAGACGACTCTCCCGGGGTGATCTCCCAGAAGCCTGGATCGCTCCGCCGGAGCTTCGAGAGCTGCGAGAGCTCGTCAGATACCGTGCCAAGCTCGTCGCCCTTCGCATCTCGGCCAAGGCCCAGGTGCACGCCGTCATGGCAAAACTCGGCATCTTGCCGCCGCTCGACGACATGTTCGGCCCGGGCGGTCAGCGGCACTTGGACGAGATGGCCTTCGATGGCGCCTATGCCATCCGCGTCGAGTCGCTGCGGGACCTCCTCGAGATCTACCAACGTGAGATCACGACTGTCGAGCGCGAGGTCGCCCGGCGTCTCCGAGGCCATGTCGGCTACCAGGCGGTCCAGGCGATCAACGGGGTCGGGCCGGTGATGGCGGCGATCTTCGTCGCCGAGATCGGCGACGTCTCCCGCTTCGAGAGCGCCGGGCACCTTTGCTCATGGTCGGGGCTCACGCCACGTCATCGTGAGTCCGACACCAAGGTCAGCCGCGGCCACATCACCAAACAGGGCAGCAACCTCGTGCGCTGGGCCGCCATCGAGGCCGTCGTCTCTTATCACGGTGGAGCGCCGATCGCCCCGACCTACGAGCGAGTGGCGGCTCGCCGGGGCATGATGATCGCCCGCGTCGCCGCCGCGCGAAAGCTTCTCTGCCTCGTCTACTACGGCCTTCGCGACGGCGAGATCCGCTGCCTGGCCAAGGCGGTGGCGTGAGAGGTTCGGACACAGCCAGGGCGCGAGCTCGGCAATCGCCGTGGCCCCCCAGCATCGGGCGAGGCCGACTATTTGAATGAGCCCGCCTGGCTGTGGCCGAAACACACCATGTGCCGAACACGAAGGAATGGCCGGCAGCCGAACCAGGCCTGCCCGCCCAAATAGGGGCAATGGTGAGGTCCGCTGTGTCTGGCCACCACCAAGCAACCAAGACCGCCTGACGGCGGTCCGTCTCGATGGTGGCTGACGACAACTGAACAATCGGATCGGTCAAGGCTTCCCCTTCGGGCGGGCTCTGCCCGGCCTTGACCGCCCCTTCAACCACCCGTCAGCAGCGGAGCGCTCTTCTCACGCGCCCCGTTCACAGTTCGATCCTCGACAACTCCTGGAAGAACGGACTTCGGCTTCGCCGAAGACTCCTTGACAAAAAGCGCTTCTTCAGGAAAATGGCGATTTGTATTCCGAGAAGTGCCCCAGAATATGCAGTCACAACGACGTACCACGCGTCATCAAAGTGCCGTTCGCGGATGATGCTGTCGACAGGCGGTCCTGGTGGAAGGATTTGAACCGTGAAGAGATCATCGCCGGTTGCTCTCGCTCTCATGCTCTTCCTGGGCAGCCACGCCCTGATCGGCGCACGGACGATCTAAAGGATGCAAGTATGCGAAGCACCATCAACACCTTGGCGCAACGCCGAATACGCATCGCAGGCATGGCGCTCGTGATCGTGGCCAGCAGCGTTTCGACCCTCGCGTCTTTCGTTGACGGCATCGTGGCTGGCGCGGCCAATGTCGAAGCGATGATCTCGACCTGCTCGTCATCCGAGCTGGCAACCGTCTGGGTGAACCAAACGGGTGCCGCAGGCTCGCGCGCGAGCGAGTACGGATTCAAGAATGTCTCCGGCCATCGATGCGAGCTGGAGGGTTACCCGACGGTGCAGATGCTGACCAAGTCGGGCGGCAAGCTGTCCACGAAAGACCAGCACGCCGCGTTGGGTGCGTTCCAAATCATGCTCAAGCCAGTCATCATTGCCCACGACGAAACGGCATACTTCGGCATCGAGTATGAGTCATCGACGGGCTACATGAACGCGTACTGCCCGACTTCCGCGGCGCTCGAACTGACCGCGCCGGGCACCACAAGAGGTGTACTGCTAAGCGGTGTCGGTGGACGAATTCAGCCGTACGGAGGGTCGATACAGCACCTGCACTGCGGCATTCTCTCCATGACCCCGGTGTCCGCCACGCGTTTCCAGTAGTTGCGCCGCAAAACGATCGCATCGACGATCGACACATGTCAGCGGTTCTGCGCCGTGTGCTGGCGGTTCAGCTGACCGAATCCGCACCCCATAACAACGCAGCTGGGCTCCGGAGTCGTGATCGCCGGATAGGGGATCACGACTCCCAGCCCGAGACCTGGCCCACATCCACGGACGCGGCCGCCGGTCGGAGAGTGGTGACGTCGGTTCACCGAGCTGAACACCCACGCTCAATGGGGTGACTGGGGATCGTACGGCCAGTCCCTCACTTGAGGCTTCCGATCACGATCCCGCCCGCGCCGGCGAGCAAGACACCGAACAGAGCGATCCGGGCGGCGCGCGAGTGCGGCTCGGGCACCTTGAAGACGAAGATGCCGATTCCCACATTGATCAGCAGACTGAGTTGGGCGATGGTGAAACCGATACCGGTGCCGACACGGGCAACCAGGCCGAGTAAGAGAAGATTGCCCACCCCGAACAAGACGCCAGCTGCCACCTGGACTGCGGTGTGCCTGGGTTTCAGCCTCGCCGGCCCGCCCGTCGCCATCACCAGCACCGCGCCGCCAGCGAGGATCCCGAGTGCCAGCGGGAAGTTGCTCAGCTGCGCAGGCACCTTCGCCCACTGTGCCGGCACGAAGTAACTGCCCCAGAGAACGCCGGCCGCGCCAGCGAAGAGAAGGCCGCGGCGGTAGCTGCCGGCGAATCCGCGCACTGGGACCTCGGCCGCCAGAACGGCGCGGTTCACAGCGGAACGTGTTCCCACCGGACTGACGGCCAACACGCGGGCGTCGTGTGATCGGACGATGAACCAGATCCCCGCCAGCACGAGAACGAGCGCCGTGCCGAGGACCGTGAACTGGGCGACGCTGAACCCATCGAGTTCCTTGAAAAGAAGCGCTCCCCACACGAACGCGACGATGATGTTCAACGGCGTCCACGAGCCGCTGGCTCGGGCCAGCCCGAACTCCTCCGTCGCCCGGAAGGCGGAGTAGTTCCCTCCCGTCCACACCACCCCGCCCGCGAACGGCAGCCAGAACTGTCGCCACCCGAACACGAGGTGCCCCCCGCCGACGGCGAGCGCTCCGAGCGCGAAGGCGACGTTCCCCAGGGTCGCGTAGAAGGTCCGCGAACCCTGGGGTATCCCCGGCACGGCCTGCGCCAGCGGTATCCAACATCCGAAGGCGAGCACCATGGTCAGCGCCAGCAGCGCGGTCACGCGCCCTCCAGTGAACTCAACTGCTCCATTCGGGGACCCTCGTCACCACTCGCCGCAGCCACGATAAGGCGCCAAGCCGCCTGACCGTGGGACGTTGCTCGTGTCGCCGAACCTGCAGTGCCGGGCCGAGACGCCGCGCCGAGGTTCAGACGATGCGCTCGAGCACGACGGGTGGGTTCGCCGGCGGCGACTCGGCGACGTCGAACGCACCGACGAGGCTGGCACGTGCCCCGGCGATCCGGGAGTCGTCCTCGGCATGGAGCTCGAGGAGCGTCTGTCCCGCGACCACGGCGTCGCCAGGTTTCACGCGACAGATCACCCCGGCCGAGAGGCTGACGGGGTCCTCCTTGCGGGCCCGGCCCGCGCCAAGCCGCCAGGACGCCACCCCGACGGCGCGCGCGTCGAGGCGCGCGAGATACCCGGACCGGTCGGCGACCACCTCGTCGACGACCGCTGCCCGCGCCAGCGCGGCGTCGGGATCGCCCCCCTGGGCGACGACCATCGCCCGGAAACGTTCCAACGCCGATCCGTCGCGCAGCGCCTCCGCTGGGTCGACGCCACCGAGCCCCGCCAGATCGAGCATCTCTCTCGCCAGCGCGAGGGTCACCTCGACGAGGTCGGCGGGACCGCCGCCGGAGAGCACCTCGACCGCCTCGGCGACCTCGAGCGCGTTTCCGACGGCGCGCCCGAGCGGCGCGTCCATCGCGGTCAGGAGGGCGACGACCCGGAGGCCGTGCTCGCGGCCGAGCCCGACCATCGTCCGGGCGAGCTCGGCGGCGCGGCTCGTCTCGGTCATGAAAGCTCCCGAACCGACCTTCACGTCGAGCACCAGGGAGGCGGTGCCCTCGGCGATCTTTTTCGACATGATCGAGGCCGAGATAAGCGGGATGGACTCGACCGTCGCCGTCACGTCGCGCAGGGCGTAGAGCTTGCGGTCCGCCGGCGCGAGATCGCGTCCTGCGGCGCAGATCACGCAGCCGACCTCCTCGAGCTGGTGGTGGATCTCGTCGGACGTGAGTTCGGAGCGCCAGCCGGGGATCGACTCGAGCTTGTCGAGCGTGCCCCCGGTGTGGCCGAGCCCCCGCCCGGAGAGCTGCGGTACGGCGGCCCCGCAGGCCGCCACCAGCGGGGCGAGGATGAGTGAGACCTTGTCCCCCACCCCCCCGGTCGAGTGCTTGTCGACCGTCGGCCTGGCGAGACCCGACAGGTCGAGGCGGCTCCCCGAGGCGACCATCGCGCTCGTCCACGTCGCGAGCTCTCCTTGCGACAGGCCCCGGAAGTAGATCGCCATGAGCAGTGCCGAGAGCTGCTCGTCGGGAAGCTGTCCGCGGGAGTAGGCGCCGATCAGCCAGTCGATCGCGGCGTCGCTCAGCGATTGACCGTCGCGCTTCGCCCGGATCAGGTCGACGAAGTCGAAAGGAGCTGCGGCGTTCTTAGTCGGCACTCGGCGAGCGGGTCGAAGGGACGTCCTCGGGACCGCGCCACGCCGCTGGAAGCAGGTCCCGCATCATCACCGGTTCCTCACCCTCGCCCCTGTCGAGCAGGAGGCCGACGGCGCCGTGCTCGACGAGGAGCTGGCGACAGCGCCCGCACGGCATGAGCGGTCGGCCGTCGCGGGCGACGATGGCGAGGGCGAGGAGCCCATCCGCCCCAGCGGCGACGATGCTCGAGACGAGCCCGCACTCGGCGCACAGCGTCAAGCCGTAGGAGGCGTTCTCGACGTTGCAACCGATGAAGACCCGGCCGTCGGCGACGAGGCCGGCCGCGCCGACGCTCAGTCCCGAGTAGGGCGCGTAGGCGTTGCGCGCGGCCCGCGTCGCCTGGGCACGCAGGTGTGGCCAGTCGATCTCGATCCTGTGACCTGCGTCCTTCGACGACATTAGGTTGGACACTACACTTTCGGACGCGTGATAGTTGCCGCCGGTCGCCAATTCCGTGTCGGGGACCACGTCCGCCAAGCCCTCGCCGATGGACGCGGTGTCGTCGCGCTCGAGACGACCCTCATCGCCCACGGGCTGCCGAGCCCGGACAACCTCGAGGTCGCCCGCCAGCTCGAACAGGACGTCCGGGACCAAGGGGCCGAGGCCGCGACGGTCGGCGTGATCGCCGGCGTCCCGACCGTGGGGCTGTCTCCCGCCGAGGTCGAGCGCCTCGCCGACCCCAAAGCCGCGGTCACCAAGTTGACCGCGCGGGACCTCGGCCTCGCGATCGCGGGCGGAGTCGACGGGGCGACGACCGTCGCGGGGACCATCACGCTTGCCGCGCGGGCGGGCATCACGGTGATGGCGACCGGCGGGCTCGGTGGGGTCCACCGCGGCGCCATGACGGCCTGGGACGTCTCGGCAGATCTCGAGACGATGCGCGTCGTCCCCATCCTCGTCGTCTCGTCGGGCGTGAAATCGATTCTCGACATCGCCGCGACGCTCGAGCGCCTGGAGTCGCTCGGCGTGCCGGTCGTCGGCTACCGCACGAAGCAGTTCCCCGGCTTCTACGTGTCAGCGACCCGGCACCGGCTCGACTGGAGCGTCGAGTCTCCCGAGGAGGCCGCCAACGCGTTCGCCGCGCATCGCGACGTCTCGGGCAGTGGGATGTTGCTCGCCAATCCCGTCGACCGGGCCCACGAACTCGATCCGGCGCGACATGACGCCGCGCTGTCCGAGGCGCTGGAGCTCGCTGAGGTCGCGCAGCTCTCCGGCAAGGAGGTGACACCGTTCCTCCTCGCACACCTCGCCGAGGCAACACAAGGTGAGAGCGTGCGCGTAAACCGCGCCGTCGTGCGGGGGAACGCGACACTCGCGGCCCGCGTCGCCGTGGCGCTCGCCGCGAGCGGGCACGCGCGCTGACAGGCCGCGGCGTGAGGACTCCCGACAGGAGGCGGTTCGTCCCCGGCGCGACCGCTCGCCGGGTCGTCGTCGTCGGCGACCTGATGACCGACATCATCGTGCGCCAGACAGGGCCGTTCGCGCCGGCGAGCGACACGCCGTCGTCGATCACGCTCGCGCCGGGCGGCTCGGCGGCGAACCAAGCGGTCTGGCTCGCCCGAGGCGGCGCCGCCGTCCACCTCGTCGGCGTGATCGGAGACGACGACCTCGGCCGGCGGTCCGCACGGGCCCTCGAAGACGCGCGCGTCGTGGTTCACCTCGACCGCGTCCCCGGGCGACAGAGCGGCGTCGTCGTCTCGATCGTCGACGCCGCGGGCCAGCGTTCGATGCTCACCGACCGCGGCGCGAATCTCGCCCTCGCGGCCGCATCCGTGCCCCAGAGGCTCTTCCGCCATGGCGACCACCTCCACCTCTCCGGCTACGAGCTCCTCGACGACGAGACGCGCGACGCCGCGCTCGAGATCCTGCGCCGCGCCGGGCGTTCCGGCATGACGCGCTCGGTCGATCCGTGCTCGGCGGGCCCGCTCGGGCGGGTCGGCGCGACCGCCTTTTTCTCCTGGACAGAAGGGCTCGACCTGTGCTTCGCCAATCTCGAGGAGGGCCGCGTGCTCACGGGCGAGAAGGAACCGGAGAAGGTGGCTACGAACCTCGGCGCGCACTTCGGTGAGGTCGTCCTCACCCTCGGCTCGCGGGGCGCGCTCTGGGCGAGGCGCGGATCACCGCTGCTCACCCTGCCGGCAGGTCGCGGCGACGTCGTCGACACGACCGGAGCCGGCGACGCCTTCACCGGGACGTTCCTCGCCGCCTGGCTCTGGGGTGCTCCTCCCGGGAGGGCCCTCGCGTCCGGGCTCGAGTCGGCCGCGGCCGTCGTCGCGGCACCGGGCGCCCGACCGCCGCGGTGAACCCCGGCTATTGCGGGCGGTAGGGCTTGCCGTCGTTCGCCGGCGGGCGGACCCGGCCGACGAGGCCGGAGACGACGGCGATCGTGATGAGATACGGCGCCATGACCAAGATGTTCGGGTTGATCGGCACGTTGAGCACGGAAAGCGTCGCCTGCAGCGAGTTCGAGAATCCGAACAGCAGCGCCGCCAGGAGACCCCCGTAGGGACGCCAGCGGCCGAAGATCATCGCCGCGAGGGCGACGAAGCCGAGGCCCGCGGTCATGTCGGACGAGAACTCGCCGGTCGAGCCGATCGTGAACGCCGCCCCGCCGATCCCGGCGATCACGCCGCCCCAGATGACGTTGTGGTACCGGACCGTGAGGACGTGGATGCCGACCGTCTCGGCGGCCTCGGGGTGCTCGCCGACCGCCCGCACCCGCAACCCCCAGCGCGTTCGGAACAGGCCCGTCGTCAGCGCGACGAGGAGCACGATGGCGATGTAGACGAAGATGTTCTGGTCGAAGACGTCCGGACCGACGATCGGGATCTTGTCGAGGAGCGGGATCGCGACCGGCCCGAAGATCGGCCCCGAGTTCAGAGTGTTCTGGTACGGGACGAGCAGCGTGTCCGTGAGGTAGTTCGTCAGCCCGAGGGCGAAAGCGTTGATGACGATGCCGACGATGATCTGATCGGCGGCGTAGCGCAGCGACAGGAAGGCGAGCAGCCCGCCGAGCAGCCCGCCGGCGATCGCCCCGCAGACCAGCCCGAGCCAGAGATCGCCCGAGGCGCTCGCGATCATCGCGGCGATGAACGCGCCCATGAGGAACTGGCCCTCGATCGCCACGTTGATGACGCCCGACCGCTCGCACATCACGCCGGACATCGACCCGAAGATGATCGGCACCGCGGAGATCAATGTCACACCGATCATGCCGACGAGGTTGAGCTCGTTGTTGCGCGCCGCCCAGGCGAGGAACGACCACAGGAACAGCACCACGCCGAGGCTGAAGACGAGGTAACTGCCTCGCGTCCTGCGACGGACGACGAGCCAGACCCCGAGCGCCGCCGTGACGGCGGCCATCACGATCGAGGTCTCGCGCACCGGGAAGTGCAACGGCGCGATGTACCACGCCGTCGAGTACATCGAGGTGAGCTCGAATGTCGTGCGGGCCCCCGGCGAGACGCCGAGGCCGAACGTGGTCAGCATGAGCGCCGAAGCGAGGACGAGGAAGATCCCCATGCCGCGACGCCGGCCGACGGAGACGATGCGCGCCTCGACCGAGACGAGCGGCTTCTCGCCGAGGATCGCGACCGCGGTCATCGCCACGACCCGCTTCCCCGCCCGCCGAGAGGTTCGCGCCCGCTCACGCCGCCCAGCCCCTCGTCAAAAGACCCTGGCCGACGTTCATGCCGCGGAGCCGGTAGACCTCGTTGACGAGGCCCGGCGTCGCGACGAAGAACACGATGATCGCCTGGATGACCGAGGCGAGGTCGAGCGGGATCCCGGTCGACGCCTGCATGTACCGCCCGCCGACGTTCAACGCGGCGAAGAGCAGCGAGCCGAGCACGATGCCGATCGGGCGGTTCCGGCCGAGGAGCGCCACGGTGATGCAGTCGAACCCGACCGTCCCGCCGTAGCCGGAGGAGAGGAAGTAGTCGGAACCGCACAGCGAGACCATCCCGGCGAGCCCGGCGAGCCCGCCCGAGATCACGAGCACGAGGATCGTCGAGCGCCGGATGTTGATCCCGGCGACGCGGGCCGCGTCCTGGTTCGCGCCGACCACCCGGAACCCGAAGCCGAGCGTGCCGCGCCGGAGCAACCAGGAAACGCCGAGCGCGCAGGCGATGGCGACGAGCACGCCGACGTTGACCCGCAGGTTGTGCCCGAAGATGCGGGGCAACTCGGCGCTCTGGAAGATCATCCTGCCGATCGCGTTCTGCTGGTGCGGTTGCTGGAACGGCTGCGTCGTGAGCGCCAGGACGAGCAGGTCGAGGAACACGTAGTTGAGCATGATCGTGACGATCACCTCGTGCGCCCCGGTTCGCGCCTTCAAGAAGCCCGGCACGAAGCCCGCCACCGCTCCGCCAGCGAACCCGGCGAGGATGCACAGCGGCACGTGGATGATGGCCGGCGGGTTGATCTCGAAACCGACGTAGCTCGCTGCCATCGCCCCGGCGATCAGCTGGCCCTGACCGCCGATGTTGAACATGCCCGTGCGGAACCCAAGCCCGACGGCGAGTCCCGCGATGCAGAGCGGCGAGGCGTAGAGCAGCGTCTCGCTGATCGGCGTGAGCGCCTGGGTCCATCCCTGCCCGGTGTGGATCGCGTGGCCGATCACGAACGGGTCGCCGAGCGAACCGGTGAACAGGTCGCGATATGCATCGCCGACGGTGAAGAACGTCACACTCACCGTCGTCCCGGGGTGGCTGAACAATCCCGCCCAGGCGTGGAGCACGTTGGCCTGGGTGACGATGATGAGGATCGCGCCGACGAACAGACCGCTGAAGATCGCGAGTGCCGTCACCATGACGACGTTCGCCTCGACCATCCAATGAAAGAACCGGCTCCAGCGGAACGGGGCGCGCGCCGGCGTGGTGGCGGCGGTCGGTCCCGCGACACCCCCGAGGGCGATCGGGGCGTCGCTCACCTGTCCGTCCCCGACGTCGTCCCCGCGGGCGGGACCGACCCCGCGCCGTCGCCGGTGATCCCCGCCATCAGAAGGCCGATCTTCTCGCGCCCGACCGTCGGGTCGACAGTTTCCATGATCCGGCCGCGGTAGACGACCGCGATCCGGTCGCCGAGGGCGAGCACCTCGTCGAGCTCCGACGAGATGATGACGACCGCCGTGCCGCGGTCACGCTCCTCGACGATCCGCTTGTGGACGTACTCGATCGATCCGACGTCGAGCCCGCGCGTCGGCTGGGCGGCGACGAGCAGCGTGGTCGACCGGGAGAGCTCGCGGGCGACGATCACCTTCTGCTGGTTGCCGCCCGACAGGGTACTCACGAGCATGTCGGTGGAGCTCGCGCGGATGTCGAAGTCGGCCAGCTTCTCCTCCCCGCTGCGCTTCACCTCGCCGAGGTTGCGCGCGCCGAAACGGGCGTGCGGCGCGACGTCGAAGACGTCGAGGATGAGGTTGTCGGCGATCGTCATCGAGACGACGAGGCCGTCCCGGACCCGGTCTTCGGGCACGTGGGCGATCCCGGCGCGCAACCTCGCCTTCGGCGTCGCACGGGTGATGTCGCGTCCGAGGAGCGTGACCCTGCCCTCGGCTGCCTCGATCAGGCCACAGAGCGCCTCTTCGATCTCGGTCTGGCCGTTCCCCTGGACGCCGGCGATGGCGAGGATCTCTCCGGCGTGCACGTCGAAGCTGATGTGGTCGACGACGGTCAGCCCGCGGGGGTCGACGACCGTCAGGTCCTCCACCGCGAGCACGACGTCACCGGGCCGCGCCGGTTCCTTCTGCACGACGAGCTCGACCGTCCGGCCGACCATCATCGACGCGAGCTCGGACTCCGTCGTCGTCTGCGGGGTCGTCGTGCCGATCACCGCGCCGAGCCGCATGACGGTGATCCGGTCGGCGATCGCGAGGACCTCCTTCAGCTTGTGCGTGATGAAAAGGATCGACCGTCCTGACGCGGCGAGCGACCGCATGATCTCGAAGAGCCCCTCCGTCTCCTGCGGGGTGAGGACCGAGGTCGGCTCGTCCAGGATGAGCAGATGGGCGTCGCGCGAGAGCGCCTTCAGGATCTCGACGCGTTGCTGGACCCCGACGGGAAGCTCCTCGACGATCGCCTCCGGTTCGACCTCGAGACCGAACTCGTGGGAGATCCGGAGGATCTCGTCCCGCGCCTTGCGGCGGTCGAGCAGCCCGAAGCGGCGCGTCGGCTCGAACCCGAGCGCGACGTTCTCGGCCACGGAGAAGACCGGGACGAGCATGAAATGCTGGTGGACCATGCCGATCCCGTGCCGGACCGCGGCACCGGGGTCGGCGAAGCGCACGGCCTCGCCGTCGAGCATGATCTCGCCCGAATCGGGGTGCATGAGACCGAACAGGACGTTCATGAGGGTCGTCTTGCCGGCGCCGTTCTCGCCCAGGAGCGCGTGGATCTCCCCCGGCTCCACGGTGAGATCGACGTGATCGTCTGCAACGAGGGATCCGAAGGTCTTCGTGATCCCCGACAGCTCAAGCTTCACGGCTACCTCGAACCCGCGGCAGGGGGCCGGGCCCCAACCCGGCCACCTGTCCGAGATGTCGTCTTCTTGTCGGATCGTCACAGCCCGGGTCCGGGATCCGGACCCGGGCTGTGCCCCAAAGAGCCGGCTAGCTCGCCGGGTAGGAGTTCGGGTCGACCGAGATCGTCCCGGCCTCGATCATCGAGGCGATCGTCTTGAGTCCCGCCTGCAACTTGGCGGGGATCACCTTGGCAAAGTCGTGGTACGGCGACAACGCGACACCGCCGTTCTTCAGCGTGCCGAAGTAGTTGCCGCCCTTGAAGTGGCCGTGTGCCGCCGAAAGCGCGGCGGTCTCGACCGAGTTGACGATGCCCTTCGTCACCGAGGTGATGAAGATGCTGCAGTAATTCGGTGCCGAGATGCAGCCGTCGGTGTCAACCCACTCCATCGTGACGCCGTGACCGGCGGCTTTCACCGCGGCCGCGGCACCGAGCCCCACCGAGCCCGCAACCGAGAAGATGACATCGGCGCCCTGCTGGATGAGCGACGTCGCGTCGGTCTTGCCGTCCGCCTGGCTCGTGAAGGAGTTGGTGAACACGCCCGTCCCGTCATAGCTGTTCGCGGGACGGACCTTCTTCGGGGTCCATCCGAGGGCGACGACGTGCGCGTGGTCGACCTTGTCGAAATAGCGGACTCCCGCGACCCAACCATCCATGTAGATGGTGACGGTCGGGATGTCCTCACCGCCGAAGGTCCCGACCTTGCCCGTCTTGCTCATCGCGGCGGCGAGGAACCCTCCGAGGAAGGCGTCCTGGTTCGTCTCGTAGAGCAGGGAGTCGATGTTCTTGATCGCCGGCGAGTAGCTGTAGTCGACGATCGCGAAGTCCTGGCTCGGGTGGGCCTTCGCCGCCGCCTCGGTGGCGTCGCCCATCAGGAAGCCGACGGTGATGATGATTCCGCAGTGCTCGCCGACGAACGTGGCGATGTTCGGCACGTAGTCACTCGACGAGGTCGACGACAGGTAACGGATCGTCATCGACGGGTCCGCCTTCTTGGCGGCTTGAAGTCCAGCCCACGCGGAGGCGTTGAACGAACGGTCGTTGATGCCGCCCGTGTCGGTCACCTCGCAGGCGAGGAACGAGCTCTTGTGACTGACGACCGCCGGAGCGCGGTGACGTGCAACCTGAGCGGCGGAGGCGATGCCGGTCGAGACGACGCCCGAGAGGAGCGTAAACGTCGCGAGGACGACAACGGCCCGCATTCCCGGCATCCGCCGGTGGCGACCCGCCTTGATCAGCGGATCACTGAGGCCATGAACAACCATAAGCCCTCCTTGAATTGGGTTCTCGTGTGCGCCGTTCGGTCGCGACTGATAGGCGGCCGCCTGCCCATATGTCCTTGACACCCGGGCTGTCGCTCATCGCCTCATCGTTAATGCCGAACCGCTCTGCCGATATCCGTCGGCGACGCTACTACTCCCCTACCGGCGCGGCCGGGGGAAAAATCGCACAAAGCGGCGGACGCGGGACGCCATCTGCGGGGAGGTGGCCGGCGCAGATAGCCTCTGCGCGGTGATCGACCACATCCTCCTCGACGTGATCGGGGCGATCCGCGAGGCGCTCGAGGGGGCGCTGCTCGAGCAGCAGGCCGTCGAGGAGCGATTCCAGGTCGACGTCTTCCTGGGGGACGTCGCTTTCGAGACCTCGTTCTCGCTGCCTGGCGAGCAGAACCCCCCGCGGGTGCGCGCCGATCTCGGGCTCGAATGGCCGACCTGGAGCCAGAGCGCCTATCGGTCCTGGTCGATCGGCGAGCCGACCGCCGAGCGTCCCGAGCTCGTCGTCGAGGTCACCCTGCGGCTCCAGCGCCTCGCCACCGTCCCCGACGCCGCGACGGTGCTCGCCGCGATCGGCGAGAGCCGTCCCGAGCTCGCCGGCGAACCGCTCGAACGCAGCGGGATCACCGTCGAACAGGCCTACGACGCCGAGCCCGGATCGGCGACCTCGGCGATCGAGATCGCCTACCAGGGCACCTACCGGCTGAGCGACTCCGTCCTCGAGGAACCGGATCGCCTCGACGGCCAGGTGGCACCGCTCGCCCGCTGGATCGCCTCGGCGCTCGTCCGCCTCGCCGACCTGGAACTGCCGTCCCTGCCGGTCGACGACTCCGAGGCGAGCACGTAGAGCCGCGTCTAGACGATGCCGACCGCCCGGGCGAGGTCGGCGAGCGACGACTCCGGCCGGGCGCCGAGATGCCCGATGACCTCGCTCGCGGCGAGCGCGCCGAGGAGTGCGGCGCCCTCCGGGCCGTGGCCGTGGGTGACCCCGAAACAGAAGCCGGCGGCGAACAGGTCGCCGGCGCCGGTCAGGTCGACGACCCGGACGACCCGGTAAGCGGGGACGTCGACGAGGCCGCCTGAGGTCCCGACCATCGCGCCCTTCTCCCCGCGGGTCACGACCACGGTGAGCCCCGGACGGATGATCGCGCCCAGCGCACGTGGTGCGTCGACCGCGCCGGTGAGCTCGAGGAGCTCGGATTCGTTGGAAAAGACGATGTCGACGCGCCCGCCGGTGAGCTCCTCGAGGACGCCGCGATGCCGCTCGACGAGCAGAGCGTCCGACAGCCCGAGGGCGACGGCCGTGTCCCGGGACCGGGCCGCGTCGATGAGGCGCCGGACGAGCGCCGGGGCGTCGGGCAGGTCGAGGACGTAACCATCGAAGTAGACGAGCTGGGCGTCTCCCACGACCTCGACGTCGATCCCTGCCGAGTCGAGCCGCCCGCCGACCCCGAGGGCGGTCGCCATCGTCCGCTCGGCGTCCGGTGTGACGATGACGGAGCAACGTCCGGTCGCCGCCTCGTCACCGGCGGGATCGGCCGCGAAGCGCTGGAGGACGGAGTGGACCCCGGCCGCTTCGAGGTCCGCGGCGTAGCGGTCACCGAGGTCGTCGGTCGCCACCGCGCCGATGAAGGCGGGGTGGCCCCCGAGCGAGGCGATGCCCACCGCGGTGTTCGTGACCGTGCCGCCGGGGACCTGCCGGCCCTCGCCGACGAGCGACCGGATCCGGTCGCTCGTCGCGATGCTGACGAGCGTCATCGAGCCGAGCGGCAGACCGAGGGACTCGACGACGGCGGCGTCGGCGAAGGCGAGGTGGTCCATCAGCGCGTTGCCGACGCAGACCACGTCGAAACGCTTCGACGAAACGGGCGGAGACGCCCGGTTTGAGCCGTGCTCCTCCGTCACGCCGACACCCTAGTGCGGCCGGGATCGGCGACCGCTGGGCGGGGGGCGGGCCGGCCTTGACTAGCCTCGACGTGCTGTGACCACGATCAACGACCCCGCTTCGTACCGGCTCCCCCGCAACGCGATCCCGCGGCGCTACGACCTCGAGCTCGCCCCCGACATCGGGACGTCGAGCTTCACCGGCTCAGCGCGCATCGAGCTCGAGGTGCTCGAAGAACTCACCGAGCTCGTCCTGAACGCCGACGAGCTGACGATCACCGACGCCGGGATCACGCCCGGCTGGGCGGATGCCGACGCGGCCGGCGAGCCGTCGGCGCTCTCCGTGTCGCTTGACGCGCCGGCCGAACTCGTGCGATTCGGGCTCAGCTCGGCGCTCCCGCCCGGGCGATACACGCTGCGCTGCCGATTCGCCGGCGTCCTCGGCAACAAGTTGACGGGCTTTTACCGTAGCGAGTTCGTCGACGACGACGGGGTCCCGCGCGCGATCGCCACGACGCAGTTCGAGGAGACCGACGCCCGCAAGGCGTTCCCGTGCTTCGACGAGCCGGACCTGAAGGCCGTCTTCGGCGTGACGCTCGTCACCCCGCCGGGGATGTTCGCCGTCTCGAACGGCCCCGAGACCTCGGTGGAGCAGCTCGCCTCGGGGGCGCGCCGCGTCCGGTTCGCCGACACGATCCCGATGTCGACCTACCTCGTCGCCTTCGTCGTCGGTCCCCTCGAGGCGACGGAGCCGGTGGACGTCGACGGCATCGCCCTGCGCGTGGTCACCGTGCCCGGCAAGGGCCACCTCACCGCCACCGCGGCGGAGATCGCGGCGCATGCGCTCCGCTACTACCGCGACTACTTCGGGATCCCTTATCCAGGTGACAAGCTCGATCTCGTCGCGATCCCGGACTTCGCCGCGGGGGCGATGGAGAATCTCGGCTGCGTCACTTTCCGCGAGGCGGAGCTCCTCGCCGATCCGACCGACACGTCCAAGCCCGAGCTGCGCCGGATCGCCGAGGTCATCGAGCACGAACTCGCCCACATGTGGTTCGGGGACCTCGTCACGATGCGCTGGTGGAACGGCGTCTGGTTGAACGAGGCCTTCGCGACCTTCATGGCGCTCCGTTGCCAGGACGACTTCCACCCCGACTGGCAGTGCTTCGTCGGATTCGCCCGCCTGCGGGAGTTGGCGCGCTTCATCGACGGCCTCCCGTCGACGCGCCCGATCGAGTTCCCCGTCACGACCCCCGAAGAGGCCACGGCGATGTTCGACATCCCGATCACCTATGTGAAAGCCCCGGCCGTGCTGTGGATGATCGAGCAGTACATCGGCCATGACGAGTTCCGTGCCGGCGTGCGCCGCTACCTCGAGGCGAACGCCTACGGCAACGCCGAGACGACCGACCTGTGGGACGCGATCGAGGCCGAGAACCCCGGCGTCCCGTTGCGCGCCGCCATGGACTCCTGGGTCTTCCAGGGCGGCTATCCGATTGTCACGGCCACCGGGCTCGCCGGCGACGAGGGTACGGTCGAACTGCGCCAGGAGCCGTTCACCTACCTTCCGGCCGAGACGACAAAGGACCCGGCGAGGGGCACGCACTGGCTCGTGCCGGTCATCGCGGCTTCGGCCCGCGACCGGAGCGAGACGACGAGGGTCCTCCTCGCCGACGCGCCCCTGCGGATCCGGCTGCGCGGCTCCCCGGTCGTCGTCAACGCCGGAGGCACCGGCTTCTACCGCGTCCGGCAGGACCCTGCACTCCGGGCGGAGCTGCTCACGCACCTCGGGGCGCTCGACACGATCGAGCGCCTCGGGCTCGTCGGCGACCTATGGGCCGCTGTTCTCGCCGGCATCACCGAGCTCGGGGAGTTTCTCGACGTCCTCGCCCACCTCGCGGGCGAGGACGACCCTTACATCTGGTCGGTCGTGACGAGCGCGCTGCGCACCGTCGACCTCGTCGCGCCGGATCGCGAGCGCCCGCTCGTCGCCCGCTACACGCGGACGGTCCTCGGGCCGGAGCTCGCCCGCGTCGGCTGGGAGGCGAAAGCGGGCGAGGGCGAGCAGACGCCGGTCCTGCGGTCGGCGCTCATCGCCGCGCTCGGCACCTTCGGCGGCGACGACGACGTGCGTGCCCGGGCGCGCGAGCTCTTCGCGGGCGACGTTTCCGGGCACCGGGAGCTCGATGCCGACATCGCCGAGAGCGTCCTCGCCACCGTCGCCTGGAACGCCCGTCGTGAGGAGTTCGACGCGCTCGTCGCCCGCGGTCGTCATCCGCGGTCGCCGCTCGACGAGCGCCGTCACCGGACCGCCTTCGGCTACCTCACCGATCCGGGCTACGCGGCCGAGGTCCACGAGCACTGCCGCGGCGAGATCCGCAGCCAGGACGCGCCGTACCTGCTCGCGGTGATGCTCGGACAGCGCGCGATCGGACCGGTCACGTGGGAGTTCGTCTCGACCCATGCCGACGAGCTCGAGGCGCACTACCCCGACAACTCGGTCCACCGGATGTTCGAGGGGATCGCGGGACTCGCCGAGCTCGGCGACGACGGTGAGCCCGTGTACCTCGACGCGGTGCGCGGCTTCGTCGCCAAGAGGTACTCCGGCGGCCTCCGGCGCCTCCTCGACCAGATCGTCGAGCACCTCGAGGTGAACCTCCGTCTCGCGACGCGGGTCCGCACGACACTTCGCGACCTCCTGTCGGAGCGCTGACGCCGCAGTGAACCTCGGCCTCGCCGCGGCGACGTTCGCCATCGTGATCCTGGCGGAGCTCCCGGACAAGACCTTCCTCTCCACGGTCCTGCTCTCCTCGCGGCACCGGCCGCTCCCGGTGTGGCTCGGCGCGGCGGCGGGCCTCGTGGCCCAGGCCGGCGTCGCGGTCCTCGCCGGCCGGCTCCTCGCGCTCGCGCCGCACCGCGTCGTCGACGCCGTCGTGGCCGGGCTCTTCGTGGCCGGGGCCGCCTACCTCCTTGCCTCCCGTGCCGCCGCCGTCGACGCGCGCGGCGCGGCGATCGCCTCCGACGAGGAACGGCTCCTCGAGACCGGCGCAGGCCCGTCGCCCGCAGGGCGCCGGCGCGGGCCGTCGGGCGCGCGGATCACCGCCATCACGTTCGCGGTCATCGCCCTCGCCGAGTTCGGCGACCTCACCCAGATCGTGATCGCCAACCTCTCGGCGAGATCGCGCGACCCGTTGAGCGTGTTCACCGGCGCCGCGCTCGCCTTCGTCGTCGTGAGCGGCGTCGGCGTCGCCGCCGGGAGGGCGCTCACCCGTCTCGTGCCGCTCGACGCGGTGCGCAAGGTCTCCGGGCTGATCCTTCTCGGACTCGGGATCTGGAGCGCCGTCGCAGCGGGGACCGGATGACCGCCTCCGAACCGCCACGGGACAGCGCGCCCGTTCCCGTCCGTCGGGCCGAGTCGTTGCTCGCCGCGGCGCGGGCGGCTGACGGGTTCCTGCCGACCGACGAGGCGATGGCCCTCCACGCGGTCGCCACACGCGCCCTCGCCGAACGGTCCGGGCCGATCGTCGAGATCGGCGGCTATCTCGGCCGATCGACGCTCTTCCTCGCCGCGGCGATCGCGGCCACGGACGCCTCGGCCGCCGTCGTCTACAGCGTCGACCACCACCGCGGTTCCGAGGAGATGCAGCCGGGTTGGCCCGACCACGACCCGTCGCTCGTCGACCCGCGAACCGGCCGGATGGATTCACTGGCCCGCTTTCGGGCGACGCTCGAGAGCGCCGGCGCCGAGGACCTCGTCGTCGCGGTCGTCGGCAACTCCGCCCGGGTCGCGTCCGACTGGTCGACGCCGGTCGCCCTCGTCTTCGTCGACGGCGGTCACGGAGAAGCAGTCTGCTGGTCCGACTACCGCGGCTGGGGGCGCCACGTCGCGCCCGGGGGATTCCTCGTCCTCCACGACGTCTTCGAGGACCCCCGTGCAGGCGGCCGCCCCCCATACAAGTGCTACCTCGACGCGCTCCGCTCGCGACGCTTCACCGAGGACATCGCCGCGGGCTGTGGCAGCCTGCGCGTGCTCGTGCGCACGACGCGTCGCTGGGATTCAGGGCCGGGGCCAGCTAGCCGAGGCGGTCGAACACCGCCGCGGTGACGCCCCCCGACAACACGTCGCCGGCGAGCACGACCGCGGCCGCCGAATACGACGTCCGCTCGCCGGGGGGGAACTCGGACCGTTCCGGGAACACGAGGCCCGTGAGGTACGAGCCGTCCCCGCAGCGCAGCCCGTCGGTCGTCGCCAGCAGCGCCAGCGCCTCGTCCGCCCAGCCGACCCGGGCGAGCGCGACGGCGCACTCCGCTGTCTCGGCGGTGGTCACCCACCGCCGGTCCGACCGGCACAGCACCCCGCGGTCGGGCACGACGAACTCGCCGAGGCGGGCGCGCAACCGGACGCGGGCCGCACCGAGGCCGAGCACGCCGGCGAGCGCCGGGTAGTACCAGTCCATGGCGAACTGCGCGTTGTCGGCGAAGAACGACTCGCGCCCGGTGACGAGCCGGCCGACCCGGGCGGCAGCCTCGGTCCAGGCGGGGCGCTCGAGTCCGAGGGAGGCGGCGAGGCGCACCCCCGAACCGAGGCTCTGGTAGATCGACGAGCTCGCCGCGAGAAGCGAGAACGCGGCCGGCCGGCCGCCGGGGGCGACGGACCACGGGATGGCGCCGTCCGGGGCGCCGAGCGAGACGACGAAGTCGAGCGCCCGGTCGACGACGCAGAACATGTCGCCGGCGAAATCGGGATCCCCGCCCGCCCACAGGTACTCGAGGACGCCGGTCGCGACGTAGGCGACGGCGTTCGTGTCGACGCGGGCCTCCTCGACGCCGCCGTCGTGGTCATAGGCGGCGTGCCAGCTCCCGTCGGCGCGCTGCCGGCGGGCGAGCCACTCGAGGCCGCGCGTCGCGGCCGCGAGCTCGCCCGTCGCGGCGAGCGCCATCACGGCCTCGACGTGGTTCCACGGGTCAGCGTGGCCGCCGGGGAACCACGGGATCATGCCGTCGGGCTGCTGGACCTCGAGGATCGCCTCGACCGCCGATCTCGGCTCGACGAACTCCGCCGCCTGGACGGTCGCGCCAGCCATCAGCCGGCCTTTACCACGTAGACGACGAGGCTCTTCCCGAAAAGCGGATTGAGCGCCCGTTCGAGGGCGCGCGTGACGAACGGGCGGTGCGTGATGTCCCAGACGAGGAAGCGGTGGTAGGCGGCGACGAGCGGGTGGTCCTCGCGGCCGACCCCGACCACGCACTTCAGCAACCAGTACGGCGAGTGGAGCGCGTGGGCGTGGTGCGAGCCGACGAGGCGCAGCCCGGCCCGTTCGCAGCGGCCGACGAGCTCGCGCCGGCGGTAGATGCGGACGTGCCCGCCCTCGACGGCGTGGTAGTCCGACGACACCGCCCAGTTCGCCCGTTCGGGACCGGCGGCGGGGACGCTCAAAGCCGCCAGGCCCCCCGGCCGCAACACCCGGGCGAACTCGGCGAGCGCCGTCTCGTCGTCGCGGATGTGCTCGAGCACCTCCGACGCGATGACGCGGTCGAAACTCCCGTCCGCGAAGGGGAGCCGCGTCGCGTCGGCGGCGACACCGCCCTGGCGCACGCCCGCCGTCACCTCGTCGGCGGCGCGCATCGCCGCGACCATGCCGGCGACGGTGTCGAGCTCGGCGCGCTCGGCGTCGAGCGCGACGACGTGCGCGCCCGCCTTCAGGGCGGCGAACGTGTGGCGCCCGCCCCCGCACCCGACGTCGAGCACGACGAGGCCCGGGCGCACAGCGGCCCGTTCGAGATTGACGGTCAGCACGACCGTCCCCCCAGCACCGCCCGGTACTCGTCGACGGTCGCCTCCGCGACCCGCGCCCAGCTGAACCGCTCGAGCACACGGGCGCGCCCCGCCGCCCCGAGCCGCCGGGCGAGCGGCGGGCGGGCGAGGACCCGGTCGATGGCGGCGGCGATCGCTTCGGGATCGGCGGGCGGAACGACGAGGGCGGAGCCGCCGTCGGGCCCGACGACCTCGGGCAGGGCGCCGCCGGACGTCGCGACCAGCGGGACGCCGCACGCCATCGCCTCGACCGCCGGGAGCGAGAAACCCTCGTAGAGCGAGGGGACGACCGCCACCGACGCCTCGGCGTAGCGCTCGGCGAGGCGGCGGTCCGGTTCGCCGACGACGAAGCGGACGGCGTCTTGCAGCCCGAACCGGGCGATCGCGGCCGCGACGGGGCCCGCGACGCGCGGCCGCCCCACGACGACGAGGTGCGCGTCGTCCCGCTCGGTGCGCAGCTTCGCCAGCGCCTCGAGCAGGTAAACGAGCCCCTTCAGGGGCACGTCCGCGCTCGCCGTCGTCATGATCCGCCCGGGGACCCGGGGGATCTCCGGTCGCGGGCACCAGCATTCGGTGTCGACACCGAGCGGGATGACCGAGATCCGCTCGGGGGCGACGCCCATCAGCTCGACGATGTCGCGCCACGACGACTCCGAGACCGTCACGATGCGCGGGATGCGGCGCGCGACACGGCTCTGCATCGCCGCGAAGCCGTACCAGCGGCACAGTGACAACGCCCGGGCGGTGCCGCGGGCCTCGGCAAGGTCGAGCCCGCGGTCGACGGCCACCGGATGATGGATCGACGCGACAACCGGCCACCCCTCCCCCAGCATGCGGAGCAGTCCCGTGCCGAGGCCCTGGTTGTCGTGGACGACGTCGAAGTCGCTCCGCCGGGGGGCGAGGGCGGCACGCGCCCGCCACGAGAACGTGCGCGGTTCCCCGAAGCCCCCGGTCCACATCGTCGCGAGCTCGACGGCGTCGGTCACCGAGGCGATCTCCCGCAGGCGGGGCCGTCGGAAGGGGTCCGGCTCGCGGTACAGGTCGAGGCTCGGCAGCGGGGTGAAGTCCACGCCCGGATCGAGCTCCGGGTACGGCTGGCCGGCGAACACCGTCACGCGGTGGCCCGCCGCGACGAGGGCGCGCGACAGGTGCCTCGTGTAGACCCCCTGTCCCCCGCATCGCGGGTTCCCGCGGTAGACGAGGAACGCGACGCGCACCGGGCCGTCCGGAGGTGTCGACCCGCCCGAGGGGCGGGCGCTACTCGCGGCGAGGCTCATCGGGCAAGCCTCGCCCTTCGGCACCCTCCCGGCAAACGGCGCGGGGTCAGTGGCTCCCGATCCCGAGCTCGACCGCCTTCACCACCAGCAGCGAGACGGCGATGAAGAGGTAGCCCCACATCGCCACCATCGTGATACGTCGCCCCCTCGACATCACGGGCCGGGTGAGCAGGGTGAGGGGGGGCATGCGCCAGTTCTCGCGCTGGGACCGGGTCGCGCGGGGCTCGTTCGGCGCCTCCTGCCGGAGACCGACGCGCCAACCGAGGACGGCGGCGAGCACCCCGCCGCCAGCGAGCACCGCGCCGAGCAGCGAGACGACGAACATCACGTTCACGTGCGAGAAGACGGTCGTCACCATGAGGATGAGCGAGAGCGCGACGAGCACCGAGACGATGAGTCCCGACAGCACGTTCAGCCACAGCCGGTTGACCCAGGGCCCGAGCACCTCTCGGTCGTTGCAGAGCAGCACGAGGAAGACCGTCGCGCTCGGAAGCAGGACTCCGGCGAGCGCCTGGACCGCCGTCGTGATGAGACCGAGGGGGGCCCTCGGGATGAGCACGACCCCCGCGGCGACGAACACGAGCGCGGAGAACGTCGCGTAGAACGCCTTCGCGTCCGTCACCCGGCGGTGGAGCGAGTGCTTCATCGAGAACATGTCGCCGAAGGCGTACGACGTCGAGAGCGTCACCGCCGCAGCCCCGATGATCGACGCGTTCAGAAGAATGATCGAGAAGAGCGTCCCGGCGCTGTTGCCGAGGTAGTGCTCGAGACCGTCGGCGACCCCCGCGGCGTTCGTGAAATGACCCGCGAGCGGCGTGTGCTGGAAGGCGAACGCCGCGGTGACGACGATGAGCGTCGCGGCGAAGACCGTGACGAGCGAGCCGAGCAGGGTGTCGACCCGTTCGTAGTTCACCCAGCGCGGGGTGATCCGCTTGTCGACGATGTTCGACTGCTGGAAGAACAGCTGCCAGGGCGCGACCGTCGTGCCGACGATGGCGATGACGAGGAGGATCGCGGTCGAGCTCACCCCGCCTTGCACCCCGGGGATGAAAAGCCCGTGAAGCACCGGGCCGGGGTGCGGGTGCGAGAAGACGACGAGCGGGATGACGAGGAAGTTGGCGACGACGAAGAGCAGCATGAAGCGTTCCCAGCGCCGGAAACTCCCCGAGGCGGTCATCGCCACCAGTCCGACCGCAGCGAGCGGGACGGAGATGTACGGACTCACGCCGAAGTAGCCGAGCGCCAGGCTGACCCCGATGAACTCGGTGACGATCGTGAGAAAGTTGAGGACGAAAAGGTCCCCGACCGAGAACGCCCCCCAGAACCTCCCGAAACGCTCGTTGATGAGCCGGGCGTGGCCGACGCCGGTCACCGCGCCGAGCCGGACGACCATCTCCTGGTTGACGACGAGCACCGGGATGAGGAGCGGCAACGTCCACAAGAGCGTGAGCCCGAAGTTCTGGCCCGCCTGCGCATAGGTCGCGACGCCGCCGGCGTCGTTGTCGCCGACCATGACGATGAGGCCGGGCCCGACGATCGCCGCCAGGGTGAGCAGGCGCGCGAGAAACGACCGGCGCGCACCGGTGTCGCCGACGCTGATCGTGCCGAGCGCGCCCCGGATGTCTCCGATGTGCGCCTCGTCGAGGACGGCGGTCTTGCCGTCTTCGTATGCATGGTCGCGACTGGCCATGCTGGGTCGACCTCCCGCTTTGTCGGGTGGAGCGGACGTTGCTTCTCGGTCGCGCACGTCCGCAGGAGGTCGGCGGTTCGGGTCACCGAACCGTTATGTCACCTCGTAGAGACGTGCGCCGTCGTCGTTCGGACGAACGTTTATCGGCGCTCAGGGTTTCTCCCTTGTCGTGCCCAAACCCCAGTCGGCGTGGGTGGAGCCCGTTGGGCACGGACCGCCGCGGCGGACGCCTCGGCGCACCCCTCTCGTCAGAGCTTTGGCGCCCGCCGCCGTAGGCCGAAAGGCCAGCCACCTCGGACGATCCCTTGTGCCGGGAAAGTCTGTCCTGACCCGGAGTGTCTTTCGACAGGTGGGGTCAGTGGCCTGTGTGCGACGAGCCGCCTCACCGAACGAGGTGCGACTGCTTGCACGGGGATGTTACCCGGGCATACCGGGGCGTTCCAGCAGTTCAGGGGAAACTTTTCCCGGACACGTCGCCGGCCGGGCCCGTCGGTGGACGCGCGGCACGCGCCGCGACGCCCCGGGTCGGCGCCGGGGCGTCAGTCGCTCGGGCAGATCGTCCCTTTCGGCGGGAGGGCGAGAGTTGCGAAGTACTGATCGACGTAGCGCCGGATGCACGCGCTCGAAAAGTACCCCGTGTGACCGGTGCCCGACCGGGTCAGCAAGCGGGAGTTGTCAAGCTGCGAGGCGATCGCCTGCGCCCACGGGTACGGCGTCGCGGGGTCGCCGGTCGAGCCGACGACGAGGATCGTCGGTGAGCCCGCGGCGTGGATCGGTCCGGGTTTGCCCTGGGCGGCGACGGGCCAGTACGCGCAGGTGAGCGAACCCCACGCCTCCGCGGCCCCGAAGTCCGGGGCGACCGCGGCGAGGCTCTTGGCGAGCGCCTCGTAGAACGACAGGTCGCGCGGCGAGGGTGCGTCGACGCAGTTGACCGCGACGTTCGCCTCGTCCTGGTTCGAGAACTTGCCGCTCTGCTCGAGACCCACGTACTCGTAGGCGAGCTCGGCGAGCAGGTCGCCGTTGCCGTGCAGGCCGCGGTCGATCGCCAGCCCGAGGTAGGGCCATTCGATGTTCGAGTACAGCGTCGAGATGACGCCGATCTCGGCGACGCCCAACGTGACCGGCAGGAGCCCGCCGTATTTCGCCTTGAAGCCGGCGTGGATGACGCCCCCGGCCTCGAAGAGCGCCATCAGCTTGGCGTAGGAGGCCGCCGCGCCGTCGGGCAGACGCTGGTGGCAGGTCTTGTTCGCGTCGCACCAGGTGAAGAAGGCGTGGAGGTCGCCCTCGAAGCCGAGCGCCTGCTCGCGGTCGGCGGCGGTCAGGGACAGCTCGGGGTTGATCGCGCCGTCGAGGACCATCGCCCGGATGTGGTGCGGGTACTTCTCGGCGTACAGCTCGCCGATGAACGTCCCGTACGAGAACCCGAGGTAGTCGAGCTTCGGCTGGCCGAGGTCGGCGCGCAGGCGGTCGAGGTCCTCGATCGTCGTGCGCGTGCCCACGTTCTCGAGGAGAAGCTTCGAGGTGTGCGCCGCGCAGGCGGCGACGAACTGCTTCGTCAAGGCGACGACCCTGGCGATCTGGGCCGGCGTCGAGGGCTGCGGGTCCTCCTCGGTGAGCGTGCGTATACCGTCCGCGTCGACACAGGTCACCGGGTCGCTGCGCTCGACGCCGCGCGGGTCCCAGCTCACGATGTTGAACTCGGCGCGCAGCGACTTCGGGAACGACGACAGGCTCTCCTCGAGGAAGCCGACCCCCGACGCCCCCGGACCGCCCGGGTTCGTGAAGACGTCGCCCAACGGGTGGGCACCGGTCGCCGGGAGCATCACGACGGCGAGTTTCAGCGTGCCGAGCGAGGGGTTCGCGTAGTCGATGGGAACGGGGACCGAGGCGCAGCGGAACTCCTCGTGACCGGGGCACGTCGTCCACTTCACCGACGTCGTGGTCTCGTGGCTCGCGCTCCGGGCCGATGAAGCGGTGTCCGCCGCACCGGCGCCGACGAGGGATGCCGAACCGGCCACGGCGAGCACGGCGAGGGCGAGGATCCTCAAGGCGCGCATGGCTGCATTGCCGATCTTTTCTGGGCGCGGGGTGCGCCCGTGCGATCACTGTAACGGCCGTCCTCCGCCGATCAACGGCACCCCCGGCTACTCCTCGGCCCCGGTCATCCCGAAGTCGCGCCGCCATCCCGTCGGCAGCAGCAGCTCGAGGACGTCGTCGACGGTGATGACCCCGAGCATGCGGTGGTCCTCGTCGACGACGGGCGCCGAGGAGAGGTTGAAGTCCGACATCTTGCGCACGATGGCGTGGATGTCGGCGTCAGCACGCACCGTCACGGGGTCGTGCTCGGCGATCGACGAGAGCTTGGCCCGGGGGGACGCCTTCAGCAGCCGCACGACGGAGACCGTTCCCGAGATCCGTCCTTCGGGGTCGGTCATGTAGACGGTGCCCAACGCCTCCGGCGCGATGTCGCTGGCGCGTACGGCGCCGAGCGCCTCGCCGGCCGTCGTCGCCGAGGGAAGCGCCAGAAAGTCCGGGTTCATGAGCCCGCCACCGGTCTCCGGGTTGTAGTTCAGCAACCGGCGCACCTTCGCCTGCTGGCGCGCCGGCAGCGCCTCGAGCACCGCGAGGCGGCGGTCCTGGTCGAGGTCGTTGATGAGATCGGCGGCGTCGTCCGGCGCCATCGTCGCGAGGACGCGGGCCGCCTCGGCGTTGGAGCGGGACTCCAGGAACTCCCGCTGGTGGTCGGGGTCAAGCTCCTCGAAGACGTCGGCCTCGAGCTCGCGATCGAGGCTCACCGCCTCGATGATCTCCTCCCCCTCCTCGTGCGAGGCGGCCTCGACGAGGTCGGCGATCTGGGCGGGACGCAGGCGTGCCAGCTTGCGCAGCGGTATCCGCATGCGCGCCGTCGGGACGTGGGCGACGAACGGCTCGATGCTCTCCCAGTCGACGAACGACTTCGTCCGGATGCGGCGGGCGAGCGGGCGCGGGATGAGGCGGCGCAGCACGCCGCGGCCCGAGGGGTCGACGCCGACGACCTGCCAGCCCCCCTCGGCCTGGGCGAGCTCGATCTCGTTCGCCCGGATGAGGTGCGCGCCGAGGACGTGGATGAGGTGGTGGGCCTGGAGGTCGCGGTCGAGCAGCAGCTCCCCCGGACGCCGCTCGAACCGCCCGAGGTCGAGCGTCTCGCCGACGAGCTGCACGAGGCGCGGCCGCAGCGACTCGACGCGGTCGATCGGGATGAACAGGTCCCGCCCGGCGACGCGGGCGACGAGCCCGGTGATCGGCGGGTGCGGCTTGCCGTCGAGGCGGACGATCAGGTCCTTGACCCGGCCGATCCGTTCCCCCGCCGGGTCGACGAGCGGGCTCCCGACGAGCGGGGACAGGTGGAGGGAATCAGGGGACATCAGGGGTCGCAGCGGAAGACCAGCGTCGCGGCTTCGCCACGCAGCCCATAGTACTGAGCGCGCGACACGACGGGGATGGGCGGGCGAGCCCCTCCCGGCGGTTCAGAACTCGGTGATCGCGAGCACTTCTTTCTGGAACTCGGCGAACTCCGGCGACGTCGTGATCGGCAACAGCGACATGAGCTTGCCCACGTCGCCGCTCACCTTGACCTTGCCCTGCATGAACGCGGCGTTGGCGTCGAGCTCGCCCTGCTGCATCCGTTTCGCGTCCTCGTAGCTCTCGGTGAGCGTCACCTCGGAATCGGCGAGCGCACCGAGCTTGTTCTCGACGAGCTGGCCGTCGACGATGACCCAGTAGTACTCGACGTCGCCCCCGGGTCCGCCGGTGACGACGTACTGCAGCCGCGCCGACACGCCGGGACGGACCGGTTGGGTCGTGGCGAGACGGGTGCTCTCGTCGAGCCACTCCTGCGTGAGCCACTTCGACACGTCGAGACCTCCTTGAGGAAAACGCGTGGGCCGCGTCCCGGAACGCTGCCCCCATTTCTACCCCCCGGGGGCCGCGACGTTCTCCCGAATCCCGGCGAACAGGTCGTCCTCGGCACCGATCGGACCGACGAGGTTGCGGGCGCAGACGTAGGCCTCCGCCGAGTACAGCTGGCGGTCGACGTCCTCGGGGAGCCCGAACCAGAACGGCGACGACGGGTCGATCTGGGTCGCGTGGGCGAGCAGGCCGCCCCGGCGGGCCTCGTAGTACTCGGAGACGTCGATCCGCGCCGTCGGCGCGAGCCCGCCCATCCGGTTGGGCCAACCGTCGGCGAACCACTCGGCGTACGGCGAGGTGATGCCGAGCTCGACGAACTTCTCGTGCCGGGCCACGATCTGCTCGATCGACCAGACCGTGAAGTACAGCTTCTGGGGCTGGTGGGCCACTCCGGCGAACGGGTAGGCGGCGGGGTCGCCGGCGGCCTCGAAGGCGGCGACCGAGATCTCGTGGACGCGCAGGTGGTCGGGGTGGCGGTAGCCGCGCTGTTCGTCCGGGTAGGTCACGACCACCTGCGGGCGCGCCCGGCGGATCTCGGCGACGAGCCGGCCGACCGCCTCGGCGAGCGGCGCCCGGGCGAAGCAGCGGGGATCGGCGTTCGCCGGCGAGTCAGCCATGCCCGAGTCCCGGTAGCCGAGCAGCACGACCTCGTCGTAGCCGATCACGGCCGCCGCGTCGTCGAGCTCACGCCGGCGGATCGCGGCGATGTCGGCGCGCACCTCGTCGGTGTCGAGCGCGGGGTTGAGGATCTCGCCCTCCTCGCCCCCGGTCGCCGTGACGAGCACGGTGTGCACGCCCTCGGCGTGGTAGCGCGCGATCGTCCCCGCGCCCTTCGACGCCTCGTCGTCGGGGTGGGCGTGGACGGTGAGAAGACACAGTCGATCGGACATCGAAACGAAGATACCGTCCCCGGGCGGCCCTCCGATCGTGCCCGCCCGCTCGTCGAGGCAGCGGGCACGCGGCGTATGCTCGCAGCATTGGTCGCGGCGATCGGATCGTCGCGGGTGCGGAGGCGTTTTCACAGACACTGGTCCCGCCAGGGCCGGTGCGCCTCGGAGGGAGCGAGCGATGAGCGTGTTGAAACGCCTGAGCAGCGTCGTGCAGGCGAAAGCGAACAAGGCCCTCGACCGCGTCGAGGACCCCCGCGACACGCTCGACCTCTCCTACGAAAAGCAGCTCGAGCAGCTCCAACAGGTGCGCAAGGGCGTCGCCGACGTCGCGACGGCCCGCAAGCGGATCGAGCTCCAGGCCGAGCAACTCCAGGCGAGCGCCAACAAGTTGCAGGACCAGGCGCGCTCGGCCCTCGCCCAGAACCGGGAGGACCTCGCCCGGGAGGCGCTCACCCGGCGGGCCGCGATCGCGACCCAGCTCGAACAGCTGAAGACCCAGCACGACCAGCTCGTCGCGCAGGAGGACAAGCTCGTCCAGACGACCCAGCAGCTCCAGGCGCGCGTCGAGGCCTTCCGGACCCAGAAAGAGACCCTGAAGGCGAGCTACACCGCCGCCCAGGCCCAGACCAAGATCGGCGAGGCCGTTTCCGGGATCTCCGAGTCGATGAGCGACACCGGCATGGCGATGCAGCGGGCCCAGGACAAGATCGCCCAGATGCAGGCCCGGGCGGGGGCCGTCGACGAGCTGCTCGCCTCCGGCGCCCTCACGGACCTCACCGGGAGCTCGGACCCGATCCAGGCCGAGCTCGACAAGGCCTCCCAGTCCGGCCAGGTCGACGCCGAGCTCGCCCAGCTGAAGGGCCAGCTCGCCGCCGCCTCGCCGGCCGGCGCCCTCGGCACGGCCGAGAAGCCGGCCGAGAAGCCCGAGGCGGAGGCACCCGAGGAGGACAAGGTCGTCGACGCCGAACCGGTGGCCGAGTCCCCGGAGGACGCCGCAAAGACCCCCGACCCGCTCACCCTCGAGGACAAAGAAGGCGAATCATGATCGTCCGCATCCTCGAAGACGGCCAGTACAAGGTCGACAAACCCACCGCGAAGAAGCTCGACGCCCTCGACGCGAAGCTCGGGAAGGCGCTCGACAAGGCCGACGAGGCGGCGTTCGCCAAGGCGCTCGCCGGCCTGGTGAAGACGGTGCATGCCTCGGGCAAGAAGCTCGAACCGAGCGTCATCACCCCCTCGGACCTCGCGATCCCCGCCGCCACCTCGACGCTCGCCGAGGTGCGCGACCTGCTGAGCTCCGAGACGATCAAGGTCAAAAAGAAGGGCTAACCGCCCACCATGGCAACCCGTCACCGCTACCCCGCCGACCGGGGTCTCACCGCCCACATGCTCCTGACGATGTTCCTCCTCGGCCTGCTCTACGCCATCGTCATCGCGGCGCTCGTCCTCGCCAAGGTCAACCTCGTCGTCATCCTCGTCATCGCGTTCGGCGTCCTTTTTGTCCAGTACTACTACTCGGACAAGATCGCCCTGTACTCGATGGGCGGCAAGATCGTGACGCCCCAGCAGCAGCCCCAGCTCCACGCCATCATCGACCGGCTCGTGGCGATGGCGAACCTGCCGAAACCCCGCGTCGCGATCGCCCAGACCGACATCCCGAACGCCTTCGCGACGGGCCGCGACCAGAAGCACGCCGTCGTCTGCGTGACGACGGGGCTTCTGCGCCGGCTGAACGAGCCCGAGGTCGAGGCGGTGCTCTCCCACGAGCTCTCCCATGTCGCCCACCGCGACGTCGCGGTGATGACGATCGCCAGCTTCCTCGGCATCATCGCCGGGCTGATGACGCGGGTGTTCATGCTCATGGGCTTCTTCGGCGGCTACGGCTCGAACCGGGGCCGGGGGGGTGGCAGCGCCGGCGGCCAGATCGCGCTGTTCGAGCTGGCGGGATTGCTGTTCTCGGCGATCCTCTACGCGATCAGCTTCATCCTCATCCGGGCGCTCTCGCGCTACCGCGAGCTCGCCGCGGACCGGTCCGGCGCGATCCTCATCGGCCAGCCCGCCCTGCTCGCCGAGGCGCTCGTCAAGGTGAGCGGGGAGATGTCCCGCATCCCGTCTCGGGACCTGCGCGCCGCCGAGCACTTCAACGCCTTCTACTTCGCCCCGGCGCTCGCGCCGGGCATGAGCCTGTCGTCGCTCTTCTCGACGCACCCGCCGCTGCAGAAGCGCCTCGACCAGCTCGCCAGGCTCGACGCCGAGATGCGCCGGAACCCGGTCGCGTAGGCGCGCCGGTGGGATTTCTCGACGCGCTGCTCGGCAGGACGAAGCCCGCCCAGGCCAATCTCGACAGGCTCTTCGGGCTGCCGGGGGCGCAGATCACGCTCGAGGCCGCCGAGGGGCTGCAGCCGACCGGCCAGGCGGGGGTGTGCTTCAAGCCCGCCGAGGGCCAGGCCTTCACCGCCACCGAGACCGAGTTCACCGCGCTGTTGAACCTCGGCGACGACGCCGGCGCGCACGTGAGCGAGAACTCCGACCAGTACGGCTACCGCTGGGTCGTGCTCGGGGCCGACGACTTCCAGGTGCTCGTCACCCGCGTCCACGTGACGAACACGACGCTCCAGGAGAACGGCTTCGGGCCGCAGCTCCTCTGCTCGGTCTTCGGCTTCGCGCCGACTCCCGCCGCGGGTGACGCCCGGGCGGCGGCGACCGTTTACCTCGTCTACCTGTACAAGCGCGGGACCTTCTACCCCTTCGTCCCGGCGGGCGGCGAGCGCCGGGACAACGAGGCCGAGCTCCGGCTGAAAAACGAGCTCGGCGACGACCTCTCGATCGAGCCGGACCTCAGCCGGTGGTTCCCGATCTGGGGGCTTCCGGTCCACTGAACCTCCGGCGGGGCCCCTCCCGCCGGTCGGCGACGCTCCCTACGGCGCGAGGTCGACGACGACCGGGGCGTGGTCGGAAGGCTGACGCTCCGTCCCCTGGCCCTTGCGCGCCTCGCGGTCGACGAAGGCGGCCTCGACCCGGGCGGCGAGCGGCGCCGAGGCGAGCACGAGGTCGATCCGCATGCCCTCGCCCTTGTGGAAGGCGCCGCCGCGGTAGTCCCACCAGGAAAAGGGCCCCGCCTCGTCCGGGTGGAGCAGGCGGACGACGTCGGTGAGGCCGAACCCCATCACCTCGCGCAGCGCGGCCCGCTCGGGCTCGGTGACGTGGGTGAGGCCGGCGAAGGCGGAGATGTCCCAGACGTCGCGGTCCTCGGGCGCGACGTTGAAGTCGCCGCCGATCGCGACGGCGGCCGAGGGCTCGCACGTCGCATCGAGCTCACGGCGCAGCTCACCGAGCCAGCTCAGCTTGGCGGCATAGAACTCGGAGCCGACCTCCCGGCCGTTCGGGACGTACACCGAGTAGACGCGCACGCCGCCGCAGTCGGCCGACAGGATCCGGCACTCGCCCGCGACGTCCGACGATGCGGCCCGGAAGCCCGCCCGGACCCCGCCGAGCCCGACGCGGGAGACGATGGCGACGCCGTTCCACCGCCCGTCGCCGTGGTGGGCGGACTCGTAGCCGAGCCGCGTGAAGGCGGCGGCGGGGAAGGCCGCGTCGGCGCACTTCGTCTCCTGGACCAGCAGCACGTCGGGCGCGTGCTGGGCGATCCACTCCTCGACCCGGGGCAGCCGGGCGGCCAGCGAGTTCACGTTCCAGGTGACGAGGCGCATCGGCTCTAGCCCTCGGCGAACACGAAGAACAGGCCGGCCGCACAGGCGAGCTGGCCGCCGACCGAGGCGGTGCCCTGCCCGGTGCCCGCCCGCACCGAGAGCCGGCCGAGCGTCACCTCGAGCTCCACGACGTCGCCGGGCACCACCTGGCGGCGGAAGCGCGCCTTGTCGATCCCGCCGAGGAGCGGCAGCCTGCCGGCGAATCGCTGGTCGGCGAGCACGGCCGCGGCCCCGAGCTGGGCGAGGGACTCGACGAGGAGCACGCCGGGCACGGTCGGGCGGCCGGGGAAGTGCCCGGCGAAGAAGGGCTCGTCGCCCGTGAGCTCCCAGCGTCCCTTGGCCCGCTCCCCCGGCACGAGCTCGTCGATCGCCGAAAGGAGGAGGAACGGCGCCCGGTGCGGGATCAGGTCCTCGGCCCGCCACGTCATCGCCAGCCGGCCCTTCCCGACCCGGCGGACGGCCTCAATGCGTCCTCTTGCGCGACGGGGTCTTCCGGCCGGCCGGCGACGACTCGGCGACGCGCCGCGCCGCCCGGGGCGAGCGCCGCGGTCCTCCCGTCGTCGGGGCCGCGGGTGGCGCGGTGGCTAGCTTCGGCGCCGCGGCACGCGGGCCTTTGGCGGCGGA
>JBEKCO010000022.1:0-29148 GCA_050014835.1 Acidimicrobiales bacterium
GCTGGGGCTTGCCGTCGTCGGCGACGACGAGCTCGGCCTTCGTGTAGATCGCGTCGGCGCGGCTCGTGAACGAGAACTCGAACAGCTTCGACTCGGTGATCGCCTCGGTCGGGCACGCCTCGACGCACAGGTCGCAGTGGATGCAGCGCAGGTAGTTGATCTCGTAGACGAAGCCGTAGCGCTCCCCCGGCGAGACCGGTGCGTCGGGGTCGTTGTCTGCTCCGCGCACGTAGATGCAGTCTGCCGGGCACACGGCCGCGCAGAGCTCGCAGCCGATGCACTTCTCCATCCCGTCCTCGTAGCGGTTGAGGACGTGGCGGCCGTGGAGGCGCGGCGGCTTCGGCCTCTTCTCGGCCGGGTACTCGGAGGTGACGCGCGGCTTGAGCACCTGTTTGGCCGCAACCCAGAACCCGCCGAGGAAGTTGGTCTCGCCGAGGATCCCCATCGCTCAGCCCCCCACCGGTGTGCCGTCGACGAGCGTCGGTGCGGCGAGGAGTTCGGGCGGTGCCGGGGTGGCGGGACCGCCGAGGCGCGCCCGGCGGCGACGCGCCGTCGCGCGGGCCTGGGCAAGCATGAGGGCCGCGACGATGATCCCGGCGAAGATGCCGTAGCCCCAGGCCTTCGAGATCTGCGAGCCCGCGACGAGGAGGAGCCACCCGAGCGAGAGCGGGATGAGCCACTTCCAGCCGAGGTTCATCAGCTGGTCGTACCGCAACCGCGGGAGCGCGGCACGGATCCACACCTGGACGTACAAGAAGACGACCGTCTTGCCGAGGAACCACAGAATCGGCCAGAGCCAGCGCACGACGGGGAACCCGGGGCCGTCGGGCCCCCCGAAGAACAGCGTCACGACGACGGCCGACATCGTGATCGTGTTCATGTACTCGGCGAGGTAGAACATCGCGAACCTGATCGACGAGTACTCCGTGTGGAACCCGCCGCCGAGCTCGGTGTCGCCCTCCGCGAGGTCGAACGGGGGCCGGTTGAGCTCGGCGGTCCCGGCGATGAAGAAGATCACGAAGGGCACGACCCACAGCCGCAGGGCGTTCCAGTGCCAGAAGTACTGGGCCTGGGACTCGACGATCGCCCGCGTCGAAAGTCCGTGCGACTCGAGGATGACCGTGACGACGGTGAGCCCGAGCGCGGCCTCGTACGAGATCATCTGGGCAGACGCGCGCACCGACCCGAGCAGCGGGTACTTCGAGCCTGACGACCAGCCGGCGAGCATCACGCCGTAGACGGCGACCGACGAGAGCGCCAGCACGAAAAGAATCCCGATCGGCGGGTCGGCGACCTGGAGCTCGACGACGTGGTGGGCGATCGTCACCACCCCGCCGACCGGGACGACGGCGAAGATGAGGAAGGCGGGCACGACCGAGAGGAACGGGGCGATGCGGAAGACGACCCGGTCGGCGCGCTCGGGCAGCAGGTCCTCCTTGAAAAACAGCTTCACCCCATCGGCGAGGGTCTGCAGGATCCCGAACTTCCCCGCCCGGTTCGGCCCGATCCGGTTCTGCATGTCCGAGATCACCTTGCGCTCGAACCAGATCATCAGCATCACCGACACGAGCAGGGACCCGAAGGCGACGAGCACCTTCACGAGCACGATGACGACGACGCCGAGGTCGACGCCGTGGGAGAAGAGGGGGTCACCCATCACGCCTTCTCCAGCCAGACGTCGGTGGCGGGGACAGAGCCGTCGACGAGCGCGTTCGCGCCGCGCTCGCCGGGGCCGGCGAGGTTGGCGACGACGGAAACCACGCGCCGCGGCAGCGACGCGTCGACCCGGACGGGCAACACCAACGAGTCCCGCGCGGCGCGGACCGTGACCATCGCCCCGGGGTCTACGCCGAGCCTTTTCAGCGCGTCGGGATTGACGAACACCGCGGGCTCCCGGACGAGGGGCGCGAGCGACGGGCTCTCGACGACGAGCGTCCCCCGGTCGTAGAGGGTCCGGCGCACGACGAGACGGTAGGCGCCCTTCGCCGGCCCGACCGCGGGGACGACCTCGCCGGGCTCGAACGTGACCGGCCGTGGTCGCGCCGGGCTCGGGGTGTGCCATGCCGCGTCGCTGGCGCCCGCGGGCCGCGCCGCGCCGAGGTCGAGCGGCGCCCCCTGCTCCTCGACCGAGACGATCCCGGGAGTCGCGATCGGGTCGATCGGCCGCGGCCCGCCGGTGCCGATCGTGACCGGGGTCTCGGTGAGCGGCACGACGACGCCGTCGCGCCACTCCGGCCGTCCGAGCAGGCCTGCATCGACCCCCCGGTACGCCGGGGCGACCCGGGCGATCTCCGCCGAGATCTGGTCGACGCCGTCGAGCCCGAGCGTCGCGTCGAGCCGGCGCGCGATCTCGCTCGCCACCGTCCAGGCCGGCCAGGCGACGCCGGGGGGGACCACCTTGGCAGCGAGCCTCGTCACGCGACCCTCGCAGTTCGTCGTCGTGCCGCCCCGCTCGCCGTCGCCGGCGACGGGGAGCACGACGCGGGCGAGCGCGCTCGAGGAGTTCGGATGGGTCCCGACGAACACGAGCGTCCGCACCTGCTCGAGCGCGGCGAGCGCGAGCTCCCGGTCCGCGCAGTCGGCGAGCGGATCGCAGCCGAGGAGGATGAGCGTCGTGATCTCGGAGTCGACCGTCGCCTGGAGGATTGCTCGCGCGTCGCGGCCCGACCGTCCCGGCAGCGGGCCCCACACCGGGGCGAGCTCGGCCCGCCCCTCCTCGAGGGACACCCGGCCCGGGAGCATCCCGGGAGCCAATCCCATGTCGAGCGCGCCGTGCACGTTCGCCCGTCGCAGCGCGGGCAGGAACCGGGCGTTCGGATACGCCTGCCAGATCGCGTGCGCCGCCGCGGCATCGCCGGCGGCCGGCTCGGCGAGCGATGTCCGCCCGTAGACGACGACAAGGCCGTCGCCGCCGCCGGGAAGCGACCCGAGAAGCGCGCGAGCGTCGGCGAGCGCCGCCGGGTCGACGCCGTCCGGGGCGTCGGCGCGCGTCGGGGCGACGAGCGCCGGGACGAGGCGCGTGAGCTCCCCCGGGAGGTGGGCGAGGCGATGGCGCGCGTACGGCGTGAGCCCGGTTGCCGCCGGCGCGCACTCGATGACCGGCACGCCGTCGAGCGCGGCGCGCCGCAGGCGCAGGAACAACACGGGCAGTTCCTCTTCCAGGTCGCCGCACAGCGTGATCACGACCCGCGCCCGACACGCCTCGTCGATCGTCGCGTGGGGCAGGCCGAGCACCGCCTCGGCGGGTAGCCCGTCGTCGAGCTGCGCGTCGACCGAATCGGTGCCGAGCACCGCCTTGGCGAGCTTGGCCCAGGCGTAGGCGTCCTCGTTCGACAGCCGCGCCCCGCCGAGGATCCCGACCGCTTCCGGGCCGCCGCGGCGGCGGGCGTCCCCGATCGCCGCGGCGACCGCGTCGAGCGCCTCGTGCCAGCCCACCGGGACCTGGACGTCGGCGCGCTCGATCGTCGGCGTGACGAGGCGGTTCGGCGAGTGGACCGCCTCGAAGGCATAGCGGCCCTTGTCGCACAGCCAGCTCTGGTTCACCGGATCGGAGTCGACCCCGAGGTAGCGCACGAGACGGCCCGACGACGACTGGGCGACGACCCGGCACCCGACCGCGCACGTCGTGCACGTCGTCTCGACCTGCTCGAGGTCCCACGGGCGCGCCTTGAACCGGTAGGCGGGGGACGTGAGCGCGCCGACCGGGCAGATCTGGATCGTGTTGCCGGCGAAGTACGAGTCGAACGGCTCGTCCGGGAAGATCGCGACCTCGACCGCGTCGGTGCGGAAGGCGAGGTTGATGAGCGGCTCGCCGGCGACCTCCGCGGCAAAGCGGGTGCAACGGGCGCACTGGATGCAGCGTTCGCGGTCGAGCAGCACGAGCGGGCCGATCTCGATCGGTTTCGCCCAGTGGCGCTTTTCCTCGAGGAACCGGCTCTCCCCCGGACCGTGCGAGAGCGCCTGGTCCTGGAGCGGGCACTCGCCGCCCTTGTCGCACACCGGGCAGTCGAGCGGGTGGTTGATGAGGAGGAACTCGAGGACGCCCTGCTGGGCCTTGCGCGCCTTGGCCGAGGCGGTACGTACCTCCACGCCCTCGGTGACGGCGAGGTAGCAGGCCGGCTGCAGCGTGAAGCCCCGCGGGCCCGAGACTTCGACGAGGCACATCCGGCATATGCCGACCGGAGCGAGGCGCGGGTGGTAGCAGAAACGCGGGATGAAGACCCCCGCCCGGTCCGCAGCGTCGATGATGTTCTCGCCCGGCACGGCCTCGACGGGCACCCCGTCGATCGTGAGGCGGACGACCGCCTCCGCGCCGGATCCGTTCCGCGCCGGCAGGCTCATCTCGCCCCGGCCCCGGCGGTGAGCGCCGCGTCGAACGGGCAGCCCTCGTTGCGGATGTGCGCGGTGAACTCCTCTCGGAACATGCGGATCGCCGAGGCGATCGACGACGGGATCGACGGGCCGAGCACGCAGATCGTCGTCTGTTGGGGTGGCCAGCCGAGACCCGGGGCGAGGTTGTCGCACACGTCCATCAAGAGGTCGAGGTCGCTGAAGCGGCCGCCCCCCTCCTCTATGCGCCGGAGGATCTTCTCGAGCCAGTGGCCCCCCTCCCGGCACGGCGTGCACTGCCCACAGGACTCCCGGTAGAAAAAGCGCGTGATCCGCCAGGCGGCGCGCACGACGCAGGTCGCGTCGTCGAGGACGACGACGGAACCGGAGCCGAGCATCGAGCCGGCCCCGGCGACCGCGTCCTGGTCGAGACCGAGGTCGAGCTCGCCCGGGCCGAACCACGGCGCCGAGACCCCGCCGGGGATGAAGGCCTTGAGGGCCCGACCGTCGGCGATCCCGCCGCCGAGGGCGGGGTCGAAGATGAGGTCGCGGAAGGTCGTCTTCGACATCTCGAGCTCGAACCAGCCGGGGCGCGCGACCCGTCCGGAGAGCGCGAAGAGCCGCGTGCCGGTGGAGCTGCCGGCGCCGAGCGCGGCGAACGCGTCCCCGCCGTGCTGGACGATCCAGGGCAAAGCCGAGATCGTCTCGACGTTGTTCACGACGGTCGGCTCGCCGTAGAGGCCGAACGCCGCGGGGAAGTGCGGGGGCTTGATGCGCGGGAAACCGCGCTTGCCCTCCAGGCTCTCGAGCAGCGCCGTCTCCTCGCCGCAGATGTAGGCGCCGGCACCCGGGTGGACGACCACGTCGAGCGAGAAGGCCGAGCCGAAGATGCGCCTCCCGAGCGCGCCGTGTCCGTAGGCCTCGTTGCACGCCTGCGTCAGGCGCTCGAGGCCGAGCGCGAACTCGCCGCGGCAGTAAATGAAGGCCAGACGGGCGCCGACCGCGTACGCCGCGATCGCCGCCCCCTCGATGATCTGGTGCGGGTCGCGCTCGATGAGCAGGTGGTCCTTGAACGTCGCCGGTTCGCTCTCGTCCCCGTTCACGACGAGGTAGGTCGTCTCGGACGGGCGCAGCATCGACCACTTCCGCCCCGCCGGGAAGCCGGCCCCGCCACGGCCGAGGAGGCTCGCCCGGTTCACCTCGTCGCGGACCGCCTCCCGCCCCATCCGCAGCGCCTTGTGCAGCGCCTTGTAACCGCCGGTCGCGAGGTAGCGCTCGAGGGTGTGCGAGTCGGCGTGGTCGAACCGCCCCGTCACGATGCGCGGCGCCTGCGTGAGCACGGCTCAGCCCCTCGCCCGCGGGCGGGCGGTCGTCTCGGCACCGGGCAGGCCGACGGTGCGCTCGATCCGGCAGAGCACGCCGTGCGGCGGGATCTCGGCGCGGCGCTTGCCCGCGGCGAGCTCGGCGACGAGCCGGTCGAAGCCGTCGGCATCGAGCGGCCCGACGAAACGATGGTTCACCTGCACGCACGGGGCGGCGTCGCAGCCGGCGAGGCACTCGGCCTCCTCGAGGGTGAACTCGCCGTCCTCGGTCGTCTGCCCGCAACGGATGCCGAGCCGGCGCTCGGCGTGGTCGACGAGCTCGTCGGCACCGGCGAGCAGGCAGGCGATGTTCGTGCAGATCGCGATGACGTGCCGGCCGACCTTGTCCAGATGGAACATGTCGTAGAACGTCGCCGTCCCGTAGACATCGGCCGCGGTCACGCCGCAGAGCTCGGCGATCTCCTCCATCGCTTCGCCGCACAACCACCCGTCCTGGGACTGGGCGAGGTGGCAGAGCGGGATCAGCGCCGAGCGCGGCTGCGGGTAGAGCGCGACGAGCGCCTCGGCCCGGGCCCGGTTCGCCGCCGTCAGGTGGACGGTCACCGGTCGACGTCCCCGAGGACCGGGTCGACGGAGGAGAGGATCGCGACCATGTCGGCGATGAGGCCGCCGCGTAACAGCGCCGGCACCGACTGCAGGTTGACGAAGCTCGGCGCGCGGATGTGCATCCGCATCGGGCGGTTCGAACCGTCCGAGACGAGGTAGCAACCGAGCTCGCCGCGGGGCGACTCCACGGCGACGTAGACCTCGCCCTCCGGGGGCTCGATGCCGCGCGTGAAGATCTTGAAGTGGTGGATGAGCGCCTCCATCGACTCGTCGATCCGGGCCCGCGGCGGGGGCGTGACCTTCTTGTCCTGGGCCCGGTAGTCGCCCGACGGCATCTTCTCGAGGATCTGGCGGACGATCCGGATCGACTCCCGCACCTCGTTCAGGCGGACCGCGTAGCGGTCGAAGCAGTCACCGACCGAGCCGACCACGACGTCGAAGTCGACGTCGCCGTAGGCGAGATAGGGCATCGCGCGCCGCAGGTCCCAGGCGACTCCCGCGGCGCGCAGGAGCGGCCCCGTCGCCGAGAGCGCGATGAGCAGCTCGGCGGGGACGACGCCGACGTCCTCGGTCCGCTCGCGGAAGATCGGCTGTCCGGTGAGGAGGTTGTCGTAGTCGGTCAGCCGGGCGCCCACCGTGTCGACGACCGCCTCCACGTCGTCCTCCCACCCGTCAGGGAGGTCCGCCGCGACGCCGCCGGGCCGGATGTAGTTGTGGTTCATCCTCAGCCCGGTGACCTTCTCGAAGAACCCCAGAACGAGATCGCGCTCGCGCAGCCCGAAGATCATCATCGTTGACGAGGCGAGGTCCATCCCGTTCGTCGCCGCCCACATGACGTGGGACGAGATGCGGTTGAGTTCGCACATGAGCATGCGGATCCAGGTCGCTCGCGGCGGGATGTCGACGCCGAGAAGCTTCTCGACGGCGAGCGAGAAGACGAGCTCGTTGTGGAGCGGCGACAGGTAGTCCATGCGCGTGACGTTCGTCGCGCCCTGGACGTAGGTGAGCTCCTCCGCCGTCTTCTCCATCCCGGTGTGGAGGTAGCCGATCACGGGCTTCGAACGGAGGATGGTCTCGCCCTGCAGCTCGACCATCATCCGCAGCACGCCGTGGGTCGAGGGGTGTTGCGGGCCGACGTTGAGGATCATCGTCTCGCCGGCGCCGAACGTCGCGTCGGCGGCGTCCGGGTCGAGGGCGTCGCTCTCCGGCACCCGGAGCACGCCCCCCTGCTCGATCGCCAGCTCGACCGGGCTCGTCGCGTCGACGGGCGCGAGCTCCTGGGATCCCTCGTCGGTCTCGGCGACGAGCCGCGCCAGCTCCGGGTCGCCGGTCTCGGCGGCCGTCGCCGGCGCCTCGCCGATTGCCCCGTCGACATGGTCGCTCGTCATCGCGGACCGGGTGCTTCCTTGAACTGCACCGGGACACGGCCGACGCCGTAGTCGCGGCGCAGCGGGTGCCCTTCCCAGTCCTGGGGCAACAGGATCCGGCTCGGGTCCGGGTGACCGTCGAAGCGGATGCCCATCAGGTCGTACGCCTCGCGCTCCATGTTCTCCGTGCCGGGATAGACGAAAAAGAGCGTCGGGCAGACCGGGTCGTCCTCGGGGATCATGACCCGGAGGCGGACGCGACGCGCCGGGGTGAACGAGAGCAGGTTGACGACGACCTCGAACCGCTCCGCAGCGACCCCGTCGGGGACCTTGCGGCGCAGGTGGGTGAGGTAGTCGACGGCGCACAGGTCGCTGCAGGTGGCGAAGCCCGCTCCCCGCAGGACCGTGGCGACTTCCACGTAGCGGTCACGGGTCGGGAAGAACACCTCGTCACCCGCCGAGTTGACGGTCGGAATCTGGCCAAGCGCTGGGATCTGCCAGGCGAGCGACCCTGCGGGCGCCATCAGCGCGGCGTCCCGAGGTGGACCGGCGCGGCGAGCGGCTGGGTCCATCCGGGTACCTCGGTCGCGAGGTCGACGCCGGCACCCGCTCCCGAGGCCCCGCGCCGGCGGAGGACCTCGCCCGTCCGGACCTTCTCGTGGAGGGTGAGGATCGCGTGCAAAAGCGTGTTCGGGCTCGGCGGGCAGCCGGGCGCGTAGACGTCGACCGGAACGATCTCGTCGACGCCCTGGACGATGGCGTAGTTGTTGAACATGCCCCCCGACGAGGCGCACACCCCCATCGAGATCACCCACTTCGGCTCCACCATCTGGTCGTAGACCTGGCGCAGGACCGGCGCCATCTTCTGGGAGACCCGGCCAGCGACGATCATCAGGTCCGCCTGGCGCGGCGAGGACCGGAACACCTCCATCCCGAACCGCGACATGTCGTACTCGGCGCCTCCTGCGGCCATCATCTCGATCGCGCAGCACGCCAGGCCGAAGGTCGCCGGCCACATCGAGCTGCGCCGCGACCACCGCACGAAATCCTCGAGCTTGCCGGTGAGCAGGTTGTGGCGAATCGACTCGAGGCCGTTCCAGGACTCCGCGATCGGCACCTACGCGGCCCTCCCGCCTGCCGAACCGACGTGACGGACGGTCGACTCGGTCGTGCGGTCGGACACGGCCCCGAGCGACCGCGACCGACGCACGGGACCCCAGTCGAGAGCGCCGTTGGCGACGAGGTAGATGAACGAGACGAAGACCGCGCCGGCGAAGACGATCACCTCGACGAGGCCGAACCGCCCGAGTTGCCCGTAGATCACCGCCCAGGGGAAAAGGAAGATGATCTCGATGTCGAAGATGATGAAGATCATCGCGATCAGGTAGAAGCGGACCGGGAAGCGCTGCGGCGGCTCGGCGGTGGGCACGATGCCGCACTCGTACGGGGCCTGCTTCGCCGCGTTCGGGCGGTACGGGGCGAGAAGGCGCGACGCGGCGATCGACAATGCCGCGAAGAGGACCCCCAGCGCGAGCAGCAAAAAGATCGGCAGGTAACTGTCGAGGCTTCCCATGGCGCCCTGCGGTTTTACCACGACGGGCACGAACGGGCCATCCGTGCACGGCGCGGCGGCCCCGGCGACAGGTCGGAGGGTCGGCCGGTACGCTCCTCGTGTGCCAGGTCCTGCCGACGACGAGGGTCTCGCGCCGGCACGGAAGATCCCCCGCTCCTGCGAGGTGCTCGTCATCGGCGCCGGGCCGGCGGGATCAGCCGCCGCGTACTGGCTGGCGGAGGCGGGATTCGACGTCGTCGTCGTTGAGAAGAAGCACTTCCCGCGCGACAAGACCTGCGGCGACGGGCTGACGCCGCGATCGGTGCGCCAGCTCGAGGACATGGGACTCGGCGACGATCTCAGCCGCTACCACCGCTTCGAGGGGCTGCGCGCCCTCGCCTACGGCCGCGAGCTCTTCCTGCGCTGGCCGAAGCACCCCGATTACGGGGAGTACGGCTACGTCATCACCCGGGCCGAGCTCGACGCGCTCGTCGCCCGCCGGGCCGAGAAGGCGGGTGCCACGCTGCTCGAGGGCTGCGAGGCGATCGCGCCGCTCGGGGCCGAGGCCGGAGCGGGAGGCCCAGCGGCCGGGGCGGTCGTGAACGAGCATTCGAGCGGCACGAGCTTCGACTTGGCCGCCCGCATCGTCATCGTCGCCGACGGCGCGAACTCGCGCTTCGGACGCGCGCTCGGCGCCTCCCGGGACCGCACGATCCCCCAGGGGATGGCGATCCGCGGCTACTTCTCCTCGCCTCGTCACGACGAGACCTGGATCGAATCGCACCTCGACCTGCGCGACGAGACGGGGGCCGTGATCCCGGGCTACGGCTGGGTCTTCCCGCTCGGCGACGGCCGGGTGAACGTCGGCATCGGCATCGTGTCGAGCTTCGAGCGCTGGAAGTCGATGAACACGTCGCGGCTCATGGGGGCCTTCGTCTCCCGCGCGCCGGCGTCGTGGTGCCTCGGACCCGAGAGCGCGCTCGGTGAGCCCAGCGGGGGGCGGCTGCCGATGGGGCTCTCGGTCGGGCCCCGGCAGGGACCGGACTACGTCCTCGTCGGCGACGCGGGCGGCGCGATCAACCCGTTCAACGGCGAGGGGATCGCCTACGGCTACGAGACCGGGCGCATCGCGGCGGCCTTCGCCGCCGAGGCGCTCCTTTCCGGCGACAACCGGGCGCTCGAGGGCTACGAGGCCAAGCTCACCGAGAACTACGGCCTGTACTTCAGAACGGCGAGCGCCTTCATGCGGTTGATGGGTCGCCCCGAGGCGATGCGGCTGCTCGTCAGCACCGGCATGTACTCCCGCACGCTCATGGAGTGGCTGTTGCGGATCATGTCGAACCTGATCCGCACCGACGAGATCGGCCCGGCCGAGCTCGTTTACGGCGCGATCGCGCGCCTCGCCCAGTCAGCCGGCTGAACCCCGGCGCGTTGCGGCGACCGCGCGGGCCGCGGCCCCGGCCGCGGTGAGCGTCGCCTCGAGCTCGGCATCGCCGTGGGCGAGCGAGCAGAACATCACCTCGTACGGGCTCGGCGGAAGGGCGACCCCGCGCTCGAGCATCGCCCGGAAAAAGCGCGCGTACTCGCCGTTCGCCGCGGCGCGTCGCGCCGTTTCGTAGTCGGTCACCGGCGCGGGGCTGAAGGCGACGCCGCAGAGCGTCGCCGCGACGGGTACCTGGGCGACGAGGCCGGCGTCGCCGAGCGCGGCGGCGAGCCCGGCGGCGAGCCGGTCGACCGTGGCGGCGAGCTCGACGAAGACCGGGGGCGCCAGCAGCTCGAGCACCGCGAGTCCGGCCGCGGTGGCGAGCGGGTTCCCCGACAGGGTCCCCGCCTGGTAGACGGGACCGAGCGGCGCGAGGACCTCCATCGTCGCCGCGGTCCCGCCGACGGCGGCGAGCGGCAACCCACCGCCGATCACCTTCCCGAAACAGTACAGGTCGGGCCGCACCCCGAGCCGGCCCGCCGCGCCGTCGAGGCCGACCCGGAAACCCGTGATCACCTCGTCGAAGATGAGGAGCGCGCCGACCGCGTCACAGGCGCGGCGCAGCCCCTCGAGGAAGCCCGGTGCCGGCGGGACGAGGCCCATGTTCGCCGCGATCGGCTCGACGATGACGCAGGCGACCCGCTCGTCGAGCCCGGGGACTTCGTTGTAGGGCGCGACGACCGTCGCCGCCACCGCGTCGGCGGGGACCCCGGCGGAGCCAGCGAGCCCGAGGGTGGCGACGCCGCTGCCGGCGGTGGCGAGCAGCGCGTCGCTGTGGCCGTGGTAGCAGCCGGCGAACTTGACGACGCGGTCCCGACCCGTCACGCCCCGGGCGATCCGGACCGCCGTCATCGCCGCCTCGGTCCCCGACGAGACGAGCCGCACCATCTCGCAGCCGGGCACCGTCCTCGTGATCCGCTCGGCGAGGAGCACCTCGGACTCGGTCGGGGCGCCGAAGCTCGTGCCCCGGGCGGCGGCCGACGCGATCGCGTCGACGACGGCGGGGTGGGCGTGGCCGAGGATCGAGGCCCCCCAGGACTGGACGTAGTCGACGTACCGGTTCCCGTCGACGTCCGTGACGTAGGCGCCGTCGGCCGCGGCGACGAAGTACGGCTCGCCGCCGACCGACCCGAAGGCCCGCACCGGCGAGTTCACGCCGCCGGGGATGACGGACGCCGCCCGGGCGAAGAGCGCCGAGCTCCGCCGGCCCGCCACGGCTACCTGCCGCCGAGAAGCTCGGCGGCCTGCCGGGCGAGGTAGGTGAGGACGAACTGGGCGCCGGCCCGCTTGATCGCGGTGAGCGTCTCGAGGACCGCCGCCTCGCGGTCAACGACGCCGAGCTCGGCGGCCGCGGCGAGCATCGCGTACTCCCCGCTCACGTGGTAAGCCGCGACGGGCACGTCGACGGCTCGGCGCACCGCGGCGATCACGTCAAGGTAGTGGAGCGCGGGCTTCACCATCACGATGTCGGCGCCCTCGGCGAGATCGAGGCGCACCTCGGTGAGCGCCTCGCGGCCGTTCGCCGGGTCCTGCTGGTAGTCGCGCCGGTCGCCGCCGCCGGCGATCGCCACGTCGACCGCCTCGCGGAACGGACCGTAGAAGGCGGAGGCGTACTTCGCGGCGTAGGCGAGGATCGCCGTGTCGGCGTGGCCCGCGCCGTCGAGGGCGGCGCGGATGGCGCCCACCTGGCCGTCCATCATCCCGGAGGGCGCGACGAGATCGGCGCCGGCCGAGGCCTGGGCGACGGCGACGTCGCCGTAGCGCCGGAGCGTCGCGTCGTTGTCGACCCGGCCGGCTCGGTCGAGCACGCCGCAGTGACCGTGATCCGTGTACTCGCACAGACACAGGTCGGCGATGAGCACGAGCTCGTCGCCGACCGCGTCCCGCAGCGCCCGCAACGCGACCTGGACGATGCCCGCCGGGTCGGACGCCGCCAAGCCGACGGCGTCCTTCGTGCCCGGCACCCCGAAGACGACGAGCGCCGGGACGCCGAGGGCGCGCAACTCGCGCGCCTCTGAGACGAGCGAGCCGACCGTGTGCTGGACGACACCCGGGAGCGCGGCGATCGGCACCGGTTCGTCGATCCCCTCCCGCACGAACACCGGCGCGACGAGGTCGTCGACGCCGACACGCGTCTCGGCGACGAGCCGTCGCAGAACGGGCGTCCGCCGCAACCGGCGCATCCGTCGGCCGGGGAACTGCCCGTCAGAAGCTGGTGCTCGGTCCGGCATCGCGCCGAGCCTACGACCGCGCCCCGGACCGTGGCCCACGGTGCGCACCTGCCCAGTCGACCAGCGCGTCGACGAGCCCGTCGAGCGAGTGCACGCCCGCCTCCACGGTGACCGGCACGCCCGCGGCGCGCAGCGTCGCCGACGTGACCGGTCCGATCGAGACGACGACCGGGGGGACGTCCGCCGCGGGCAGGAGATCGCGGAGTCCCGTCACCGTGGACGACGACGTGAAGACGATCGCGTCGGCACCTCGGGCCCGGGCGAGCGCCTCGGGCGAAGGCGTCGCCGGGACCGTCCTGTACGCCTCGACGACCTCGACCTCCCAGCCGAGGCGGCGGAGCCCCTCGGGCACGGCGTCCCGCGCGATGGCCGCCCGGGGCAGCAGCACCCGGCCGCCCGGGAACCCGGGCGGGAACTCGGCGACGAGCGCCTCTCCGACGTAACGCCCGGGCACGAGGTCGGCCTCGACCCCCCGGAGCCGCAGCGCCTGGGCCGTGCCGGGGCCAATCGCCGCGAGACGGACCCCGCAGGGCCACCCGGCGTCCGCGAGCGCGGCGAAGAAACGCCCGACGGCGTTCGCCGACGTGAACACGACCCAGTCGAACCGGTCGGCCGCGCCCGCCGCGCGGCGCAACGCCGCCCCGCCGTCCGCCGGCTCCTTCACGCGGATCGTCGCGAGCTCGACCACCTCGGCCCCACGCGCCCGCAGCGCCGCGGCGAGCGGCGGGGCCTGCGCCTCGGGCCGGGTGACGACGACGCGCCAGCCGGCGAGCGGCCGCCAGACCCGGCCGGCGTCCCCCGACCCGCCGGGGGCGAACGGGAAGAGCCGGTCGCCCCCCTCGGCGAGGAGCTTTTCGGCGAGCGCGGTGCCGACGGCGGCCGGGTCGTCGCCACGGCACACGGCGCGGACGAGCACGTGCCCGTCTTCGCTGGCGATGAAGCCGTCCAGCTCGACGGGACCCGCCGGCCGGTCGCAGGTCGCGTGCGCTCCCACCGGCGCGTCGCAGCCGCCGCCGAGGCGACCGAGGAAGGCCCGTTCCGCGGCGACCGCCCGTGCGACGAGAACGTCGTCGATCGCCCCGAGAATCTCGATCGTCGCGGCATCGTCCTCCCGGCAGCGCAGGCCGAGGGCACCCTGCCCCACCTGCGGCAGCATCGTCGCCGTCGGCAGGATCTCGGCGGCCCGGTCGCGTAGGCCCAACCGCTCGAGCGCGGCGACGGCGACGACGACGGCCCCGCCCGGCGGCACCCGACCGAGGCGGGTCGCGATCGCGCCGCGCAGCTCGGCGAACGACAGGTCGGGTCGGAGGTGCGCGAGCTGGGCCCGCCGACGGACGGCGCCGGTCGCGACGAGCGCCCCGGGCCCGAGCTGGCCAAGCGTCCGGCCGACCAGGGCATCGCGCGCGTCGAGGCGCTCGGGCGTCGCGGCAAGCACGAGGCCCTGCGGCGGGTTGGACGACGGGAGGTCCTTTAGCGAATGCACCGCGACCTCCGCGCGGCCGGCGAGCACCGCCTGCTCGATCTCAGCGACGAACACCCCGCCACCGCCGAGGGAGTGGATGGCGGCGTCGGGTCGCCGGTCACCGCCGGACTCGACGACGACGAGGCTCGTCGGAAGGCCCGGGTCGAGGGCGGCGAGACGGGCCTGGACCCGCCGCGCCTGCTCGAGGGCGAGCGGGCTACCCCGTGTGGCGAGCCGCAGCGCCCTCACGGGACGATCGAACCCATCGTCCGCGTGTTAGCTCGCCCGGGGCCCACCGTCGCTACAGGTCGAAGAGCGCGCGCAGCGCCTCGGCGAGACGCTCGCCGCGGGCCGATCCGGCCGCGCTCTTCACCTTCACGGTTGGCTCGTGGACGAGCTTGGCGACGATGCGGCGCGTCACCGACTCGACGGCGGCGCGCTCGTCGGCGTCGAGTCGGGCGAGCACCGAGTCGATGCGGGCAAGCTCGGCGGAACGGATCTGTTCGGCGTGGTCGTGCAACGCCGCGACGACGGGAGCGACGGCGCGCCCCCGGGCGTCGAGCGAGTACCGGCCGAGCTCCTCGTCGATGATCTCCCGCACGCGGTCGATCTCCGCCCGCCTCGCCGCCAACGAACGTTCCGCGAAGTTGCGGAGGTCGTCGACGTCGCGCAGCGTGACGTCCGGGAACGACGCGACCGCGGGGTCGACGTCGCGGGGCACGGCGGCGTCGACGATGAGCAGCGGCCGCCGTGGTCGGGCGGCGCGTGCCCGCCGGAGGTCGTCTGGCCCGAGCAGGATCTCGGGGGCCGCCGTCGCCGTAAATAGCACGTCGGCTTCGGCGAGTTCCGCGCCGAGCTCGCCGAGCGCGACGCCGCGTCCCCCGACCGCGCCGGCCGCGGCGTCCGCCTTCTCGCGGCTGCGGCTCGCGACGACGAGTTCGGCGGGGTGTGCCATCGCCACAAGCGCCGCGACGATCCCCTCTCCCATCTCGCCGGCACCGACGACGACGACCCGCCGGCCGGTGAGCGTCCCGCCGAGCGTCTCGGTCGCGAGCGCCACCGCGACATGGGCGAGCGAGATGACGCCCCGCGCGATCCCGGTCTCGGCGCGGGCGCGCTTGCCGACCTCGACGGCATGACGAAACAGCCCGTCGAGCACCGGACCCGAAGCCCGTTCGCGGCGGGCGTGTTCGTGCGCCGCGCGCACCTGGCGCAGGATCTCGCCCTCGCCGAGCACGGGCGAATCGATGCCGGACGCCACCTCGAACAGGTGCCGCACCGCCAGCTCGTCGTACTCGACGACGAGCACCTCGGCGAGCGCCCCCGGGTCGGCTCCGCCGGTGACGTGATCGGCGAGGAAGCGCCCGATGTCGTCGACCCCGTCGTGGAACCGCTCCGCGACGGCGTAGACCTCGGTGCGCATGCACGTCGACAGGATCACGGTCTCGGACAGGTGCGGGCTGTCACCGATCCCGGCGAGCGCCTTCGGCAGGTCCTCGTCGGAGAACGCCAGGCACTCGAGAAGCTCGAGCGGCGCGTCCCGTTCGTGGAGGCCGACCACGACGACCGGCACGCGCACCTCCTCGTCCTCGGGTCGCCGCTCGCCGCGGCGCCGTCTCGTGCCATGGCCGGATCCGCGCCGCCACGGGACCGCGTGCAGACTCTACGGGATGACCGCGACTCCGCGGGCGGTGCGGTCGTCGGTGGCCTCATCGTCGAACTCGTCGTCGCGGGGCACCTGGCCGCGGGGACGAAGGCGATAGAAGGCGAGCACCTGGAGCTCGGCGGCGAGGTCGACCTGGCGGACCGTCACCGAGTCGGGGACGCTGAGTACGACGGGCGCGAAGTTGAGGATCGAGAGCACCCCAGCGGCGATGAGCCGGTCGGCGACGCGCTGGGAGACGCTCGCGGGGGTCGTGATCACGCCGATGCGCACCTGCTCGCGGGCGCAGGCCCCGCCGATCCGATCGAGGTGCTCGACGACGATCCCGTCGAGCGTCGTCCCGACGACCGCCGGGTCGACGTCGACGAGCACGGCGACGCGGAAACCGCCGGAGTGGAAGCCCCGCGAACGGGCGAGCGCCCGCCCGAGGTTGCCGATCCCGACGATCGCGACCGGCCAGTCCCGGTCGAGGGCGAGCGCGCCTTCGATCCGGCCGAGCAGGTGGGGAACCTCGTAACCGGTCCCGCGGGTCCCGTAGGTGCCGAAGCGCGACAGGTCCCGGCGCAGCGTCGCCGGATTCACCCCGACTACCGAGGCGAGCTCGGCCGACGAAACCTGCGCGATGCCGCGCTCCAACATGACGGCGAGCGCCCGGTGGTAGAGCGGCAGGCGCGCGACGGTCGGCCCGGGAATCCGATTGAGCTCTCGGATCGTCGCCTCCCCTGCCACGTCATGCACGCTAACGACGAGTTGCCGACACGACTACGCGCCGCCGGTTCGGATCGGGATCGGCCGGTGGCGGATCCCGCCGCCGGACCCGATCGGAAGGACACGATTCCGGCGCCGAGCGCGCCCGGTCCCGGGGCGCGCGGACGCTGCGCCTCCCGAACGGATCCTCACCGGCCGGCGGCGTGCCCGCCGTCAACCCGCGGCGCCGGTGAGGTGCCTAGCCCGCCTCGGTGAACCGTGCGGCGAGGTAGCCGTCGACGTCCTCTTCACGCAGCCGGTAGGACTTGCCCACGCGGACCGCGGGCAGCTGTCCGGAACTGATCAGCCGGTAGACGGTCATGTTCGAGATCCGAAGCATGTGCGCGACCTCACCAACCGTGAGGAATTGCGACTTCGTGTATTGGATGGACAGCTCAATCACCCCTCTCCGCCGACACGACTGTAGGCCAGCGGGGCTCGTGTGGAAAGAGGGGAAATGGATTTTGTCGAGGCCGACCGTCACCTGGACTTGTGTCGCGCCTCGGTCGGAGCCGTACCGAGCTCGCCGGCCCGCACCTTCGCCGCGGTGACGGCCTCGGCGAAGGCGGCGCACACCGAGCGCGCCTCGAGCACGTTGATCGCCGCCTCGGTCGACCCGCCGGGCGAGGCGACCTCAGCTCGCAGCACCTCGGCGGACCGTCCGGTCTCGACGAGCATCCGCGCCGCCCCGAGCAGCGTCTGGTCGACGAGCTCGCGGGCGACCCCGGCGCCGAGTCCGGCGGCGACGCCAGCCGCGACAAGCGATTCGGCGACATAGAAAAGGTAAGCGGGACCGCAACCTGACACCGCCGTGGCGGCGTCAACCAGCTCCTCGGGCAGCCGGACGACGGTGCCGACCGCCGAGAGGACCCCCTCTGCCCAGTCGAGATCGGCCTCGCCGGCGTTCCCGCCCCCGACGACGATCGAGACGCCGGCGCCGAGCTGGGCCGGGGTGTTCGGCATCGCCCGCACCGCGGCGACTCCGTCGCCGAGCCACTCGACGAGGCTCCCGGTCGTCACCCCGGCGGCGATCGACAAGGCGCGGCGGTACCCAAGGCCGCGAAGCGACCGGCAGACCGCCTCGGCGTCGTGCGGCTTCACCGCGATGATCACCCCGTCGGCCGCGACCGGTTCGGCCGCGACGACGAGCCCGGGGAACCGCGACCGCAGCGCGTCGCGCGCCCCGTCGACTCGTTCAGCCACGGCGATCTCCCCAGCCGGCGCCCATCCGGCGCCGAGCAGTCCCGCCAGGAGGGCCGTCCCCATCCGGCCGCCCCCGACGACGCAGAGCCGGACGCCCACGACCCGCGACCTCAGCCGCACTCGACGAGCGTGCGCGCCGTCAGGTCGTTGTAGAGCCGGCGGAGGCGGGCCGCGGCGAACGACCAGGTGTAGGACTGGGCACGCCGCGCCGCCGCCGCGCCGAGGCGCGCCGCGAGCCCCGGTCGCGTGACGATGTCAGCGACGTGCCCGGCGAAGACGTTGGCGCCGCGGTCCTCGACCAGAAAACCTGTTTCGCCGTCGTCGACGAGGGTGGTGAGGCCCCCGATGGCGGAGGCGACGACGGGCGTGCCGCATGCCGCCGCCTCGAGCGCGACGAGCCCGAAGGACTCTGAACGGCTCGGCACGAGGCAGACGTCCGCCGCTCGGTAGTACGTCGAGAGCCGCTCGTGCGGCTGGGGCTCGACGAACATCACCCGGTCGCCGAGGCCCAGCTCGGTGACGAGAGCGTGTAACGTCGCGACCTCCTCGTCGCCGCGCGGCCCGCTCGGACCCCCGACCACGGCAAGGCGGGCCCGGTCGACACCGAGACGGGGAAGCGCGGCGAGCGTCCGGATGGCGACGTCGCTCCCCTTCAGCGGCTGGATCCGGCCGACGAACAAAAGGAGCGGGCCCGAATCCGCGAGCCCCAGCGCCCGGCGGGCCTGGCCTTTGTCGCCCGGCGAGAAAATGGCGTGGTCGACGCCGGGCGCGACGATCTCGACGCGCGACGGATCGGCCCCGTAGAGCTCGACGAGCTGGTCGAGCTCCACCGAACAGGTGGCGAGGATCGCGTCCGAGCACCCGATGATCTCCGCCTCGGCCCGGGCCCGCTGGCCGGGATCGGTGGGGTCGAACTCCTCGGGGCTCGCCTCGGCCTTCACGCGATCGAGGGTGTGAAACGTCGAGACGAGCGGGATGCCGAGCCGGTGCTTCAGGGCGTGGCCGGCGATCCCCGAGAGCCAGTAGTTGGCGTGGATCGCGTCGGTCCGGGACGCACCGACGAGCTCGAATCCGGCCATCCGGTCAGCAACGGCCTCTGTGAAGGCTCCGACGAGCTCGCGCAGCTGCCCCTTCGCCACGGGACGGCGTGGACCGGCCTCGACGTGGTGGACGGTCAGTCCGGGCTCCACCTCGACGCGGGACGGGAGGTCGTCGCCCGACGCGCGGGTGTAGACGTCGCACTCGACACCGGCGCGGGCGAGCGACGACGACAACTCGCGCACGTAGACGTTCATCCCGCCGCTGTCGCCGCTTCCCGGCTGCTCAAAGGGCGACGTGTGCATCGATAGCACCGCGAGTTTGTGCATTTCTGTCAGCGTACCGGCGCCGTGCACGCGAGCCGGACCATCGTCGTTCAGCGGAGCGGACCGGCCGATTCCCGGGGCGAGTAGCGGTAGCGGGCCACACCGACGAGCAGGTAGCGGGGCACGACGCCATAGTCCCGGCTGTCCCGGCTGGCCCCGGGGTTGTCACCGGCGACGACGATCCCGGACGGCATGACCTCGGAGACGCGCTTCAGGATCAGTCGGCGCGGCTCGACGGGATCGACGAACACGACGAGCTCTCCCGGCGCGACCCGCCGCGTCCTTCGGACCATGCAGCGGTCGCCGTCGCGCAGCGTCGGCAGCATGCTCGGGCCAGAAACGACGACGCGCGTCGGGACTCTCACGAGCCGCGCGACCGCCGCCCACGCCCGACGCGGGCGGTACCCCTTCAGGCGCATCTCGTTAGTGTTATCGATGCCGTGCGCTTCGGCGGCGGCGACTGCCCCGCCAAGGCAGGAACGGAACAATGACCGAAGGAGTCGTGGCATGCCGCTCATTTCATACCTACTCTCGCTCGCCGACCGCGTCACGCCACCCCGGACGGCACACGCGCACTGCGATCTGCCCTGCGGCGTCTACGACCCCGCACAGGCCCGCATCGAGGCCGAATCGGTGAAGGCCTGCATGGAGAAGTTCAACGCCTCCGACGACCCGGTGTTCCGCCAGCGCGCCATCATGATCAAAGAAGAGCGTGCGGAGCTCGTGAAGCACCACGTCTGGGTGCTCTGGACGGACTACTTCCGGCCCGAGCACGCCGAGCGCTTCCCCGAGCTCCACGAGCTCGTCTGGAAGACGACGAAAGCCGCCGGCGAGGCGAAAAAGACCTGCGACACCGCGGTCGCGGACCGCCTGCTCGCCGGCATCGCCGAGATCGACCGCATCTTCAAGGAGACGAAGAAGGCCTGAGCCCTCCTTCCACCACCCGGCACGAACGTGACCGGTGGTCAGTCCGGCGCGCCGTGCGCTCCGCAGCGCCGCTCCGTCGGCTCGTCGACGAGTCGTTCCGGCTCGATCGGCGAACCGCACACCTCGCACGTCGAATACGTGCCCTCCTCGAGGCGCGCGATCGCCTGCTCGATGGCGCGCAGCTCGCGCTCGGCATCGCCGAGCAGCGCCCGCGCCTCATCGATCGCCTGGTCGTGTGGGGCCCGCCGGGGATCGCCCGGCACCGACTCCGGCGACGTCTCCATCACCGGACGACCCTCAGGTTCCACGGGTCGACGCAACGAAGCGTGCCGGACGCCCGGACATGGCGGGAGCGTAGCGGACGGACCGGTCCGCGACGCGACCGTCGCCGGCCGACACCCGGAGTTCGCCTGGAGCGCGTTGCCCAGCGCGACGAAGGCAGATCGGCCGCGCGGCTAGCCTCCCGGGGAGACGGAGTCTGAGACCGATGAGCGATAGCGCGTCGATAACCCTCACCGACGGGGTCGATCCGGACGTCTCCGGCGTGCTCGTCGTCGCCGCGCACCCGGACGATGCGGACTTCGGTGTCGCCGGATCCGTTGCGCGCTGGACCGATGCCGGCATGGACGTCGCGTACTGCATCGTCACCGACGGGGACGCGGGGGCGATCGACCAGACCATCGCGCGCGACGAACTGGCGAGCCTCCGCCGGGAGGAACAGCGCGCCGCGGCCGCTGTCGTCGGAGTCCACGATGTCCGTTTCCTCGGCTACCCCGACGGCGCGCTCGTCGCGTCACCCGAACTGCGACGCGACATCTGTCGCGTCGTGCGGACCCTGCGACCCGACCGTCTCGTCTGCCAGTCGCCGGAACGGAACTGGGATGCCATCGCCGCGTCCCACCCGGACCACCTCGCGGCGGGCGAAGCGACCGTCTGCGCGTTCTACCCGGACGCGCGCAACCCCTTCGCCCACCCGGAGCTCCTCGCCGAAGGACTCGAACCCCATCGGGTTCACGAGTTGTGGTTGGCCGCGCACCCCGATTCGAACTGCGCCGTCGACGTCACGGAGTCGTTCGACCGCAAGATCGCCGCACTGCGCTGTCACGTGAGCCAGGTGGGCGAAGGCGAATGGCTCGCCGAGCGCGTCGGGTCGTGGCTCAGCGCGGGTGCCCGCCGGGCCGGTCTCCCGGATGGCCGCCTCGCGGAGACCTTCCGGGTCGTTACCGCTCCCTGACGACAGCTGTCCCGCGACGGGTCGGGCCCGGGGGACAGGGCGTCCCACGCCGGCACCCGCCTAGTTGAAGTGGACGAGCAGCGCGGAGCCAAACACCACGCAGTAGATCGCGAACGGCGTCAGCGTCCGCGTCTTGAAGTAGCGCGTGAGGAAGCGCACGGAGATCCACGCCGCGACACCCGCGCAGGCCGCGGCGGCAAGTGTCTGGCCCCGGACCCCGTTCCCCGTCGACCCGAGCAGATCCGGCAACTTGTAGACGCCGGCCGCGAGGATGATCGGTGTCGCGAGCAGGAAGGAGAAGCGCGCCGCGTCTTTGTGGTTGAGGCCACGCGCGAGTCCCGCGACCATCGTGATCCCGGAACGGCTGATCCCGGCCACGAGCGCGAAGACCTGCGCGACGCCGATGACGAAGCCCTCTTTCATGTTGAGCGTGGCGAGCGCCCGGTCAGGCCGTGGCGGGCCGAGCTGCGTTCCGCCACCGGTCGCGTGATCCGGCGCGGCGGCTCGTCTCCGGCGGAGAACTTCCCCGGTGGCGAGCAGGAACCCGTTGACGACGAGGAACGCGGAGGCCGGGACGGGTTTGGAGAAGAGCACCCGGAGCGGATGTTCGAGCAGTATCCCGGTGATCCCGGCGGGGATCGTCGCGACGACGAGGAGCCAGCCGAGCCGCTCCGTCGACGTCGCGATCGACCGACGCCGCGCTGATCCGACGAGGGCGCCGACGATCTCGACCCAGTCCTTGCGGAAGTACACGACGAGGCCGATCGCCGTCCCGACATGGAGGCCGACAAGGAAGGCGAGCCAGAACGACTCCGAAGCCGACTGGGCGGCGACGACGTTGTTCCACCCGAAAAGCGCCGGGAAGACCACCGTGTGCCCGAGGCTCGACACGGGGAAGAGCTCGGTGACGCCCTGGAGGACGCCGAGGATGATCGCCTGCCAGTAGTGCATGCTGCCGGGGTGCGAGTGCGCGACGTGAGTCGCCGCCCGCCACAGCCAATGCCCGACGATCACGCCCGGCCCCGTCATCGCGGCGCCCCCCTGGGCAGCGCGCCGCATCGGGGGCGCGGGCCGCTCCGGGCCCTGTTCGCCGACGTGCCGGCGCCGGTGCCGTCAGCGCTCCCCCGCCTGAGGTTCGCCTGACGCTCCGCCGCCCGAGGTGACCTGTGCACTACCCGCTCCTTCGATCGGGGTCCGTCGGATGCTACGACGCCCGAGCCGGCCCGCGCCGCGCATGCGGAATACGCCCTGAGATTGAGAAGAGCCCGCCGGCACAAGCCGGCGGGCTCTTCGAACGACCTTCAGAAAGGCCTAGACCACGCGTACGTTCTGGGCTTCCTCACCTTTGCGGCCCGGAACGACGTCGAATTCGACGCGCTGGCCCTCCTCGAGGGACTTATAGCCGGTTCCTTGGATGCTGGAGTAGTGGACGAACACGTCGTCACCCTGCTCACGCGAGATAAAGCCATAGCCCTTCTCGGAGTTGAAAAACTTTACGGTTCCACTTGCCAATTCGGATTCTCTCTCTCAACAGCGCGCGCGGTCCTCTTGACCTCGTGCTAAGGGCAGTCTACGGGACAATGGACACCCCCGCGTCAGATCGTCTTCCGGGGGTGATCACCTCAGCTCCTGGCAAGGTCGTCACGTACGCCGTCGTGTGCCAGGTTTCCTCTGCGCTGCTTCAGAGCCGTTCGTTTCTCGTCGCCAATCCGGGTTCCCCCGGGCGTCCGCGGGAACCGCGCCGCGGCAGCCGCAGGTCGCGAAGACGCTGTGGTGGTTTGACGACCGACACTCGGTCGGTCCGGCTCCCCACCCCACGAAACGGGTCCAGCGCGTCACATCGTCGCGCTCGCTACAGTCACACGGTCTGCACCAATCGTCGAGGGAGAAACCGTGCACGCCGTCGCTGCCTTCGCAACAGTCCTTGCAACAGTCAGCAAGCACCACGTGGCGGGGATCGTCGGCATAATCGTCGGCGCCCTGTTGGTGATCGTCGGCGGCATCCGGGTCGCAATGCGCGCCACGCGCGCGATCGCCGTGCCGATCGTTGGCCTCGTGATCGTGGTGGGCTCGATCCTCGTCTACGCCAAGGTCTACTGAGCCGGGTCGCGCTCGGCTCTCAGGTCGAATTCGCGCTCAGGCTCTCGCGCACAGGTCCACCTTCTTCGCAGCGATCACGTAGCTGACGGCTGCGACGAGCTGGGACCTCGACAGCTCGCCGGTGGCGACCGCCTGGACGATGGCGTGCACGATCTGATTGGTCGTTGCGGCGGTTCTCGGGCCGGACACTTGATACAAGAGCAGGTCGGCACCGGCGCTCAGCGCCGCGACCGCCGCTTGGGGCAGGGTCAGTCCCGTCGCGACGATCGCCTCCGCGGTCAGGGCATCCGTGACGATCAGGCCCTTAAAGTGCAGCCTCAGACGCAAAAGCGACGTCTCGACGACCGCCGACAGGCTCGCCGGCCGCGAGGTGAGGCCGGGGATGCTCGCGTTGGAGACCATCACTGCCGGGACGCCCGAATCGATCGCGTCGACGAACGGGACGAGCCCGGTCTTCTCGAGGAGGCTCCACCGCAGCGTCGTGGCGGGACCGACGTCGGTGTTCTGGCTCTCACCCCCGAGACCGGGGAAGTGCTTGACCACCGGGACCACCCCGGCACGTTCGAGCCCTGCGGCGAAGGCGAGACCGTCGGCGGCCGCGACACTGACCGTCGCGCTGAACGAACGCGTTCCGTCAGGATCACGGGCGGTCGGCCCGACGCCCCCGTCGACATCGAGGACGGGCGCAAGGTCCATCGTCACTCCCGCAGCGAGCATGCGCCCGCCGGCCTGCGTCGCCAGGGCTTCGATCTGGGCCGGGGTCATCGTCGCGCCCATCGTGCGCGGAGCGGGAATCGATCCGACGAGATTCGCCATCCGCTGCACGAGCCCCCCTTCCTCGTCGGTCATGACGAGAGGTTTCGCACCTCCGGGTGCGTGAGACTCGAGCGCGGTGAGTTGGACGGCGAGGTTGGACGGCGCAGTGGAGCCGAACAGGACGATCCCGCTGATGCCGATCGCGACCTCGTGGGCCACCGAGCCGACGTCGTCCTCCTCTACCCCGCGGCCAGCGTCTGAGCCGCGAGACGCGAGGTGCTCCACGATCCGAGCACGCCGGCCGCGGAACAGGCACGGGGAAGACGAGCGGTCGCGGGCGGTCGGGGCAACGCAGCGCCCGCAATCGCGGGCCAGAACGCGACGGCAACGAGAGCCCCGGTCGCCGCGACGAGGCGCGCAAGAATGACCGCGGATGCTCTGAGGTGCGGTGTCATCTAATCGCGACGATCCTCGCTCCCCCGGTGTCGAAGGACAAGTCACTGGGCCGTCACGACTCCAACTTGACTCCTCCCCACGGCTGAAGCCGGGGGCTTCTCGCCCTGCACCCCATTTCGGTGAATCAGCCCCGGACGAGCCCCTACCATCGGTGGCGGCGCGTCAAGCGGCAGAATGAGCATTACGCGACAATCGAGACCGACCGGCCCACTTGAAAGGACCAGACGATGGCGGACAAGTCACCGAAAAAGACGAGCACCAAGAAGCCGGGGCGGAGCGTGAAGGAAAAGCGCGCTGCGAAGAAGTCGAAGGAAGCTTCAAAGTCGGCCGCGGGAAGCCTCGGCTAAGCCTCTCCTCCCTCATCCCTAGCACCTGACGCGGGTCGCCCCGGGCGGAAGAGGCGCGCGCTCGGGGGCTCGGGCGGTCGATCTGCCCGGACGGGGGGTTGACGCCCCTCCCCGGTCCGACCCGCCGGGTCGAATCCCAGGTCACGTCGAGATCGCGCTCCTGCGTCCCGCGCCCCCCGAGCCGTCGTCTGGCTTGATTCGCCAGTGTGTGCGAACATGCACGCGCTGGCTTGCTGCAGGTCAACCCTGGGGATTACCAGCAAGCCAACGAGCCCCGACAGCTGTCGGGGCATCTCTCTATCGAAGGGGGCTTGATGCCACGAGACCGACGACTGACCCGATCGACCATGAGCCGTTTGGCGGGCGTTGTAGTGGGAGTCGCGCTGATCGTTCCGGCCACAGCCTGGGCGGGCGCAAGCGGGGCAGCGACCAATAACGCTGCGCACCACACCCCCCCGAACGTCACGATCACCCTGGGAACGACAGACCGCATCGTGTCCTTGGACCCTGCGGGCTCCTACGACTTGCCTTCTTGGACGATCATCTACAACGTCTACCAGACGCTCCTGAAGTACATCCCCAGCACGACGACGATCGTCTCCGACGCCGGTACGTGCGCGTGGCAGGGAACGGGAGCGACCACCTACGTCTGCACCGTCAATCCGAAGCAGTTCTTCTCGAACGGTGACCCGGTGACGGCCGCCGATGTGGCGTTCTCGTTCAACCGGATCAACAAGATCGCGAACTCCGACGGTCCTCAGAGCCTCATCGCGCCAATGAAGAGCGTCACAGCGTCCGGCGACAAGGTGACATTCAAGTTGAAGGCCGCCGACGCGGCGTGGCCGGACGTCCTCACGACCGGTGCCGGCGCGATCGTCGACCAGAAGGTCTACTCGCTGAAGTCGCTGCAACCGTCGGTAGCCGGGAAGATCATCGGGTCCGGTCCGTACTACATGGCGTCGTACACGCCGAACCAACTCGCCGTGTTCAAGCCGAACCCGCACTACGGCGGCAACGACGTCCTGCAAAACAGCGAGTTCATCGTCCGTTATGAGGAGACTGCCACGACGCTCGTCTCGGACGTCACGTCCGGAGCGGTCGACATCGCCTACCGGGAGCTGAACCCGACGCAGATCCTCGCACTCGAAAAGACCTCTGGCATCACGGTCGTTCAGGGCAAGGGCATCGAGATCCGCTACATCGTGTTCAACTTGAAGATCCAGCCCGGCTCGACGACCGCGCAGAAACTCGCCATTCGCCAGGCGGTCGCGTATCTCGTGAACCGCAACGACATCGCGAAGAACGTCTACAAGGGGACGGTCAAGCCTCTGTACTCGATCATCGCGGACGCGCTCGCCGGCCACATCAACTCGTTCGAGAACGTTTACGGTTCGTCCCCGAACGTCGCGAAGGCGAAGGCCGTCCTCAAGGCCGCCGGCGTAAAGACCCCGGTGAGTTTCACCCTCTGGTACAACACCGACCACTACGGGGACGCTGACCTCGCGACCGAATTGCAGCGCCAGATCAACACCGGCGGTCTGTTCGACGTGTCGCTGAACACGGCCGAGTGGTCCACCTACATCCAGGCGGGGACGACGAACCAGTACGGGGTGTCCTTGTTCGGTTGGTTCCCGGACTACCCGGACGCCGACGACTACACGGGCCCGTTCTACCTGTGCGACGAGGAGTGGATGGTCAACCACTACTGCAACAAGCAGGTGAACGTGGACATCGCGGCAGAAGAAGCATCGACGGTCCAGTCCGTCCGGGACGCGGCGTTCGCCAAGCTCCAGACGCTGACTGCCGAGGACGCGCCGCTCATCCCGATCTGGCAGGGCGGCCAGGTCGCGGGGGTGCGCGACGGAGTGACCGGCGTCAAGTCGACACTCGACGCCTCCTACACCTTCCGCTTCTGGCTGATCGGCAAGTCTTGATCCGATAGTCCGTCGGTGCCCGGGCGCGACGCGCCCGGGCACCGACGGACCGGCAATCACCGGAAGGAACACCCAACTTGGCCTCGTCGACGGGCTCGCTGCGCCGCTACTTCATCACGCGGCTCCTGCTCGTGCTACCGATGGTGCTGATCCTGCTGACGCTCGTCTTCATGCTGATGCGGGTCGCCCCGGGAAACCCGATCCTCGCCGCGCTCGGCGGGCACCTCTCGCCATCCCAGCTCGCCGCCCGGGAGCGCGCCGCGGGCTACGACAAGCCCCTCATCGTCCAGTACTGGGAGTACCTGCGGCAGGTCTTCACCGGCAATCTCGGCACGACCATCACGGACCACCGCCCGGTCACGCAGATCATCGCCCAGAACGGGGCCGCCACGCTCGAGCTCACCGCATCGGCGATGTTCGTCGCCGTCGTGGTCGGCATCCCGCTCGGCATGCTCGCCGGAAGGATGCGCGACACCTGGGTCGACGCCTCGGCGCGCATCTTCGGCATCGTGATCTACGCCGCCCCCGTCTTTTTCCTCGGGTTGCTCGCCCAGGAGCTGTTCGGGCACATCCTCAACTGGCTGCCGACCTCGAGCGAGGCGAGCGTCATCATCCAGGCCAACCTCACGGCGCACACGAACATCCCGATCATCGACGCGATGATCGACGGACAGTGGGGGGACCTGCCAGACCTCTTCGCCCACCTCGTCCTCCCGGCGATGACGCTCGGACTCGTGATCTCGGGGGTCGTGCTCCGGCTCGTGCGCGTGAACGTCATCCAGACGATGAAGGGCGACTACGTAGAAGCAGCCCGCGCCCGCGGACTGAAAGAGCGCGACGTCGTCGTCCACCACGCCTTCCGCAACGCGCTCGTGCCGATCATCACGGTGACGGGTCTCCAGGCTGCGCTCCTGTTGTCGGGCGCGGTCCTCACTGAGGAGACCTTCAACTGGCCGGGTATCGGCAATCAGCTCATCTACTATCTCGAGGCCCGCGACTACATCGCCGTCCAGGGGATCATCACGCTATTCGCGCTCGCTGTCGTCGCGATCAGCCTGATCATCGATCTTCTGAACGCCTGGATCGACCCACGGGTGCGTTACTGATGGCGACGACCGTGCCCGTCACCGTCGACCGTCAAGCGTCGCTTGGCGACGCCGAAGACGACCGCTCCGGGCGGATGCGGGGCCTCCATCACGCGATCGCCCCGCTGCTCGCCGCGCGCGGGCTCCCGCGCTGGCTCTTCTGGACCGGCGCCGCGATCACGGCGTTCTTCGTCGTGCTCGCCGTCTTCGCGCCCCAGATCGCCCCCTACGGGTTCAACCAGTACATGGTGCACGGCGTCCGCTTCCCACAGCAGGGCGCGCCGTCGGCGGCCCACTGGATGGGAACGACCGTCGTCTCCGAGGACGTGTTCTCCCGGGTCATCTTCGGCGCGCGCACCTCGATCGAGGTCGTCGTGCTGGCCCTCGCGTTCAGCGTCGCCATCGGGGTGCCGATGGGTCTCATCTCCGGCTACTTCGGGGGTTGGCTCGACCGGGCACTCGTCTTATTCAACGACTCGATCTTCGCCTTCCCGTACCTGCTGCTCGCCATCGTCATCGCCTTCCTCCTCCAGAACTCGGTCGGCGGGGGGGTCTTCACCGCGGCGATCGCCATCACCGTCGTCTACATACCCCAGTACTTCCGCGTCGTGCGCAACAGCGTGCTGTCGGTGCGCGAGGAGTCGTACGTCGAGGCGGGGCGCGCGCTCGGGGCCAAGCCGCGCACGGTCATCCGCCGGTACGTGTTCGCCAATGTCATCCAGTCCGTCCCGGTCGTCGCCTCGCTCAACGCCGCGGACGCCATCCTCACGCTCGCCGGGCTCTCGTTCCTCGGCATCGGCATGGACCCGTCGGTCGCGGCCGAATGGGGCTACGACATCTCGCGGGGCATCTCCGACGCCCAGGCCGGCTTCTGGTGGACGGGGCTGTTCCCGGGGATCGCGATCATCCTCCTCGTCACCGGTCTCACCCTCGTCGGCGAGGGGCTGAACGACAGCTACAACCCGCTGCTGCGCCGGCCG
>JBEKCO010000023.1:0-32888 GCA_050014835.1 Acidimicrobiales bacterium
TTGCGGTAGGTGCGCCGGGCGTGCCCCGGTGGGGTCGCCCGGCAGCTCCCGCGCAGGACCTGCTGGTTGACCATGAACTTGCCGTTGTACTCGCCGATCGCCCCGGCGGGGGGCGCAAAGCCGGGATAGGCGGCGTAGGGGCTGGCGGTCCACTGCCAGACCGTTCGGTAGAAACCGTTCTCGATCGCCGCCGGCTCGTCGGGCTCGGGGGCGAGCGCCTCCCACTCGCTTTCCCGCGGGAGTCTCGCCCCCGCCCAGCGGGCGAAGGCGTCGGCCTCGAACCAGCTGACGTGGACGACCACCTCGTCGCCGGCGACGACGTGCACCTCGACTCCCGCGTAGGCGGAGGCGACGGAGCGGGCGGCCCCGGTGAGCGCGGGCAGGGCGATGTCGAACGGGACGGACCGGGCGAGGTGCCCGGTCGCGAAAAGCGCGTCGAGCAGCAGGCGCCCCTTGTCCGAGACGCCCGAGCCGATCTCGACGAGCGTGTCGGCACCGCTCAGCCCGGCGATGTCGGCGGCGTGGCGCTGGAGGATCAACCGTTCCCGACGCGTCGGGTAGTACTCGGGCAGCGAGGTGATGCGCTCGAAGAGCGCGCTGCCGACGTCGTCGTAGAGCCAGGTGGGGGAGAGCCGCTTCGGCGAGGCGGTCAGTCCGTCGAGGGCCTTCTGGCGAGCTCGGCTGCCCATTCCTCCGGAGTGATGAGGACGTTGACGACCAGATCGCGTGTGGCGAGGCCCGAAGAAGGCACGAGGATCACTCTAAGGAGGACCCGCCCGAATCCCCGCGCCCACGAGCGGGCCGGGGTCGTGAATCGCGCCCGGCCGCCTACGCGCCCAGCGACCGGTCGAAGGCCTTCCAACGCCGCTTCAGGACGGCGAGGTCGTTGCCGAGACCCTGCAGCGAGCGCGCCGCGTCGAGCCGCTCGATGACGACGAGCTGGCCGGCGATGAAGGCGCACTCGAATCGCTCGTTTGCGGCCCGCGTGAGGAACGCCTCGGCGGCGAGCGCGTCGCGGTGGTCGCCGAGGCGGTCCTGGACCGCGGTTGCCGTCGCGGCGAGCCGAGCCGCGCGCCGGCCGAACACGCCGGCGGCGAGCTCGGAGGCGTAGCGGAGCTCCTTGGACCGGATGCGCAGGGTGTGGAGGTGCGCCTCGGTCGGCGACGTGTGGGACCGGCGCGCCGCCTCCCGGACGTTGCGCCACGGTCGTCGCAGATACCGGCCGATCGCCGTCCGCGGGTCGTCGTTCGCGCCGTCGGTGAACGGCGGCTTCGCGTCGACGAGCCGGTCGATTTGGTTGAGGACGGTCCCGTAGCGGGGCATCGCCCGCGCGCTCGCCAGGCGGAACGTCACGTCGCTGCGCTGAAGGGCGACCGCGTCGTACAGGCTCTCGAGGGCCACTGGGTCGGCGTCCGGCTCAGTGTGCAGGGTGATCCGCAGCGTGAGCACGTCGAGGTTGCGCGCTTCCCCGAGGAGCTGCGAGAACCAGCCCATGTCGGCCCGCGCCGCGCTCGCCCATTCGGGTTCGAGGACGGCGCGGAACGTTCGCAGGAGCGATCGGATCCGGCGGAGCGCGACACGGGAGGCGTGGAGGTCCTCGGCGTCGCGCGAATCCTCGCTGCCTTCGTTGTCATGGGCGAGGAAGGACTCCGCCGCCCGGCGCAACGCGTCGGCGAGGAGATCGCCGATCTGCAGCGCGACGGCCGCGTCGGGCGCGGCCGCGTCGGCGGCGAGGAGCACGTCGTCCGATGGCTCGCTGGTGAGGTAGGGGTCGAACACTTGTCCTGATCGTAGGCGGGAGTCGGGTCGGCTGTGCCGGGGCCGCCGCGCCCGGGCCCGTAACAACTCGTGTCGCGGCGCTCACACTTCGTTCATGGATTCGTCGATCGTTGCTGACAGGAGCGCCGCACGATGGGGCGGTTCGTTGATATCGGATCATTCGGCAAAGGAGTGCACAATGAAGTTCCGGAAAATCGCACCGCTCGTCGTCGGCGCGGGGATGATGGCCGTCGCATCGCTCGGCTTCCTCCCGGCGGCGTCGGCCGACCCCACCACGACGACGGCCCCTTGTCCCTCGCGCAGCTGCAGGCGAAGCTCGAGGCGCAACTCACCGCCCGTCAGACCCAGCTCGACACGCTCACGACCGATGTGTCGAGCTCGACCACGCTCACCTCGTCGGACGCCGCGACCCTGTCGGCGAGCCTGGCGACGGAGACGTCGAAGGTCAGCACGGTCCTCGCCGGCGTCCCGACTGACACCCTCGCCGAGCTCCAGGCCGCCCGGCAGGCGATGTTCCAGGACAACCGGGCCTTCGTCGTCATGAGCCCGCAGGTGCACCTGACCATCGCCGCGGACACGATCAACTCGAACGCCGGCACGATCCTGGCGAACGGCCCGACTGTCTCTGCGGCGTTGACCGCCCGCGAAGCGGACCAGGGGTACGCCCGCGCCGAGGAGCTCTTCGCCTTCTCGACCGCGAAGGCGACCGTCGCCCAGTCGACGATGACGAGCGTGTCGGTGAACGTGCTCGCGCAGACTCCCGCCGGATGGCCCGCCAACGAGCGGGTCTTCGTGCAGGCGAGGATCGAGATCCTGCGGGCGCGGTTCGACCTCGCCCTCGCCCGGGCCGACCTTCGGCTCGTCGAGAGCTGGATCAACCGCAACCCGTCTTGACGGTCGGGCGCCACTCGCCCGCAACGGGCGGCTGAGCAGAGGAGTCCGGGTCGCACGGCTCCTCGGCATGGCGGCCGGGCCGGAGTCATTCTCCCTCTTGGCTCTGGCCCGGCCGGCGCGTCCGGTGCCCGGCGGCGTGCCTTCGACGAAGGTGAGTGGCCCTAGCGCGGATCGCGCCGCCAGCGCCTCGTAACGCGCGCCAGCCGCTCGGCGCGCAATGCCCGTTCCTCCCCGTCGTCGAGCGTCTCGAGGCGGCGTCCCGTCGCGAGGGCGATGAGCAGGTCGGCGAGGGCCGGGTTGCGGGCGAGCACCGGCCCGTGGAGGTAGGTGCCGAAAACCTTCCCGGCGACGGCTCCGTCGAGGGCGTCGGAACCGTTGCCGACGCCGGTCGTGACCCGCGCGAAAGGCCTCGCGCCCGGGCCGAGACGCGTGCGAGCCTGATGGTTCTCGAAGCCGCTCAACGTCGGGAGCACGACCGGCCACTCCTCGTCCCGGCACGGTTCGGCGACGACCTCCCCGACGGCGCGGCGCTCCTCGCTCCGGCCGGTCGCGGCGTCGACGAGGCCGGCGCCGTCGTGGTCGCGTCCGTCGGCCCCGGGGAAGACGGTCCCGATGATCTGGAATCCCGCGCAGACGGCGAGGACGGCCGCACCGCCGGCGACGGCGGTCGCGAGGGCGCCGTCCCCGAGGCGCTCGGCGGAGCGGACCTGCGGTCCGTCCTCGCCCCCGCCGAGGCAGTAAATGTCTCCGCCGGTCGGCAGCGCGACGTCCGACGGCGCCGCGATGAGCTCGACGGGAATCCCCCGCCAGGCCGCACGGTTCTCGAGCACGCGGCCGTTACCGAAGTCGCCGTACGTTCCGAGCAGGTCGGGGTGGACGACGACGACTCGCAGCCGCGAGGCGTCGACGCGGGGCGCGGCTGCCGGGCGAGGGCTTGTCGCCGGGGCCGGCGCGGGCGTGGTGGCGGCGTGCGGGCCGGACGCGGTGGAGCGGGCATGCCGGGCGAGGCGTCGCCGCATCTGCTGGAAGGCCGTGTAGTTGCCGATGTAGTCGACTTCCCCCGTCCCGGCGATCTCGACCGCCCGCAGTGGATCCGCCTCGACGACGTGACGTGCCCCGGCGTGGCGGAGCCGGACGGCGAGATCGAGGCGGCGGTCCCCGGTCGCGACGACGGACCGGTCGCCGATCCGCTCGAACGGGACGTCCCACAGCCAGGACGGGTCGTGGCCGTCGGCCGAGCGGGCGTTGATGCCGATGACGAGGGGCCGGCGGTCCGCCTCGACGAGCACGAGGAGTTCGGTCCACCCGGCTGGGTTCTTGGCGAGCATGAGGCGGACGGTGCGGCCGTGGTGCACGACGACGGCGAAACGCCCGGCGACCTCGGTCACGCGGCGCGTCGCGGCGAGCGCCTCGCCGACGGCGACGCCGAGCGTGCCCGCGGCGAGCGCCGCCATCGCCGCGTTTGCCCGGTTGAACCGCCCCGGGACCGAGAGCTCGATGTGGTGCGACGTGCCGTCAGCGAGGACGAGTTCCTCTCCGACGACGGACGCCGCGGGCGTCGGACGGGCGAAACCGCACGTGCAGTGCCAGGCCGCGTTCGCCGTCGCGGCCAACGAGGGCTCGAAGGTGATGCGGGAGTCGCACACCGGGCAGTGGTAGGCGTCCTCGTGCCAGAGCGAGCCGGCGGCGACCCACACGACCCGGCGGGCCTGGCCGGCCGCGTAGGCGACGAGGGGGTCATCGGCGTTCGCCACGACGGTCGTGTCGAGGCCGTCGAGGGCGCGGCGCCAGCGCGCCGCCACCATCCGGACCTCGCTCATCCGGTCGAGCTGGTCGCGGGAGAGGTTGAGCAGGATGACGACGTCCGGGTCGAGGACGTGCGCCGCGATCTCCAGATACCGTTCGTCGACCTCGAGGACCGCGGGCGCGCCCGCGGGCGAGCTGGCGAGCGCGCTCACGAGGCCCGCGGGCATGTTCGCCCCGAATCCTGACGAGGCGACCACCCCGGGGCCGCCGAGCGCCTCCGCGAGGAGCCGTGTCGTCGTCGTCTTGCCGTTCGTCCCGGTGACGAGGGCGACCTGGCGGCCGCGGCCGAGCGTTCCGAGGAGGCCGGGGTCGATGAGCAGCCCGACCCGACCGCCGACGGTCGAGCCGCTGCCGAGCCGCAGGGCGCGTGACAGCCCGCTCGTGGCGCGCAGCGCCCGCGTCGCGAGGGCCGTCCTCAGCGTGCCCACCGGTGCCAAAGCCACCACGCCAGCCCTTCGGTCCGTCCTGGCCGTTTGCCGGTCCGCCCGAGAACGCTAGAGGCTGCCGCGGCGAGCCACCGGCACCCCCGCCGCGCGGCGCGCACCGCCGGTCGGTGCCGGGTACGGTCGGTCGGTGTCCGATGTCGTCTTCGTCGGAGTCTCGACGCGCCAGTCGCTCGTCCATCGCGTCTGGCCCCGGTGGCAGTCGGTGCTCGGCACGGCGTGCGGGGTGCGCTCGCTGGAACTCGGACTGGGGGCCGACGACGCGGACTTCGTCCGGCTCCTCGACCGGATGCGCGACGACGCGGGCGTCGCGGGAGCCGTCGTGACGGCCCACAAGGTGCGTGTCTTTTCCGCGGGGCAGTTGTGTTTCGCCCGTCTCGACCCGCTCGCGCTCGCCTGTCGCGAGGTGAACGCGATCCGTCGCGCCCCCGACGGCCTCTGGGGCTGGGCCCGCGACCCGGTCTCGGTCGGGCGCGTCGTCGACCGCATCTGGCCGAGCCCCGACGGCCAGGTCGTCTGCCTCGGCGCGGGCGGCACGGCCCGGGCGCTTGCGCACCATCTCGCGTCCCGCCGGGCCGTCACGTTCGTTGCCGCCGACCGGGATCCGGCCGCCGCCGGCGGTCTCTCCCGCCAACTCGCGGGACGTCTCGACGTGCGCGTCGGCGAGGGGCCGTGGGACGAGCTCGTCGCCGCCGCCCCGCCCGGGTCGCTCGTCGTGAACGCGACGGGAATGGGCAAGGACCGTCCGGGCGCGCCCACCTCCGACGCCGTGCGTTTCCCCGAAGCCGCGGTCGTCTGGGAGCTCAACTACCGCGGTCAACTCTCCTTCCTCGCCGAGGCGCGTCGCCAGGCCGGGGCGAGGGGTCTCGAGGTCCACGACGGGTGGGAGCTGTTTTGCCACGGTTGGGCCGCGGCGCTCGGCGTCGTTCTCGGCCTCGCCGACGACGCCCGTCTCGGTGATCGGCTCGCCCGGGCCGCCGCCGCGTTCCGCCCTTCGGGACAAGGAACCGACGACGGCGGTGTGACCCGGGCCGCCGGAAGCGGGCACTAAGGTCATCTGCCGCCAAGGAGAATCGCGCCGATGCCGCAGTTGCGACGACAAAGCCCCGAGGTGCCCGAGATCGAGCCGGCCGAGGCCGTGCAACTCCTCGGTGAGGGTGCCTTCATCCTCGACGTGCGCGAGTCGGACGAGTTCTCCCAGGGCTGCGCCGCGGGCGCCGTCCACATCCCGTTCGGCGCGCTCGACGACCGTCTTGGCGAGGTGCCGAGCGACCGGCCGGTCATCGTCGTCTGCCGGTCCGGCGGTCGGTCCCACGCGGCGGCGAGGACGCTGGCGACGCGGGGCTACGTCTCGATGAACCTCGCCGGCGGGATGCACGCCTGGCACGACGAGGGACTCCCGGTCGTGCGCCTCGACGGCTCGCCCGGGGTTATCGCCTAGGGCCGGCGCGATCGCTTCCGGTGTGCCCGGCGAGGAGTGCCGGGCGGGTTCGGGACACGAGGGTGTACGGCTCCAAGGAGGGCTGATGGCGGCATTCGACGGGGGCTTCGCGGCGCTGCCATTCGACGCGGTCCGGTCCGCGGCGCTCGACAAGGCCGGGGCGCTCGGGTGCCGTCACGCCGACCTGCGGATCGAGAGGATCCGGACCCAGGCGGTCATGTTGCGCGACGCGCGCCTCGAGGGCGCCGTCGACGACCTCACGCTCGGCATGGGGGTGCGCGTCGTGCGGGACGGCGCGATCGGCTTCGCGGCAAGCGTCGAGATCGACGCCGACGCGGCTGTCCGTCTCGTCGAGCGCGCCGTCGAGGCGGCGAAGGTCACCGCGCGGGCCGGGGGGGAGGCGGTCGAGCTCGCCGAGGAGCCCGACCACGGCTCGGCCGAGTGGACCGCCCCGTACGGGACCAACCCGACGCAGGTGCCCCTTTCCGACAAGATCGCCCGCCTCGCCTCCTGGAGCGCCGACCTGCTCGCCGCAAGAAGCGTCGACCACGTCACCGCCTCGCTGTTGTGCGTCGCCGAGGACAAGTACTTCGCCAACCTCGCCGGGACGACGACGACCCAGCGCCGCGTCCGGCTCCAGCCGAGCCTCGAGGCGCTCGGCCTCGACGACGCGTCTGGTTTCGAGACGATGCGGTCCGTCGCGCCACCGGCCGGGCGGGGCTACGAGTACCTCGACGGGGACGGGTGGGACTTCCGGGCCGAGCTCGCCGAGATCCCGGGGCTCCTCGCCGAGAAGCTGCACGCGCCCTCGGTCGAGCCCGGCGCCTACGACCTCGTCATCGACCCGACGAACCTGTGGCTCACGATCCACGAGTCCGTGGGCCACGCCACCGAGCTCGACCGGGCGCTCGGTTACGAGGCGGCCTACGCCGGCACCTCGTTCGCGACGCCCGACCAGCTCGGTCGCCTCCGCTACGGGTCCGACCTCATGCACGTGACCGGGGACCGCACGGCCCCCTACGGGCTCGCCACCATCGGCTACGACGACGAGGGTGTTGCCGCGCAGCAGTTCGACCTCGTGTCGGGCGGGGTCCTCGTCGGCTACCAGCTCGACCGGCGCATCGCCGCGCTGAGCGGAGCGGCCCGCTCGAACGGGTGCGCCTTCGCCGACTCGCCACTCAACATCCCGATCCAGCGCATGGCGAACGTCTCGCTTCGCCCGGCGCCGGGGAGCGGCCCGACGACGGACGAACTCGTCGCCGGGGTCGACCGGGGCATCTACGTCGTCGGCGACAAGAGCTGGTCGATCGACATGCAGCGCTACAACTTCCAGTTCACCGGGCAGCGGTTCTTTCTGATCGAGCACGGCCACCTCGCCGGCCAGCTGCGCGACGTCGCCTACCAGGCGACGACGACCGATTTCTGGGGGGCGCTCGCCGCGTTGGGCGGCGAGTCGACCTACCTGCTCGGCGGGGCCTTCAACTGCGGCAAGGGCCAACCGGGCCAGGTCGCGCCGGTGAGCCACGGCACGCCGTCCGCCCTTTTCCGCCAGATCGCGGTGCTGAACACCCGGGCGGAGTCGGGACGATGAGCGGGGGCAGGTCACCCGGTCTTTTGGCGGCGTCCGACGTCGTCGACGCGGCGCTCGCCGCGTCGCGCGCCGCGGGGTGCGTCGTCATCGTCGACGAGGTGAGCGACGCCAACGTGCGCTTCGCCAACAACCAGACGACGACGAACGGCGTGCGCCGGGACCGCCGCGTGACGGTCGTGAGCTTCGTCGAGGACCGGTCGGGGGTCCGCTCGGGCGTCGCCTCGGCGTCCGGCCCCGTCGAGGTCTCCGCCTTGGTCGCCGCCTCGGAAGCGGAAGCCGAGGGTTCGGAGCCCGCCGAGGACGCCTCGCCGCTCGAGGGGGCGGGGACGGACGCCGCGTTCGCCGAGCCGCCCGAAACGACCGATCTCGGCGTGTTCGCGGGCGTGCTCGACGACCTCGGCCCGGCGTTTCGCGCCGCGCGCGCCGAGGGCCGCGTGCTCTCCGGCTTCGCGATCCACGAGCAGCGCACGACCTACCTCGGCTCCTCGGCGGGCGGGCGCCGGCGCCACGTCCAGCCGACGGGGGCTTTCGAGCTCGTCGCCCGCACCGCGGACGGCGCGGCGTCGTCGTGGGCGGGCATGGGCACGCCGGACTTTGCCGACGTGTCGCTGGAGCGCCTCGACGAGCGGCTGCGGCGGCGGCTCGAATGGGCGCAGCGCCGGTTCGACCTCGAGCCCGGCCGGTACGAGGTGATCCTCCCCCCGGACGCCGTCGCCGACCTCGTGCTGGAGCTCGACTTCGCGGCGAGCGGCCGGGAGGCCGAGGACGGCGGCACGGTGTACTCGGCCGGATCCGGGCGCACCCGGGCCGGTGAGCGGCTGACGGGGCTGCCCTTCGACCTGTGGAGCGACCCTTCGGCACCGGGGATCGAGTGCGCGCCGTTCGTCGTCGCCCCCGTCTCGGGCGCCGACACGTCGGTCTTCGACAACGGGCTCGGCGTCGGCGAGACGCACTGGATCCGCGGCGGCGTGCTCGAGCGCCTCCGCTATCACCGCGCCGGGGCGCGGCGATCGCAGGTCGAGTTCGCCCCGCCGGCCGACAACCTGCTGCTCGCCCTGCCCGGGGCGGCCGGATCGCTCGACGATCTCATCGCCCACACCGAGCGGGGGCTGCTCCTCACCTGCCTGTGGTACATCCGCGAGGTCGACCGCTCGACGCTGCTGCTCACCGGGCTCACCCGCGACGGCGTCTACCTCGTCGAGCACGGCGAGGTCGTCGGTGCGGTGAACAACTTCCGGTTCAACGAGAGCCCGCTCGACGCGCTCGGCAAGACGGTCGAGGTGACGCGGAGCGAACGGGCGCTCTCGCGGGAGTGGCACGAGTGGGCGAACCGCACGGCGATGCCGGGTCTGCGCGTCGCCGAGTTCAACATGAGCTCGGTCAGCCCGGCGAGCTGAGCGCGATGGGACGCCCGAATCGCACGGATCGCCGTGTCGCTCCGGCATGCTAGGGGCATGACGGCCGCCGGCGCGACCCCGCGTGCCCGTCCGGCGCGCGCCCGCAGCGCGAAGGCGACGCCGCGCGCGGTTCCGCCGCGGCGCGTGGCCCACGTCCCGCGCCGGCGCACGAAGATCGTCGCGACGATCGGGCCGGCTTCGGACGCCGCCGAAACCCTCGTCCAGATGGCGAAGGCGGGGATGGACGTCGCCCGGATCCCGCTCGCCCACTCGTCGATGTCCGAGGCGATCGAGCGCATCCGGCGGATCCGCGCCCTCGTCCCGCAGGTCGCGGTGCTCGCCGACCTCCCGGGCCCGAAGATCCGCTGCACGCGTTTCCCGGACGGCGGTGTCACGCTCGCCGCGGGGGACGAGATCGTCCTCGCCCCCGGGTCGGCGGCCCCGTCGAGCACGGCGAAGCGCGTCGGCCTGGCCCTCGACGAGGCGGTCGCCGACCTCGAGGAGGGTGACCGGGTCGCGATCGGCGACGGTGGCGTCGCGCTCGTCGTCGTCGGGCGCCGCGGCGACGACGCCGTCTGCGCCGTGGTGAGCGGCGGACGCGTCCAGGGCCAGCCCGGGGTGACGATCCCGGCGAGCCGGATCTCGCTGTCGACGCCGACGCCGGAGGACATCGAGCGGATCCACGAGCTCGTCGCCGAGGGCGTCGACCACATCGCCGTCTCTTTCGTCCGCTTCCCCGGCGACATGGAGGCCGCCCGCGCCGCCCTCGGGCGCGACAAGACGATGCTCATCGCCAAGATCGAGACGCCCGACGGCGTCGAGCACCTCGACGCGATCCTTGGCGCGAGCGACGCCGTCATGGTCGCCCGCGGCGACCTCGGTGTGCGCGTCCCCCTCGAGGACGTTCCGCACATCCAGAAAGAGGTCATCCGCACCGGAGTCCGGCTCGGCATGCCGGTCATCACGGCGACCCAGATGCTCGAGTCGATGATCAACCTGCCGGTCCCGACCCGGGCCGAGGTGACCGACGTCGCCAACGCCGTCCTCGACGGCACGAGCGCCGTCATGCTCTCGGCCGAGACCGCCATCGGCCGGTTCCCCGTCCGGGTCTGTGAGACGATGGCCCGCATCGTGCTGCGCACCGAGGAGGACTTCGACTACCTCGGGTGGGGATCGCACCTCGACCCCCAGGAGGTCGCCGGGGACACCGTGGCGCCGGCGCGGGTCACCGCGGCGATCACGGCGGCCGGGTGGCGGGCCGCCCTCGAGATGGACGCCGTCGCCATCGTCGCCTGCACGCGGTCGGGCGCCACGGCCCGGGCGATCTCGCGGTTCCGGCCGCGCATGCGCATCGTCGCCGCGACGACCTCGCGGCGGGTCCAGCGTCAGCTCGCGCTCAGCTGGGGGGTCGAGACCGTCATCGTCGGCGACTCGGTCTCGACCGACGACGTCATCCGCCAGGCCGTCGATGCGTCGGTGGCCGCGGGCGCCGCCGCGCCGGGCGACGTCGTGGTCGTCCTCGCCGGCTCGCCGCACTCGGACGTCGTCGTGTCGAACACCCTCGAGGTGATCCGGGTCACCTAGCGGCCCCGGCCGTCCCCGGCCCCGGCCGCCCGCGCCGGCGCGGCAGGACGGCGAGCCCGCCGGTGCCGTCGTCGATGACGCGCAGCTCGGCGCCGAAGTGACAGGCGAGCGTCGCCTCCGTCAGGACCTCGCGTGCCGTGCCGTCGGCGATGATCCGCCCGCCGGCGAGGAGCGCGAGGCGGTCGGCGAACTCGCCGGCGAGGGTGAGATCGTGCATCGCCGAGACGACGGTGAGCCGGTGCTCGTCGCGCAACTCGTCGACGAGCTCGAGGACGTGCTGGCCGTGGCCGACGTCGAGTGCCGCGGTCGGCTCGTCGAGGAGCAGGATCGGCGCCTCCTGGGCGAGCGCCCGGGCGAGCACGGCGCGCTGGGCCTCGCCGCCCGAGAGCGAGCCGAGGGTCCGGGCGGCGAGCCCGACGAGGCCGAGCCGGGATATGACCCCGGCGGTGACGGTGCGGTCGTGCCGGCTCTCCGTGCCGAAAAAGGCGATGTGCGGGGTCCGGCCGAGCGCCACGTAGTCGGTCACCGTCATCGTCGCCGGCAGCACCGGACGCTGGGGGACGTAGGCGACCGCCCGCGCGAGGCGGCGCCGGCTCGCCGTGTCGATCGCTCTGTCGTCGAAGCGCACCTCGCCGTGGTGGGCGACGAGACCGCCGAGGGCGCGGAGCAGCGTCGTCTTGCCTCCGCCGTTCGGCCCGATGAGGCAGAGCCAACCGCCCGAGTCGACCTCGAGCGAGACGCCCGCGACGACCTCGCGGCCGTCGTAGGCGACGCGGAGCCCGGTAGCTGTGACCTTCACGACGCCCGCCTCGACTGGCGCAGGACGACGAGGAAGAACGGCGCGCCGACGAACGCCGTGACGACGCCGAGCGGCACCTCGGCGGGCGACAGGACGGTGCGGGCGACGAGGTCGGTGAGGATGAGGAACGCCGCGCCGCCGAGGATCGAAAGCGGCAGGATCCGCCGGTAGCTCGGACCGACGACCAGCCGGACGGTGTGCGGCACGATGATGCCGACGAAGCCGACGAGCCCGCTTACCGCGACGACCGCCGCCGTGGCGAGCGTCGAGGCGACGACGACGAGGAGGCGGACGCGTCCGGCCTTCACGCCGAGGCTGTCGGCCTCTTCGTCGCCGACCGCCATCACGTCGAGGAGCCGGCGGCAGGCGAGGAGGATGGCGCCGCAGACCGCGACGTAGGGGACGACGAGCCCGACCTCCTGCCAGTCCGCCGTGGAGAGCCCGCCGAGGATCCAGGAGTAGACCTGCTCGAGCGTCGGCGTGTTGCGCTGTTGGGTGTAGGTCTGGATCGCCGTGAAGAACGAGCCGACGGCGACGCCGGCGAGGATGAGGCTCGTCGTCGTGCGCTGGCGCTGGCCGGAGCGGCCGAGCACGTAGGTGAGGGCGACGGCGACGAGCGCGCCGGCGAACGCGGCGAGCGGCACCGGGTCGATCACCCACGACGTCGCGTCGGGGGCTGCGGCGACGGCGATCGTCGCGCCGAGCCCGGCCCCGGCCGCCACGCCGAGCAGGTAGGGGTCGGCGAGGGGGTTCTGGAACACGCCCTGGTAGGAGGCCCCCGCCATGGCGAGGGTCGCGCCGACGAGGGCGCCGAGCACGACGCGGGGGGCGCGGATCTGCCAGACGATCCCCGAGTCGAGCGCCGAGACGTGGCTGTGGTAGCCGAGGGGCAGCTTCGAGACGAGCACCGACAGCACCGTCCCGGGCGACAGGTCCGCCGGCCCGATGAGCACGGACACGACGGCCGCGCCGGCGAGCACCAGGCAGGCGCCGACGAGGAACCACGGGCCGAGGCGGGCCCGCGCCAGTGCCGGCGCCGGCCCGCCCGTCCGTCGGGTCAGGCGCCGCGCTGCCGCTTGATCCGCCACAGCGCGGCTTCGATGTCCCGGGCGAGGACGACGACCCGGGGGCCCCAACGCGAGGCGATGTCGTCGTTCAACCCCACGACGGCCCCGTCGCGCACGGCGGCGATGTTTCTCCATCCCGGTCGAGCCGCGACGGTGCGTGCCGACTGACCGCAGCAGATCGTGTCGGCGAGGAAGATGATCCGGGGGTCGGCCCTCACGATGTACTCGTCGGAGAGCTGCGGGTAGCCGCTCGACGCGCCCTTGGCGCTGTCGGCGATGTCCCGCAGCCCGAACATCTTGAGCAGCTGGCCGACGTAGGTCGACGACGTGATCGAGTAGAAGTCTTGTTCGAGCTCGAAGTAGTAGGTCTCCGGCGGGGAAAAGCGCGGCGCGCCGGCGATCGCCGCGGCGATCTCGGCGCGCATGCGTCGCACGAGCGCGGCCGCCTGGCCCGCGTGGCCGGTGGCCCTCCCGAGCGCCTCGATCTGGGCGTAGGTGCCGGCAAGGTTCGTTGCGGCCGGTTCGAGGAGGACGGGCACGCCGAGCGCGGCGAGCGACTTCACGAACCCCTCGGGGTCGTAGGAGACGACGACGAGATCGGGGTTGTAGCGCGCGATCGCCTCGATGTTCGGCTCGAGGCCCGAGAGCTTCGTGCGCGGGGCGTCAGAGGGGTAGTCGGAGTCCTCGTCGACCGCGACCACCTGGCGGCCGGCGCCGATCGCGAAGAGCATCTCGGTCGCGGTCGGCGAGAGTGAGATGATCCGGTCCGGTGGCTTCTTTGTCGCTCCGATCGTGGCCGCGCTGGCGCGGCGCGTCGCGCGGTCCGGGTGGTTCGCGGCCTGGGCGGCCGATCCGGTGAGCGCCGACGCGAGGACCGCAGCGGCGGCGCCGGCGACGAGAAGGCCCCTCGGCCACGTTGCCCGGCCCGTCCGCACCCCGGATCGCGGCGCGCGCCACCCCCCAAAACGTTCGAACGTGTTCACATCCCGCTCCTCCTGGCCGAGCGCGCGGCCTGTCGGTCGGCCTCACCCTCGGAGCGGGGACACCCCCGGGATGTCCCCGGGGGCGCTGCACCGTGCAGCCGCCAACCTTGACGCGAGGCTCGACATCTCCTCCCGAGGCAGGTCTCCTGACTCCCGGATCAACGCTTCCCCGTGCCTTCCCAGGACCGGCGTCCCAGTGGCGTCGCTCGGGTTCGCTCCCCGGTCACAGTGGCGCGACCGTGCCGGACTCCCACCGGCTTCCCTTTTTGGCCGCCGGCTCAACGTCGCCGGCGGCTACCTCGGGTGCTACGCAATTCGTGCAGCGGCGACATTCTGCACGGCACCCCCGCCGGGTGCAACCGACTAGGAGGCCTTGTTCGTCGCCCGGGGGCCCGTGCCGCCCCGGCCGGCGCGTCGGGCCCGGGCGTCGCGCCGGCTGAGGGCGACGAAGACGGTGACGGCGGTCGCGGCGTAGGCGAGGTAGGCGATGAGCTGGAGCGCCGTCGGCTGGTCGGCGTAGCCGACGAGGGAGTGGAACACGTCGCCGATCGAGGAGCCCTCCGCCAGCTGCCGGCTCGTGTCCCACAGGTGGCCCGAAAGGATGTGGACCCAGCCGAGCTGCTGGAGGTTCTCGACGATGTCGGCGACGAGGCCGGCGGCGAAGACCATGAGCAGGGTGCCGACGACGGTGAAAAAGATCCCGAGGTTGACCCTCCGGCCGAGCCGGTAGACGGCGAAGGAGAAGCCGAGCGCGCAGACGAGCCCGGCGACCGCCCCCACAAGCGTGCCGCGGGCGCCGGCGGCGAAGACGATCGCCAGCGTGAAGACCGCCGTCTCGAGGCCCTCCCGGCCCACCGCCTGGAAGGCGAGGAGTCCAAGGCCGTATCGCTCGCGCCGCCCGAGCGCCCGGTCGGCGCGGGCGGCGAGGTCGCGGGACATCGAACGGGCATGCGAGCGCATCCAGAACGTCATGTAGGTGAGCACGACGACGGCGAGGGCGTAGGTTGCCGTCTCGAAGATCGTCTGGACCCGCGATCCGCTGTAGGAGTGGACCGTGTAGTAGGCGGCGAACCCGCCGGCGGTGGCGAGCCCGACGGCGAGGCCGACGCCGACGAAGATGTCGCGGAAGTGGCGGCGCTGGCCCGTGCGGTCGAGGTAGGAAAGCAGGATCGCGACGATGATGCTGGCCTCGGTGCCTTCGCGCAGGAAGATGACGAACGTCGCGAGCAACCGGCCCCCCGAACTCCCAATATCAGGTGTACTTGATACCTGATGTCCAGTCAACCTGATATTCGTGGTTAACTGGAGATCGGCGGGGAACATCGCCGCGTCGTTTGCCTATGGTGGATCGCGGGCACGTTCCGAGGAAGTGGTCGGCCGACGAGGGAGGAGCACGGACTTGACGATCGCTGTGGGGCAGCGCATCCCCGATGTCGAGCTGCGCACGATGGAGTCGAACGGGCCGCAGCCGGTCCGCAGCGCGGACGTGCTGGGGCACGGGCGGGTTGTCGTCTTCGGGTTGCCGGGCGCGTTCACGCCGACGTGCACCGACTTCCACCTGCCGGGATTCGTCATGCGCGCCGAGGAGATGAAGGCGAAGGGGGTCGACGTCATCGCCTGCGTCTCGGTGAACGACGCCTGGGTGATGGACGCCTGGGGCTCCTACCGCCGGGTCGGTGACAAGGTGCTCATGCTCGCCGACGGCAACGGCGAGTTCACCCGGGCGCTCGGGCTCGACGTGGACCTGTCGGCGAGCGGGCTCGGCGTGCGCTCGCAGCGCTACGCCGCCGTCGTCGACGACGGCGTCGTCACCTATCTCGGCATCGAGCCCGGGCCCGGGCTCTCGGTGAGCGGCGCCGAGGCGGTGCTCGAGGCCCTGTGAGGTCCCGACGCCGGGACGCCCGGGAAGGGTTGACATGATTGTGAGTGGTTACTAACGTCGTTGACGTGACCGCCGACCCGGGCCTTGCGACGCCGGTCCCGAAGCGCAGCGGGCTGCGGATGACCGCCGACGAACGGCGGGCCGCCGTCCTCCAGTCCGCACTGAAGGTCTTCGCCCGCGACGGCATCGCCGGGGCGTCGACCGAGGAGATCGCCGCCGCGGCGGGGATCTCCCAGCCGTATCTGTTCCGCCTGTTCGGGACGAAAAAGGAGCTCTTCTTAGAGACCGTCGCGCTCGGCTGCGCGGCGATCATCCGGTCGTTCCGGCAGGCGAGCGAGGGTCTCGAAGGCGCCGAGGCGATCGAGGCGATGGGCCGGAGCTACCCCGCTCTCGTCACGAACCACGACCTGCTCCTCATCCAACTGCAGGGCTACGCGGCGTCGGGCGACCCGGAGATCCGCGCGTTCGTGTCGGAGCAGTTCGCGAACATCGTCCGCTACGTCGCCGATCGCACCGGACTCGGGCCGGCGGCGATGCGGGAGTTCTTCGCCCAGGGGATGCTCTGCAACCTTGTCGCCGCGCTCGAACTGGCCGGTGTCGAGGAGCTCTGGTGCGACCTCCAAGACGACCCGTTCGTGAAGGCCCTGCACGGCCCGTTCTTCGCCCGCCGCGCCGCCGCGCCGCCGGCAGCCGACTAAGCGATACCGCCTCCCCGGGTTTCGTTGTGCATTCAGTAACTAGTAACTACTCAATACCAAGATAGGCAAAGGAGCGAAGTGTGACCGCCCGTGTCGCAGCACGAGCCCGGAACGCCGGATCCGCCCGCCGGCCCCGTTCGACCGTTTTCTGGGCGATCCTCGTCACCGGCGTGGCGCAGTTCATGGCGGCGCTCGACAATCTCGTCGTCACGACGGCGCTGCCGGTGATCCGTCGCAGCCTCGGAACCGGTCTCGCCGGCCTCGAGTGGACGGTCAACGCGTTCACGCTGAGCTTCGCCGTGTTGCTGCTCACGGGCGCCGCGCTCGGTGACCGCTTCGGCCGGCGCCGGATGTTCGTCGTCGGGCTCGCGCTCTTCACCGTCTCGTCCGCCGCGGCCGCGCTCGCGCCGAACATCGACGCGCTCGTCGCGGCCCGCGCCTTCCAGGGAGCCGGGGGCGCGCTCATCGTGCCGCTCTCGCTCACGCTGCTGTCGGCCGGGGTGCCCGCGGCGCGCCGCAACGTCGCCCTCGGCATCTGGGGTGCGCTCGGCGGGCTCGCCGTCGCCGTCGGGCCGCTCGTCGGTGGCGCTGTCGTCCAGGGATTGTCGTGGCAGTGGATCTTTTGGATCAACGTCCCGATCGGGATCGCGCTCGTCCCGCTCGCCAGGTTCCGCCTCGCCGAGTCCTTTGGCGACCGCCGGCCGCTTGATGTCGCCGGCGTCGTCCTGGCGAGCGCGGGTCTTTTCGGGGTCGTGTTCGGCCTCGTCCGGGGGGGTGCGCTCGGCTGGGGGAGCGACGAGGTGCTCGCCGGCTTCGCCGCCGGAGCCGTGGCGCTCGCCGGGTTCTTTGCCGCCGAGCACCGTTCCGCCCACCCGATGCTGCCGCTCCGGCTGTTCCGGCTGCGGGGCTTCTCGGTCGTGAACGGCGTCTCGGTGTTCATGAGCTTCGGGATGTTCGGGTCGATCTTCTTCCTCGCCCAATTCCTCCAGACGGTCCAGCACTACTCGCCGCTCTCCGCGGGGATCCGGACGCTGCCGTGGACGGCGATGCCCGTCGTCGTCGCGCCGGCCGCGGGACTGCTCGTCGAGCGGCTCGGTGGGCGCGCGCTCATCGCGACGGGGCTCGCCCTGCAGGCGGTCGGGCTCGGATGGATCGCCGTCGTGCTCACGCCGACGACGCCGTACACGGACTTCATCCCGGCCTTCGTCCTGTCGGGCGTCGGGATGTCGCTCTTTTTCGTCCCGGTCGCCTCCGTCGTCCTCGGCGCGGTGCCCCGTGTCGCCGAGGGCGTCGCCTCAGGCACCAACAACGCCCTGCGCGAGCTCGGCGGTGTGCTCGGGATCTCCGTTCTGGGCGCCGTGTTCGCGAGCTTCGGGAGCTACGCGAGCGGCGCGAGCTACGTCACCGGGCTTATGCCGGCGCTGCGCGTCGGCATCGTCGCCGCCGCCGCCGGCGCGCTGCTCGCGCACCTTCTGCCGGGCCGGCGCCAAACCGACCCGCTGCTCGCGGCGTCGGCGCTGGAGGCGGCGTGACGCGTCTTTCGGCCGGGGTCGGGGCGCCTTCGGGTGGCGTCGGCCGACCGATTAGATTCAGGGCATGGCGAGCAAGCGCGGGACGAGAGGCAACGCTGCGGAGCACGTGACGGGGACGGACCGGGTGAAGCGCGGCCTCGCCGAGATGCTGCGGGGCGGCGTGATCATGGACGTCGTGACCCCCGAGCACGCGAAGATCGCCGAGGACGCCGGGGCTGTCGCCGTGATGGCGCTCGAGCGCGTCCCGGCCGACATCCGCCGGGACGGTGGCGTCGCGCGCATGAGCGACCCGGCCCTCATCGAGGCGATCAAGGCGGCGGTGACGATCCCCGTCATGGCCAAGGCGCGCATCGGGCACTTCGCCGAGGCGCAGATCCTCGCGGCGCTCGAGGTCGACTACATCGACGAGAGCGAGGTCCTCACCCCGGCCGACGAGGCGTACCACATCGACAAGTGGGCCTTCGAGGTCCCGTTCGTCTGCGGCGCGACGAACCTCGGCGAGGCGCTGCGGCGCATCTCGGAGGGCGCGGCGATGATCCGCTCGAAGGGGGAGGCCGGGACCGGGAACATCGTCGAGGCCGTGCGGCACCTCCGTTCGATCCTCGGTGACATCCGCGCCATCGCCGGCTGCGACCCCACCGAGCGCTACGGGTGGGCGAAGCACCTCCAGGCTCCGGTCGGGCTCGTCGAGGAGATCGCCGGGACGGGCCGGCTCCCCGTGCCGCTTTTCTGCGCGGGCGGGATCGCCACCCCGGCGGACGCGGCGCTCGTCATGCAGCTCGGCGCCGAGGCGGTCTTCGTCGGTTCCGGGATCTTCAAGAGCGAGGACCCCGCCGTCCGTGCCCGGGCGATCGTCGAGGCGACGGCGCACTTCGCCGACCCCGAGATTCTCGCCAAGGTGTCGCGGGGCCTTGGCACGCCGATGAAGGGCGCCGAGATCGCGACCCTCGAGACGAGGCTTGCCGATCGCGGCTGGTGAGATGGTGAGGGAACCGAGCGCCGCGGCCCAGGGCCGCGCTGTCGCCCACGCCCCGGCGATCGGGGTGCTCGCGCTCCAGGGCGACGTCTCCGAGCACGCCGGCGCGTTGTGCGCCCTCGGCGTCGGGGTCGTCGAGGTCCGGCTGCCCGCCGATCTCGCCCGCATCGGCGCGCTCGTGCTCCCGGGCGGGGAGTCGACGACGCTCCAGCTGCTCATCGAGGCGGCCGGCCTGCGGTCGCCGATCGCCGCGCGGCTCGCGGCGGGGATGCCCGTCCTCGGCACGTGCGCCGGGATGATCCTGCTCGCCGCCACGGTGCTCGACGGCCGGCCCGACCAGTGGAGCTTCGGCGCCATCGACCTCGCGGTGCGCCGGAACGCGTTCGGCCGCCAGGTCGCCTCGTTCGAGGAGGACCTCGAGCTCGACGGCGTCGCCGGTGGGCGCATGCACGCCGTGTTCATCCGCGCCCCGGTCGTCGAAGCGGTCGGACCGGGGGTCGCGGTCCTGGCGAGCATCTCGATGTCCGGCGACGGCGTGCATCCCGTCGCCTGCCGCGAGGGGCGTGTGACCGTCACCGCGTTCCATCCTGAGCTCGTCGGCGACCACCGCTTCCACGAGCTGCTCGTCGCCGATGCGGTGGCGGCCGCGGCCGGCTGAGTCCGGGCCGCGATTCGACCTCAGCTGGCTCGCTCGGCGGTCTTTTCCCTGCTTCAGCTCCCACCGATGCCGGCGGGCCAGCGGGCAGCAAGTCCTTCACGCACGCTCGGCGGCCTGGAAGGTCGAGCTGTTCTCAGCGACCGAGTTCGGGATCGTGAACCCGCCCGTGGCGCTGGGGTCGGGGAAGCCGGGCTCTCCGTGGGTGCGCATGCACCGGGCGTAAATGAGCTGCTCGGCCTGGAACTTGGTCGCTACGGCAGGAGTCACCTTCCGGGCGACTGCGTATTTCCGGCAGACCGCGGAGGCGGCTTGGCAGGTCGGCGAGTTGGGGTTGAAGCCGTGGCCGAGGTAGCGGTTGACGCCACCCGGGGGGGGGCGCTGCCGGGGACGAGCGGATTGGGGTAGTCGCTGACCCCGTGGGCGCGCATGCACTGCGTGAACTCCAGCATCTTCGAGGTGACGCCCTCAGAAGGCGAGGAACCCCCCGTCGACCCGGCCGACGCGGCGGTCGTCGTCGGGCTCGACCCGGAGCTCGCGACGCCGGGGGACGCCGACCCGCCCCCGCACGCCGACAAGCCGAGCCCAACACCAACGAACGCGGTCAGCAAGGTACTCCACCGCTACCGTCTGGCCGAGTGCTCGGGCATTCTCCCGCCGGTATGCCCAGCTCTCACATCGGTCACTTCGTCCTGTGCCTTAAGTCCGCGGGCAAACGCCTGAGGATAGAGGGGGACGCCGTCGTCGTGGGCGTCAAGCATTCTGTCGGGGCCAGTTTCGGATCGCGTGCCAGCTACGAACGGTTCACCCGATCGACTGGGTTGCGGTGTGTCTCACTTACTCGCTGGCGAAGAGCTTCCGGCGTCGCTCGCCGACGCCGTGATGTGCTGGTGGATTTCGTGGATCCTGTCCGAATCCGCGCGACGTTGAGCCTGATACTCCTCGTGTGCCTTCGCCATGATCTCCGCGGTGATGTGCGGCTGCTTCGCCAAGACGGGGTGGTGCTTGTGGCAGGCCTTGTAGGGTGTGCCTTCCACCTTGTGCAGGCCGATCCGCCAACAGCCCGTGTCGTGGCAGTTGACATGTTTCAGGGCGACGAGGAGCGCGCCAACGAGCGTGATTTCTCCGATGTCGGAGCCCGCGCCCGACCAGAAGCCGTAGTGGGGACCGCCGCCGCCGATGCCAAAGAACCAGTACAGCCAGTTACCGATGGCGTGCAATACCGACATGGTGGTCCCTTTCCTTCGGTTCTGGTCGGCACCACACGCCCGTTGAGGGGGTGGGCACCTGGCCACCGCCAGTTTCTCGGGCCCCTTTCCGTTACCGGGATGCCCTTTCTGGGACGATTCTGCTGCGCACGAGCCTGACTGAGGGGGATCCTCCCCGGCCACCGGCGCGTCCGGTAGGCGGCGAGCACTCAGACCATCGACGCCCGCCTTTTGCCCACGGACGCGGTCCTCGGCCGGAGATCGGTGATGTCGGTTTCCCGACGAAACCCCCCTCTCGATCGACTGGGCCTTCACGTTGGCAGAGGCACCGCGTTCGGTTCCCTCACGAGCAGACCAAGCCGAGGTCGAATAGTGTCCCGATTGGACCACGTGGCGGCGATATCACTGCAGAGACGGGGGACCCGATGATTCGTCGACTGTCAGCTCTTCTCATTGTCCTGGGGGCACTCTCGGCCACGGCTACGAGTGCCGGTGCTGTGACATCTCGTGGTGAGTCGGCGAAACAGCTGGTGCAGGCTGCCGCGAAGGCGCTCGCCTCGGCGAGATCGCTGCGGATGTCCGGGACGATCTCGACCTCCAGTGGTTCCACGGCCGTGGATTTCGAGCTCTTCTCGAACGGCGATGTGGAGGGCAGCCTCACGATCGGCGGTCAACTCGTGCACGTCACGGTCGTCAATGGCACGGACTATTTTCAGGCGTCGGCGGTGTACTGGCAGAAAGAAGGTTCTTTTCCGGCCACCCTGGCCAAGAGCATCGCCCCGGACTGGATCAGTTTCCCGAATTCGGGTTCTAACGGATTTGGCACGAGCTTTGAGATCGCGCCGCTCGCTACCAGCCTGAAAGAGACCGCCGGTTTGTCGATCGTCGGGCACAAGAAGGTCGACGGGCACGCCGCCGTGGGCGTCAAGTGCTCGGACGGATCCGTGTTCTGGATCGCTGCCTCGGGCACGCCGTACCCGATCGTCGACTCCAAACTGGGCAGCGGCGGCGGCAGCCTGACGTTCAGCGGCTGGAACAGCTTCACGTTGCCGAAAGCGCCGAAGAAGGCCATCGCGCTTTCGTCACTGAGTTCCTGACGGGCGGTTCGCGGTTCTCTTCGATCGGCACTGGGCCACAACGCCTGGCGAGAATCGGCAGCGCTGTGGGGTCGGGCGGCACCGCTAGCCTCGGCTGCGGCGATCGGGGGGAGGATCGATGGCGGTTAAGGAACTCGGGCATCTCGTTCTCTACGTGCACGACCTCGAGCGCTCTGCCGGCTTCTACCGCGACGTGCTCGGCTGGCACGAGGTCGTCGGCCCGGGCGGCGACGCCGACGCACCGCGTTCGTTCCCGGTCGCCGTCTTTTCCGGTGGCCGCACCCATCACGAGCTTTTGCTCATCGAGGTCGGCCCGGACGCGCCCGGTCCCCTCACCGGCCGGCATGCGGGGCTCTACCACTTCGGGCTGAAAGTCGGGGACTCCGACGACGGGCTGCGCGCCGCGCTCGCCAGGGTCGAGGCGGCCGGGTCCGAGGTCACCGGGGCCTCCGACCACACGGTCACCCACAGCGTTTACATCCGGGATCCCGACGGGAACGAGGTCGAGCTCTTCGTCGACGTTCCCGGGGTCGACTGGAGCGATCCCGCCAACCTCGTCGCGCCGATCCGGCCGCTCCGGCTCTAGCCGGTCTGCTCCCCGGTCAGGTGTCGCTCGTGAGGTAGTTCGGCGCGTCGCGCACGCCGGACAGATCGTGGGGGTGGCTTTCGCGGTGGGCCTCGGGGCTGACGCGGATGAAGCGCGCCTTCGTACGCAGCTCGGCGATCGTGCGCGTCCCGCAGTAACCCATCGCCTGGCGCAGACCCCCGACGAGCTGGTGGACGACCCCGGTGAGCGGGCCCCGGAACGGCACGTAGCCCTCGACGCCTTCGGGCACGACCTTGTCCGGGTCGACGACCGTCTCCTGGGAGTAGCGGTCCTTCGAGTACGAGCGGGTCGCCATCGCCGAGAGGCTCCCCATTCCCCGGTAGTGCTTCATCGGCCGGTTCCCGATCATCGTCGTCTCGCCGGGGCTCTCCTCGACGCCGGCGAACAGCCCGCCGATCATCACGGCGTGCGCCCCGGCGCCGATGGCCTTGGCGATGTCGCCCGAGAAGCGCACGCCCCCGTCGGCGAGGACCCCGACGCCGAGCCGGTCCGCCTCGGCGGCGCACTCGTGGATCGCCGTCCATTGCGGGATGCCGACCCCGGTCACCACCCGCGTCGTGCAGATCGCCCCGGGCCCGAGTCCGACCTTCACGACGTCGGCGCCGGCTTCGGCGAGCGCCTTCGTCGCCGCGGCGGTGCCGACGTTGCCGGCGATGATCACGCCACCGGGCCAATTGCTCCGTAGCTCGGCGACCGTCTCGATCACCCGGCGGGCGTGGCCGTGGGCGGTGTCGACGCAGATGACGTCGACCTCGGCGTCGATCAGAATCTTGGCCCGGGAATATCCCTCGGCTCCCACGCCGATCGCCGCGGCGACCCGCAACCGCCCGTCGGCGTCCTTGCAGGCCTGGGGGAAGGCCGCCTGCTTCGTGATGTCCTTCACCGTGATGAGCCCGCGCAGCCGGTTCTCGGCGTCGACGATCGGGAGCTTCTCGACCTTGGCCGCGCCGAGGATGCGGCGCGCCCCGGCGAGGTCGGTCCCGACCGGCGCCGTGACGAGGCCCGTGGAGGTCATCATCAGCGAGACGAGGACCGTCGAGTCCTCAAGGAAACGCAGGTCGCGGTTCGTCACGATCCCGAGCAGGTGGTCGTCGGGATCGACGACGGGGATCCCCGAGATGTGGAAGCGGCTCATCAGCTCGAGAGCCTCGGAAACGGGGCGGTCCGGGCCGATCTTGATCGGGTTGAGCACCATGCCCGCCTCGGAGCGCTTGACGCGGTCGACCTCCTCGGCCTGGCGCTCACCGGCCATGTTGCGGTGGATGACCCCCAGTCCGCCGAGGCGCGCCAGCGCGATCGCCAGCCGGGCCTCGGTGACGGAGTCCATCGCCGCCGAGACGAGCGGGATGTTGAGCTCGAGCCCTTTGCACAGGCGCGCCGTCGTGTCGACCTCGTGGGGCAGGACGTCGGATTCCTGGGGGACGAGCAGGACGTCGTCGAAGGTCAGGGCGACGCCGTCACTGGACTGCGGATCGACGAGCGCCACGGCGCACCCCCTCCGGTTCGAGCCCGAGACGGCCAGGGCTGGTTCCCAGAACAGTACCGACTGTCCGCCCGCAAGGACCGCTTTGGCTCCTACAGGCCGACCTCGGCCGAGCAGACCGGCCAGGCCGACCAGCCGGAGACGTGCTGCAGGCGGACCGCGGCACGGTCCTGGACCGCGGCCGGGGCCTCGTTCGGGAGCCCGCTGTAGCCGAGCGACCACCACGTGCCGAGGGCGAACTGGTAGGCGCCGTAGTAGCCGTTGCCGGTGTCATCGGCGTAGTCGTCGCCCGACTCGCAATTGCGCAGCGCCAGCCACTTCGCCGGGGTCGCCACGGCCCGGGAACGCACGAAGCGCCGGCGCACGGCGTCCGTCCTGCCGAGCACGGCGTGATCCGCGACGAGCAGATCGGCGAAGGGCCGGTTCCGGGCGAGATTGGAGCGTAGCAGGCCGGAGGGTCGGATCGCTGCCTTGCGAACCTTGGCGTTGCGGAGTGCATGTGGGGTGGCGCGGACGGGTTGCAGGTGGTTGGTGATCGCCGAGGCACGCGAGCTGAAAGCGCCGTCGCCGAGCACGCCCGCGCCACCGATGAGGACGATGGCGGAAGTGACCGCGAGCGAAGAGTGTCGTCGCATCGAAGGCCTCCTTGGATTAGGGGACGTTCCACGTGGTCCAGGTGGGTCGAGATGCGGGCGAACCGTCTTGTTGCATCCGTCTCGCGGCCCGGTGCCGGCAGGGCAAACGGGTCAGGACGCGCAGGGCGCCCAGGCGAGGTGCAGACGGAATACGCCCTTGGCTGTTTGCTGTGGCTGCTCCTTGCTGTCCGAACTGGACGGTTCCTGGCCGGGCGGCACAAGGTCAACGGCGAGGCGGGGCTTTTCGGTGCCCTCACCGGCCGCCGGTCATCCGGGGACTCGCGTGCCATAAGACCGACCGGAAAATTATTCAAATGTAGTTTACCCGTCTGTCACCCGGTTGTTGGTGAATCGCAACCCCTTACAGCTCACAAGGGGTGCGGCGGGCTCTGTGGCAGCGATCAAGCGTCCCCGGGGTTGCCCGGCGCGGGATCCGCCCGGCCTGGGCGTGGGTGGGCGAAGCGGGCATCGAGCTCCGCCGAGGCCCCCTCGACGGCGGACCGGACCGCCGGGTCGGAGTCCGCCGCTGGGTAGGTAAGCGCCGTCACCGTCGCGAAGCCCTCGGCGCCGAGCGCCCAGTCGTCGTCGGGGTCCGTCGGCCGGCCCGCGAACCCGAACGTGACACGGACGTGGTCGGAGCGGACGCTCACGACGTGGAGGACGTCAGCCCCGCTCAGCTCGGCACGCCGGACACCGCGCAGCCGGTCGAGGGCGACGTCCGGGACGTTGCAGTTGAGCACCGTGCCGGCGCGCATGGCGACGAGCGGATCGACGAGCGCCACCGCCAGGGCAGCTGCGGTCGCGTAGTGCACGGGCGCGGCGACCTTCGCCTGCAGCCCGACCGCGATGGCCGACCGCCCGAGCTGGGCCGCGGTGAGCGCGGCGCCGACCGTTCCGGAGTGCAGGACGAATCGACCGGTGTTGCGGCCCCGGTTGATGCCCGATACGACGAGGTCCGCGGGGGGCCCGAACGTGCCCGCGAGGGCGAGCGAGACGCAGACCGACGGGAGCGCGGCGACGCCGATGGCGGGCACACCGGGCACGGCCGGAAGTTCGACGGCCTCGAATCGGAGCGTGCCGACGGAGCGTTGCAGTTGGAGCCCGGTCGCGGCGCTGGACCCGCTGTGGTCTTCGAGCGGCGCGACGACGGTCACGTCGTGACCCGAGTCCACGAGCGCGGCCGTGAGCGCGCCGATGCCGGGCGCGAAAACACCGTCGTCGTTCGTCACGAGAATGCGCACGCGAGCTCCTCGGAGCCGGAAAGGCTTTTCACTCCGGCCTTACCGGGGCCACCGGTACACTACTTGCGGTACCGCGTGCCTCTGGCGAACAGCACGCCATCTCCGCCGGAGCCACGCGCGCGACGGTCTTCGCGCACATTCAGTGCTGCACGGCGGACGCGCTCGACCCTGACGACCGCCGGGCCGCCGTCGCGATCGAGCCGATGACCTGTCCCCCGGACGCGCTGCGCTCCGGGGTCGACATCATCGTCCTCGCGCCCGGGGAGAGCTTCCAGGGCTCGTGAGGGATCGAGGCGACCGGGGCCTAGCGCGCTGACGCGTGCCCGGGACCGGAGGGCACCGCCCGGAAACGCGAAGGTCGTGAAGTCGGCCTACGAACAGGCCTTCGGTGCCGCGCCCTCGAGGCTCACGAGCGCGCAGAAGCTCGTGTCGCTCACTTTCCAGACCTTGTCCTGCAAAACCGCCGTGCCCGAGGCGTTCGGTTCAGCCGCCGTCGAGCCGAGGTAGATCGTGTAGGTGACGCGCGCCGAGGTCTTCGACGTCACCGTGACCTTGGTGACCTTGACGGACGTCGAGAGCGCCGCTGCGCTCTTCGCCTGCTCTTTCAGGAAGGCCGCGAACTTCGAACCATCCTGGAGCAGCGTCTCCTTTTTCGCCGCTGGGGTCGTGCCCTTGAAGAACGTCGTCCAGTTCGTCTTGATCGTTTCGATCGTCTTGGTCCCCGTCGCCGCGCTGATCGAGCCGGTCGACGCTCCGACGGCGCACGGCACGGCGATGCCGATCGCGATGGCCCCGATGGCCACGAGCGACCCGAGCGCGAGGCGCGAACGGGTGCGACCACCTCTCGAATTGGGACTGCTCATCAATCTCACCCCCGGGGCGACATCGAACAGGCGGGATCGCCCGTCACAAAGCCCACGAGACGATGCTAGTTCCGGTGTGCCGGCGCACCGCGGGGCCCATGGGCCGCGGGTGGCGCGTAACCGACACGTGGCGCCGGTCACGTTCCTGTTGCGACCCGGTTCCCCGGGGAATCCCGGCCCGCGACCCCGATGCGGCGGCGCGAGCCGGTCCCGCTAAACTCAACTTCGAGCGGGTGTCGCGCGGCTCACGTGTCGGTGCCTGCCGACGAAAGGGAACGGCCGATGATCCAGCCACAAAGCGGGTCGACGGGCATCCGCCCCGTCCACTCCTTCGTCGTAGTGGGAACGCTCGTGGTGGCGGTCGTCATCGCTTTCGCCGCGTTGCACTTCATCGTCGGGCTGCTGTGGTTCTTCGTGAAGCTCATCGTCGTCTTCGCGCTCGTGTTCTTCGTCGCGAGGATGGTGCTGCGTCACGCCCGCCGCTAGCGCAGCCCCATCGTCCGTTCACAAGTAGGTGTGCGGCCGTTACGTCCTCGCGACGCCGATCGACGAATTGGCGAGCTTCTTCGAGGCGCGGCGCGCCGCGGGGCTCGTCGGTGATTGGGCGGCCAGCTACAACATCGCGCCGACCAAGACCGTCGTGTGCCTCGCGCCCGACGCCGACGGCGGTCGAGTCCTTGACGCCTACCGCTGGGGGCTGATCCCCTCCTGGGCGAAGGATCCGGCCATCGGCAACCGGCTCTTCAACGCGCGGTCCGAGACGGTCGCCGTGAAGCCGTCGTTCCGGGGGGCGTTCAAGAGTCGGCGGCTCGTCGTCGTCGCGGACGGGTTCTACGAGTGGCGCCGTGGCCCCGGCGCTCGCCGGCAGCCGTACTTCCTCAGCCGGTCGGACCGCGCGCCGATGGCCTTCGCCGGACTGTGGGAGTCCTGGCATGACCCGGCAACGGCCGACGACGACAGCGCCTGGGTCCACAGCTGCACGATCATCACGACGGCCGCGAACGACGAAGTCTCGCCGATCCACGACCGTATGCCAGTCGTCCTCGAGCACGACGCGCTCGAAGCGTGGCTCGACCCGTCCGTCGCGGCCCGCGACGAGCTCGAGGCGCTGCTGCGTCCGGCGTCCCCCGGGACGCTCGCCGTGCGCGCCGTCGGCCCGCGGGTCGGGAACGTGCGCAACAACGGCCCGGACCTGATCGAGGAGGTGGCGCCGGGAGCCGGCTGACTGGCGGGCGCCACCCGGTTGTCGGGCCCGATTCAGGGCAACCGGCGCCGGGCGCGCCGTACCCCGCCCCTCAGCTGTTGCGACCGACGAGAGCGAGCCGCACGCCGATGGCGATGATCGCAAGGCCGCTCAACCCGCCGACGGCCTCGAGCCGGCGCGGCGTGCGCGTGAGCCACTGGCGGATCCCTCCTGCGGCGATCGCCCAGACGCCGTCCGAGACGAGCGCCATGGCGATGAAGATCGCGCCGAGCACGAGCATCTGGATGGGCACGTCGCCCGCCGTCCGGTCGACGAACTCGGGGAGGATGGCCGCGAAAAAGACCACGGTCTTCGGGTTGGCGGCCCCGACGATGAAGGCGTCGCGCAGCAGGCGGCGCGTCGTCCTCGGTTCGAAGGTCGTCTCGAGCACCTCGGCCAGGCGCCGACGGTGACGGATGGCCTGGATTCCCAGGAAGACGAGGTAGGCGGCGCCGACGAGCTTGATCACTGTGAACACGGCGATCGACTGCTCGACGATCGTCCCGATGCCGAAGGCGACGGCGATCACCTGCAGGTACACGCCGCCGGAGTTTCCGACGACGGTCGCCAGCCCGGCGCGTCGGCCGAAGGTGAGGGCGCGACCGACGACGAAAAGGACGCTCGGCCCGGGCACGACGATGAGCACGCAAGCTGTCGCGCAGAAGGCGAGGAGGTGACCCGTCGGGACCATGGCCGCAGGCTAGGCGGGGTGCCGCCGTGGGCGCCCGTCCGGGGACGTCTCGGACGCCTGCGGTCTGTCGGCGCGCCCGTCGCCGTGCTTGGTAATCGAACGTATGTTCGCTATCGTTCGGGGATGACCGTGGCGCTTCCCGTCCCCGGGCTCCCAGAACCTGCCCCCCGTCGGCCGGGTGCAGGTCAGCGGGACCGGCCGGCGGTTCCCGGGGTGGTTGCGCAGCGGGTCCGCCCGCTCGTCCTGGCCCGGGACGAGCGCTCGTCCTGGCCCGGGACGAGCTCTTGCCGGTCGCACCGGAATTCGCTGAGCTCCTCGGAACGCCCGGTCTCCGGCGGGGGAGCACCCTCGCCGTCGTGGCGGACGGCGCGCCCGGGACGACGTCGGTCGCGTTCGGTCTCGTCGCCGAGGCGAGCTCGGCGGGCGCGTGGTGCGCGGCCGCCGGGCTGGAGGACCTGGGGCTCGTCGCCGCGGACGAGTTCGGTGTCGCACTCGACCGTCTCGTCCTCGTACCCCGACCCGGGAAGCGCTTCCCGACCGTTGTCGCGGCGTTGCTCGACGGGTGCGACGTCGTGCTCGTCGCGGCGCCCGGGCTGGCGCTGGCCGACCGGCGCCAGCTGAGCGTCCGGGCTCGGGAGCGCCGCGCGGTGCTCATCGTCGTCGCCGGCTCCCAGGCCGCCGCGGTCGCCAGCCGGCCCTGGCCGGACGGGGTCGACGTCCGGTTCTCGGTGACGGGCGGCGTCTTCGTGGGCCTCGGTGCCGGCAGCGGGCGGGTGCGCGCCCACCGGGTCGACGTCGCCGTGACCCGACGTGCCGCGTCGCCGCGCGAGACCCGCGCCAGTCTCTGGTTCCCGTCACCGTCCGGGGAGATCCCGTCTCAGCCCCGGGTTGCCGTAGGGAAACGCCTGGACTCGGCGGGGGCGCGGTGAAAGTCCCTGTGCCCGCGCGGACGCTCGTTCTGTGGTGCCCCGACTGGCCGGTGAGTGCCGGCGGGCACCGGCCCGAGGAGGCGGTCGCCGTCGTCGCCGACGGCAAGGTGGTCGCCGCGTCGGCAGCCGCCCGGCGGTCGGGCGTCCGTCCTCCCCAGCGCCGCCGTCAGGCGGAGTCGTGCTGTCCGGGGCTCGCGGTCGTCCCGCGCGACCCCGGGGCCGAGGTCCGGGCCTTCGAACCGGTCGTCGTCGCCCTCGAACGTTTCGGAGCGCCCGTCGCCGTCCGGCGTCCGGGGTGGGCCGCCCTCGCGACCCGGGGGCCGACCCGGTACTTCGGGGGTGAGGAGTCCTTCGCCGTCGACGTGGCGGGGGCGGTCGAGACGCTCGGTGAGTCCCTCGGGCTCGCCGGCGAATACCGGCCCGTCGCCGGGCGCGCACCTCTCGTCGGCGACTGGTGGCGCGTCGGGATCGCCGACGGGCCGTTCGCGGCGACGATGGCCGCGCAACAGGGCCGCATCGTTCCCCGGGGCGGGGCTCGTGCATTTCTCGCGCCGTTCGACATCGAGCGCCTCGGGAGTGCCCAACTTTCCTCCCTCCTCCGGCGTCTCGGGGTCATGACCCTCGGCGGCTTCGCCGCGCTCGAGGAGACCGACGTCCTCGCCCGCTTCGGCTCCGATGGGGCGCGGCTCCACCAGCTCGCACGCGGGCGCGACGGACGCCCACTCGACGTGCGGGCCCGGCCGCGCGATCTCGCCGTCGAGACGCACCTCGAGCCCCCCGCCGTCGACGTCGACGCGACGGCTTTCGTCGCCAAGAACCTCGCCGAGAGGCTCTGTGGCCGGCTCGCCGCCGAAGGGCTCGCCTGTAGCTTTCTGGGGATCGAGGTCGAGACCTCGACCGGGAACCGGCTCGAGCGCCGCTGGGCGCACGACGGGGCGTGGACCCCGGCGCTCGTCGCCGAGCGGCTCCGTTGGCAGCTTGAGGCGTGGCTCGTCGGCCCCGGCCTTCCCGGGGGCGGGGACGGGACGAACGAAGAGGTCGGGATCTCGCGCGTCCGTCTCGTGCCGACCGACGTCGTCGCCGACACCGGCCGTCAGCTCGAGCTGTGGGGGCGCCCGCGGGTCGATGACGAGCGGGTCGTCCGGGCGTTCGCCCGGGTCCAGGGACTGCTCGGACCCGAGGAGGTCGTCCGGCCGCTGCTCGTCGGGGGACGGGAGCCGGCCGAGCGGGTCCGATTCGTGCCGTTCGGCGATCCCGCGCCCGCGCGCCCCGACGACGCCGCGCTGCCGTGGCCGGGGCAGCTCCCCAGCCCGAATCCGACCGTCGTGCCCCGGGAGCCGTATCCCGCGGAGGTGCTCGACCGCGACGGCCGCCACGTCGGTGTGGACGGGCGGGGCACGCCGAGCGGGGTGCCGGTGAGCGTCACCGTCGGGGGGCGACCGCCGTCACTCGTTGTCGCGTGGGCCGGTCCCTGGCCGGTCGACGAGCAGTGGTGGGACACGGCGGCGCACCGCCGGCGGGCGCGGTTCCAGGTCGTCACGGCGGACGGGGGCGGCTATCTGCTCGCGATCGACCGGGGCCGCTGGGTCGTCGAGGGGAGCTACGACTGACCGCGACGCGCGCCGCGTCCCGGACAGCGAGAATCCCCACACCGACGCGAAAGGAAGGCCATGGAGCAAGGACCGAGCGGGGACCCGCATCCGGGGTCCTCCGAGCTCGCCTTCGCCAGTCTCGCCGAGATCACCCGGGTGCTCGAGGCCGGTGAGACGACGAGCGCCGAGCTGACGGCGACGCTCCTCGCGCGGATCGGCGCGATCGACGCCACCGGGCCGCGGCTCCACGCCGTCCTCGCCGTCGACGAGTCTGCCGTCGACGCGGCCCGTGCAACCGACGCCGAGCGCGCTTCGGGTGTCGTGCGCGGGCCGCTGCACGGGATCCCGGTGCTCGTGAAGGACAACCTCGACACGGCGGGGCTCGCCTCGACCGCGGGATCGCTCGCGCTCGCCTGCGCGCCGCCGGTCCGTGACGCCGTCGTCGTCGGGGCGCTGCGCGACGCGGGTGCCGTCATCGTCGGCAAGACGAACCTCTCGGAGTGGGCGAACTTCCGGTCGGCGCGCTCGTCCTCGGGGTGGAGCGCGGTCGGCGGCCAGACGCGCAACCCCTACGCGCTCGACCGCAGCCCGAGCGGCTCGTCGTCGGGCTCCGGCGCCGCCGTCGCCGCGGGGCTCGCCTCGGTCGCGGTCGGCACCGAGACCGACGGTTCGATCCTCAGTCCGGCGGCCGTCGCCGGGCTCGTTGGCCTGAAACCGACGGTCGGCCTCGTGAGCCGGACGGGCGTCGTGCCGATCGCCGAGAGTCAGGACACGCCCGGGCCGATGGCACGCTCGGTCCTCGACGCCGCGGCGCTTCTCGGCGTGATCGCCCGCGTCGATCCCGCCGACCCGGCATGCGCCAACCGCCCGTCGGACCTGCCCGGTGACTACCGCCCGTTCTGCCGGCCGGACGGCCTGCGCGGGGCGCGGATCGGTGTCCCGCGGCCCGCGGCGAGCGATCGGGCCCGGTTCCGTTTCTCCGGCTACCACGACGGCGCCGACGCGGTGTTCGCCCGGGCGCTGGCGGCGATGCGCGACAGCGGAGCCCAGGTCGTCGACGCGGTCGAGGTCCCCGGCGCGGAGCAGGAGCCGGACGTCGAGGACGAGCTCGTCGTGCTCTGCCACGAGTTCCACGACGGCGCCGACCGCTACCTCGCAGCCCGTGCCGAGGCGGTCGGTGTCGGCCCCCGGTCGCTTTCCGAGGTGATCGCCTTCAACACCGCCCACGCCGACGCGGAATTGGTCCTTTTCGGCCAGGACCTGCTCGAGCGCGCCGTCGCGACGGCGGGACTCGACGACGAGGGCTACCGGGCCGCCCGGGCGCGCTGCGTGGCGAGCGCGCGGGCGAACGGGATCGACTACGCGCTTGACCGGGGCGGACTCGACGCGCTCGCGGTGCTCACGACCGCCCCGGCGTGGTGCATCGACCACGTGAACGGCGACACCTTCCTCGGGGCGGGGTACAGCATCGCCGCCGTCGCCGGTTACCCGTCGATCACGGTCCCGATTGGCACGGTGCACGGTCTCCCGGTCGGGCTGGCCCTCCTCGGCCGGGCGTGGAGCGAGGCCGTGTTGCTGCGGCTGGCCGCCGGCCTCGAGGCGCTGCTGGGGTTGTCGCTGCGCCCGGCGTACGCGCCCTCGAGCATTCTCGCCTAGTTGGCTGGTCGGAAATTCCTCTGTTTGAGCAGGTAGAAGCTGTGAACGGTGCTCGCGATTCGTCGCGGCGTGAGCTTCAATCTGTTCATGAGAGGAACCGCTGAGAGCCAAAGCTC
>JBEKCO010000024.1:0-26533 GCA_050014835.1 Acidimicrobiales bacterium
AACATCGACCCGGCGTCTTGAAAGATCCAATCCAGCGTGCAACATGGTGGTGGGACCTCCTTCGGTGTGGTTCCGGAGAGAACCCAAGTTCTCACCGGGGGAGGTCCCCCTTCATGGCATTCTCAGTGGCGGTGTGCGTCCCCGACGTTGCTGAACCACTCGACTCGCGCTGGCTGGGGAACATCAGCCTTGGCGAACGCGGGGCCGAGTTGGGAGACCATGAACTCCTCCTGGTCGGCCTTGGACTCCCACACCTCGACGACAACCAGCTTGTCGCCCGACTCTCCGGCGATGTGGCTCAGCATGCCCTTCGGCCAGTGCTCCCAATCCGAGGAACCGTCCCAGCCGAGGAGATGGTTCACCTTGTTGTAGATGTTGACCGCATCGGGTGCGGTGAATTCGAGAACGATGACGTCGGCCACAGGTGCCCCCAAGTCGTTGTTCAGGTTAGGAAGTTGCCAGGAGGATGACCTTAACGGCGGCTTCGCGTCGACCGGCCGCTGCGGGAAAGCGTCGCGGAACAGCGATCTCGCCGGAGGCCGGGCCGGAATCGAACTCGGGTCCGGGAACCTTGACGAACGACTCTCCAGTCGCGGCCCGCACCCACGTCGCCGCGATCCAGGGTCGCCGCCGCTCGGTGGTCGTTTGCGTTGGGTATCCGGCGACCCGCGGGACGATCACGAGTGGAGCCTGTGCTACGACCCCAAAAGCGCGAAGTTGTCGAAGTCCGCGATCGTGCTGTCGGCTTCGCTGGACGTTGCCTGAACCCGGGCGCTACTTGCGCCGTCAGGACCTTTCGGACGCGTGGCGAGTGGCCTGCACCGCCATCGGTCTCATGTCGTGGTCGAAGGACCATCCCGAGGGCATCCGGCCACATGATCTCCGGCACCACGCGGCCACGACGACAGCGCGGATACCAGGCGTGACCACGAAGGAACTGATGGCCCGTCTCGGCCACTCGAGCCCGCGTACGGTGCTCATTTACCAGCACGCCACGGAGGAACGCGACCGGGCTATCGCCGACCAGCTCGACACCCTGATCGACTCGACACAACGTGAGCCACGAGCCAAGGTCGTGAACCTGGAGCTTCGGAAATAAGCAAATAAGCAGGGTGCAGTCACAGTGACCGGTCTCATGCTCGCGACAGTTGCCTGCCCCGGAGCGGCACTTGGTGGGCACCTTCGCGACCGCCCCGTGTAACGGCACAAAGGTGCGACCGTAACCTGGCGGATCCTGACGGAGGACCACCGGCATCCGGGGTGACATGTGCACTCCAGGGTAAGTCCGTCGCCGAGGCGAGCCGGACGTTGCGACTCAGGGGAAAGGCCACCCGCGTCGAAGAGATCGGCCGCTGCGTGGGCCAGCGACAACGTGGTTACATCGATTGCCCGTGGGAGCTTGGGTTGTCGGTTCCTGGCGCGGGTAACTGAGATTGACCATTTCTTTGACCGATTTGCGCTCATTTCCGCCGCCCCGCGTACTATCGGGGTTAGCTTTCAGTGGCCCAGAGATGAAATGAACGAGTAACAGGAGCTGTGGCAAGAAGAGTCCAGCCATGTTCCACCGCTTGATCACCAGCCTTCTGGCTGCGTTGGCAGTATCGGTCTTCTGCACCGTTCCCGTCGCTCCGCCCAGTGGCGCGGCAAGAGGACCGGGCATGGATTCATTCTCGCCAGAGCGTCCTGCCGCCCGAACGGCCGGCGAGAAGGTCAGTCTCCCCGCTCTCGAGCCCTCCGGCGCCGGCCCAGCGGCTAGGCGACTCGCCGGCGGATCACTTGGCGCAGCGGCGCATGCCTCGCGGCTGCGGATCATAACGACCTCGCTCCCACAAGCGCCTATGGGAGTCCGCTATTCAGCAACTCTTACAGCATCTGGTGGTACACCCCCGTATTCCTGGAAGGTGGTTGGACGCTATCCGCTACTACCGGGTCTCCGGCTCACCCGGAGTGGCAGGATTGTTGGTTCTCCTACGGAAGGTGGCTATGACCAGTTCACGGTCAGGGTGGTCGATTCTTCAAGACCTACCCGCCAGGTAGCCAGAGCATCGTTATTGATAACGACGCCCGCCGTGCCGACACGAACCACCGATCCACCTAACTGGTCTGGCCGGGCGGACGTGGGTAAGTCTTTTACTGCCGTCATCGGAACCTTCAACGTGCCCAACATCCTTCCGTCATCTGGCCCCACCACCACATCCGAATGGGTCGGTATTGATGGCGCTACCAACTCGTCACTGATTCAGGCCGGGGTGACTGAAATGTACGACCCGACTACGAACTCAGTGAGCACCTATGCTTGGTGGGAGATACTTCCCGCGGCCAATACGCCCATTCAGATGTCGGTTAGTACGGGCGACATCTGTACCGTAACGATCTATCAGGTTTCCGGCTCGACGTGGGACATCAACTTTGAGGACAACACCAACGGGCAGACGTTCAATACGGAACAGAGTTATTACGGTCCCGAAACGAGCATGGAATGGATTGTCGAAGCTCCCATCGGTGCTTCCGGCAAAGAGGACGTGCTCGGTCATTATGCGCCAGATGTCGAGTTCACTAACATGCGGGCCACCGGGGTTACAATGACTACTACCAGGCTCATAATGAAACAAAACGGGGTTCCGGTGTCGACCCCGTCGAGCATGACGGGAGTATGGGGTATCACCGTCGGATATGGTGCCGCAGTACCTGCGACACCACCAGACCGACCCATCCCATGAGGTGATCCTCGGCCGCAGTGCCGAAGGTCGTACTTCCGATGACCCCGAGAGAGGAGCGCCGGGGAGGCGGCCACCCGCTCCGAGCGACGGATCGGGAGTCGAAGTCGTGTCCCGTAATGCGCGCTGGCATCCGCTTCGAGCGTGCCCACAAACGCCGGGTAGGTGCGGCAGTAACGGCACTTATATCTTGAGGCGGCGCCGGGAATCGAACCCGGGTACAGGGCTTTGCAGGCCCTTGCCTAAGCCACTCGGCCACGCCGCCGTCGTGCGCAACCCTACTTCGGCGAGTTCCTTCGCCGGCCGAGGCACATTTTCCGGGTTTGTGCCTCCCGGCCCGTTTCACGCCCCGATCGCGTGATAACCGCCGTCGACGTGAACGATCTCTCCCGTCGTTCGGGGGAACCAGTCCGACAACAGCGCGACGCAGGCCCGCGCGACGGCCTCGCGGTCCCGGTTGACGTCCCAGCCGAGGGGCGCCCGGTCCTCCCAGACCTTCTCGAAGCGCTCGAAGCCGGGGATCGACCTCGCCGCGACTGTGCGGACCGGTCCGGCGGCGACCAGGTTGACGCGGATCGCCTTCGACCCGAGGTCCCGGGCGAGGTATCGGGTGAGTGACTCGAGTGCCGCCTTGGCGACGCCCATCCAGTCGTAACCCGGCCAGGCGACGGTCGCGTCGAAGTCGAGCCCGACGATCGATGCACCGCCGGACGCCTCGAGCAGGCCGACGAAGGCCGACGCGAGGACCTTCAGCGAGTACGCGGAGATCTCGACGGCGGTCGCGACATCTTCCCAATCCGCCTCGAGCATCCCGCGGCCGAGACAGGCGTCCGGCGCGTAACCGATCGAGTGGAGGATCCCGTCGAGCCGCCCGAAACGCGACTCGACCTCGGCCGCGACGCGCGCCGGATGCTCAGGGTTGGTGACGTCGAGCTCGAGCACGTCGGTCGGTTGCGGGAGCCGGCGGGCCATCCGCTCGGTGAGGGACATCCCGCGGCCGGCACCGGTGAGCACCAGCTCGGCGCCTTCGGTCTGGGCGAGGTGGGCGACGGCGAACGCGATCGAATCCTCGGTGAGGACGCCCGTCACGAGGATCTTCTTCCCGTCGAGCAGGCCCAAGGCTTCCCCCTCCCGGTTGAGGCGCCGGAGGACCGGCGCTCGGGACACTACTGGTGGTGCCCCGGGCCGTCCATCGGATGCCCACGCGCCGTCCCGCCCGCGTCGTCGCCCTGCCTCACGACCTGGTGGCGCCCACCCGAGGATCCGACGCCCGACGTGCCTGTGCCGCGACGCGAGACCCGGCCGGCGGAGGCCGCCGGCCGGATCTCAGAGTTGCTTCGTGGCGGCTGACGCCACCGTCGGGACTACGGTGCCGACTCGATCTTCGCTCCTGCGGGCAGGGCGAACAGGCTCGAGGGGGGCGACCCGGAGAAGCCCGTGAGCGTAACCTGTTCCAAGGTGCCCTCGCCGAAGTAGGCGAAGACGCCGCCGTTCGTCACGCAGTAGGTCGGCTTCGTGGAGGTGAGGTCGATGGTGACGCACTTCGAGGCCTGGCCGGCGAAGGTCTTCGTGAAGGACGTGTACCCCTTCGCCCCGGACTCATAGGACTCGATCTCCGGGAGCACCTCGCCAGGCTGGAAGAAGCCGAGGTCCGTCGACGCCACCGACTTTGTCTCGGGCACGCAGATGTTCATGCCGGCGGCGGCCGTGCATCCCCAGTCCTTGGTCCCGAGCTCGATGAACTCGAACTTGCCCGCGGATTCGGCAAAGCTCAGGACGAAGTCCGGTGGCTTCTGCGCGTAGGTGAAGGTCGCGTTCACTGACGACGTCTTGACCGTGTACGTGGCCGAGAGGGTCGCCTTCTCCTCTTTCTGCAGAGCGCCGGTGATGTTCTTGATCGACGAGGACGAACCCTTCGGCTTGGGCTTCTTCGCCGCGACAGACGTCGCCGAAACGGCGGTCGCCAGCATGCCCGTGACGCAGAGCGCGGCGACGACGACGAAACCGGAGCGTCGTGCCCATCCCCGGACACGTAACGGTGGAACTGTGCGCATGGAACACCACTTCCCCCCGAAGGACTTCCGGGTGTTGGAGAACCGATCTGGACAGGTAAATGCTAACCACGTGCAACGATCTTCGTGCCGGGGGGCACAATGTCTTGGGCGCGCGTCGCCGCGCTCAAGCGCCGGGCCGCGTCATCAGGACCGCCCGGCTTGCGGGTTCGTCTCCTCGAGGTACGGATCTGGCGCGCGCCGCCGCTTCCGCCTCCATCCGGCTCCAGGGCCGGCGGGTGACCGGTCCGATCCCGAACCGGACGATCGAGGTCAGCCGACCGGGCTGATCTGCGGGGTGCGGCCCGACAGGCGCGTGTAGAGCGCCGCGGTCTCGGGATGCACGCCGCGCAACGGGTCGCCGTCGATCTCGAGGACGAGCGCGAGGTGGCGCAGGGTCGCCTCGACCCCGGCGCGGTCGCCCGCCGCGTCGGCGGCCTCCATGAGCAGTCGGTGGAGCCGCTCGTCCCACGGCGTGGCGCGCAGGGCCCGCTGTGCCGCCCAGATCGCGTCGTCGGGACGTCCGGCGCCGAGCGCGAACCTCCCCAGACCGAGCGCGCACGCGACGATTGCGTGCTCGATCTCGACGGCATATCCCTCGAGCGCGGTCCACTGGCCCTGATGGAGATCGAGGAACGGCCGGCCGCGCACGAGCTCGAGGGCATCGTGCCACGCCGCGGGGTCGTCTCGGGCCGCGAGGGACTTGAAGCGCTCCCAGTCCGTCGTGACGTCGGCGATGCGGTGGCGCTCGCCGGACTTGCGCAGGCGGGGCCGGCCGTCCGGCGTGAAACCGAGGGCCCGGCGCGCTTCGCTCAGGCGGTTGGCAATCGTCTGGGTCGGCATCCGTCGTTCCGGCCACAGGGCCGTCTCCCACGCCGCGGTCGTCGCGCCCTCGGGGTGCATCGCGAGGTAGACGACGAGCTCGGTGAGCCGCGGATGCCCGGCGAGCGGGAACGCCGAGCCGCGGATCTCCACGGGGCCGAGGATGGCGACCTCGATCGGACCGGACCCGGCGGCGATCCCCGGGAGCGCGTCGCCCCGGTCGGGCGTCGCAGTCGCCGCCGCCTTGCGCGGTCCGGGAGAGCGCAGGTACACGGCGCAGCGATCCCGTCTCCCGGCGACGAGGATCGCTCGGGCCGCCGGGTGCGCGGCGGGAACGACGATCCCCGAGGCGGGGTGGCGGTGGACCGCGGCGACGAGCCGTTCGAGGTCGTCATCGGCGCACGGTGTTCCGACGAAGACGGCGACGGGATCGGTCGACTCGGCGAGGGCGGCGAAGATCGCGGCGATCGCCGGCACGCGGGCGGCCCGCGGCGGGCCGAGGTCGCCGACGACGAGGACCCGGGCGCGCCGGATCCTCGACGACGAGGCGGAGCGGATGACCGCGTCGATGACCCGGTCGACGTCGCCGGCGGGCCCGACGACCGAGGTGCACTCCGCGGCGACGAGGTCGACGAGGTAGGCGGGGCCGCCCTCGTTCGGCACGGTGACGAGACAGAGCTTGCCTGCCTCCGTCGCGTCGCCCGTCCGCGTCCGGCCGGAGTGCTCGTCGTACGCGAACGTCCAGGTCGGGCGCACGGTGCCGTCACCGAGGGGCGGGCCGAGGCGGACGCCGGTGTCCGACGCCAGTGCGAGCTCGTGACGCGTCAGCTCGTAGACGACGGGTCGTTCGTCGCGTTCGGGTCCGAGCGAGGGAGCGACGAACTCGGCGATCGCGTCGGTGAACGGGCGGTAGAGCGCGCGCCCGTCGTCGCGATCGGCGGGCGAACCGAGCCGGGGCTCATCTCCGAGGGCGTGAGGATGCCCGACCGCCCCGGAGACGTTCCCTAGCCGCTCGCCGCCCACCGATGCCGCTTCTCGCATCTCGCGTCCCCCGTTGGAGGGTCCGGGGACCCTGCCGCAGTTGCCGATCGGACCCGCCCGATCTCACGCCAGCATCGATGGGCGCCGTACCGTTTCTTCTACCGCCCCGCCGGTCCGGGCGCCAGATGAGAACGGGTCATCGTCGCCGATGGGCGGCCAAATCGGCCGGGTTCCGGCGACGATGCGGTTGCTATACTTTGCGCAGCGGTTTGTCGAACGGAAGGTCGTCTGAACGTGGGCTCCGCGCCCACGTTCTTGTTTTTCGGAGCAGTTCGGTGGTTGGTGGGAATCGACGGGGCCAGCGGGGACGATGGCGACAGGAAAGACGGACGTGGCGAGGGGTGCGTGGTCGGCGGATGCCGCCGACGAGCTGGAACGCGCTATCGCGTCGGTTGTCGAGTCCACGGGCCACGAGCTCGTCGACGTCGAGTCGGGGGGCGGCGTCCTTCGGGTGACGGTCGAGCGCAGCGCGAACCTCGACCTCGACGACCTCGCCGAGGTCTCGCGCTTCGTCTCGGCGTTGCTCGACGAGCGGACCGACCTCGCCCCGGCCGGCCGGTACGAGCTCGAGGTTTCCAGCCCCGGAGTCGAGCGGCGGCTGCGCCGACCGGCGCACTTCGTGCGGGCCCGGGGCGGGCGCGTCGCGGTCCGGACCGTCGCGGGCACGCCGGGGGACCGGCGCACCGAGGGCGTGCTGCGCGACTGCGACGAAGAAGCGGTGACGATCGTCGACGACGCCGCTGTCGAGCACCGGATCCCGTACACGGCGATCGAGCGCGCCCACACCGTTTTCGACTGGCGTGCCGCGCTCGCCGGCGGGCGTGGCGGACCGGGTCCGGTGGCGACGGGGGGTCCCGCTTCATGAGCACGACGAACTTCGAGTTCCTCGACGCCCTCCAGCAGATCGCGCGCGACAAGGGCATCGCCGTCGAGACGCTCCTCGAGGCGCTCGCCAACGCGCTCGTCGCCGCCTACAAGCGCCAGCCTGACGCCGCCGAGGAGGCCTTCGTCACGATCGACTCCGACTCCGGCGAGATCCGCGTCTACGGACAGGAGCTCGACGAGGACGGCAACGTCGTGCGCGAGTGGGACGACACCCCGAACGACTTCGGCCGCATCGCCGCCCAGGCCGCCAAGCAGGTCATCCTGCAACGCATCCGCGAGGCCGAGCGCGACCTCAAGTACGAGGAGTACGCCGGGCGCGAGGGCGACATCGTGACCGGGATCATCCAGCAGAGCGACAACCGCTACACGCTGCTCGACCTCGGAAAGGTCGAGGCGCTGCTCCCGCAGGCTGAGCAGGTCCCCTACGAGCGCTACGACCACGGCGCGCGCCTGAAGGCCTACATCGTCGAGGTCCGCAAGACCTCGAAAGGACCCCAGATCGTCGTCTCGCGCAGCCACCCCGGGCTCATCAAGCGGCTCTTCGAGCTCGAGGTGCCGGAGATCTCGAACGGCGTCGTCGAGATCAAGGCGTGCGCCCGGGAGCCGGGACACCGCACGAAGATCGCCGTGTGGTCGAACGACCCGAACGTCGACCCGGTCGGCGCCTGCGTCGGCGCGCGGGGCGCCCGGGTCCGGATGGTGACGAACGAGCTGCGCGGTGAGAAGGTCGACATCGTGCCGTACTCCGACGAACCCGCCGAGTTCGTCGCCCGCGCCCTCCAGCCCGCCCGAGTGAAGGAGGTCCGCCTCGACGAGGAGACCGGGACGGCGACGGTCATCGTCCACGACTTCCAGCTCTCCCTCGCCATCGGCAAGGAGGGCCAGAACGCCCGGCTCGCGGCCCGCCTCACCGGATGGCGGATCGACATCAAAAGCGAGACCCAGCTCGCCGAGGAGGAGAGCGGAGTGTCGCCGGTCGACTGGGCCGAGGGCGAGTGGCTGCAGAACGAGTCGGGCGAGATGGTCTTCCAGCCCGCCGGTGGCGGTGCGCCCGTTTCGATGGCCGAATGGGCCGAGGGCGGCGGACCGGAGGGCACCGAGGTGCCGACGCCGGGCGAAAGCTCCGCCGAGGGGGAGGCCGCGGCGGGTGAGGCTACTGCGGCGCCGGTCGAGGCTCCCGCCGAGACGCCCGTCGAGGGAGCCGCTGCCGGGGAAGTCCCCGCCGAGGGCAGCGTCGCCAGAGATGCCGTCGAGGTCGCGGGCGCGGCCGACAGCGCGCCCGACGAGAGCTCCTAGCGGTTCGCCGGTGCCCGTTCGGGATCGCCGGCCCGCCCATCCGATGCTTGCGAGCACCTCACCGGGCACGGCGCGAGCCGTCGTGTGCCAGGATGGATGGAGCTGTCGCGAGCCGGGGGTCTGGCGTGCGACCTCTGCCGTGAGAAGGGGCTGTCGAGAACTTGGCTAGGAAAATCCGCGTCTACGAGCTCGCGCGAGAGCTCGGCCTGACGAACAAGGAGGCGCTCGACCTCTCTTTGTCGCTCGGCATCGGCGTGAAGAGCCACTCGTCCTCGATCGAGGACGCCCAGGCGGACCGCGTCCGGCGCAAGGCCGAGCGTGAGGGGCTGATCCGGGAAGCCCAGCCTGAGCCGGAGCCGGTCGCGGAGCCCGCGCCGAAGCCCGCCAAGCAGGCAAAGCCCGCCGCGCGGCGCACCCCTGCTCCCGAGCCTGTTTCGGAACCGGAGCCGGTCCCCGAACCGGCGCCCGTGTCCCAGGTTCACCGCGTCGTTCGCAGCCGCCCGGCTTCCGAGCTCGGAGAGGCGCCGCCCGTCCCCGCCGCCCGCCTCGCCGCGCCGAGCCGACCGGCCGCGTCGCGCGAGACGGCCCCGACCCGCCCGGCACCGTCGCGTGCCGCAGCCCCGCCCGAAGCCCCGGCACGCCGTCCGCTCACGAGTTCGACGGGCAAGCCGATCCCGCCCCCGCCCGGCCCGCCGCGTCCGGCTGGTCGTCCGATCCCACCCCCGCCCGGCATGCGGTCGTCGGGGCCGTCACCAGGTCTTCGTCCGGCGTCCCCCGGGGGACCCCGCGGCGGTGGATTCGGTGCCCGGTCAGCGCCGGGTGGCGCGCCGCGCACCGGCTTCGGCGGCGGTCGCCCCGGCGGCGGCTACGGCGGCCGTCCCGGTGGCGGGATCGGCCAGGGCCGCCCGCCCGGTGCGGGGGGCCCGCCCTCCGGTGGGACGCGCGGCGGACCGGGAGGACGGTCGCGCGCCCCGCAGCGGCGCGCCCAGCGGCGGCGCCGCGTCGTCGAGGAGCTCGAGCCGATCCAGGTCTCGACGTACGTGCCTTCGAACGCGCCGGTGCCGGACCACGAGGTCATCATCGAGCGGGGCAGCACCCCTCAGGAGCTGGGACCGAAGCTCAACCGGTCGGCCGGCGACGTCATCCGGTTCCTTTTCCTCCAGGGCGAGGTCGTGACGGCGGCCCAGTCGCTCTCCGACGACATGATCGAGCTGTTCGCGGTCGAGATCGGGGCCCGGGTCACCCTGGTCGACCCGGGCGAGGAGCAGGAGGCGGCGCTCCAGGCGCGCTTTTTCTCCGACGAGGCGGCCCCCGTCGACGCCGCGACGCTGCGCCCTCGTCCGCCGATCGTGACGGTGATGGGCCACGTCGACCACGGCAAGACGCTGCTCCTCGACCGGATCCGCCAGACGAACGTCGTCGACACCGAAGCGGGCGGGATCACCCAGCACATCGGCGCCTACCAAGTCGAGCGCGGCGGCCAGCTCGTCACCTTCATCGACACCCCCGGCCACGAGGCCTTCACCGCGATGCGCGCCCGCGGCGCCCAGGTGACCGACATCGTCGTGCTCGTCGTCGCGGCGGACGACGGGGTGATGCCCCAGACGGTCGAGGCGATCAACCACGCCAAGTCGGCGGGCGTGCCGATCATCGTCGCCGTGAACAAGGTCGACAAGGACGGGGCGGACCCGAACCGGGTCCTCCAGCAGCTCTCCGAGCAGGGCCTCGTACCCGAGGTCTGGGGCGGCGACACGATCACCGTCGAGACCTCGGCGCTCCAGGGGCTCGGCATCGACGACCTGCTCGACCAGATCGCCGTGCTCTCCGAGGTCCTCGAGCTCCGGGCGAGCCCCGACGCGGCGGCCCGTGGGGTCGTGCTCGAGGCGAACCTCGACGTCGGCCGCGGTCCCGTGGCGACGGTCATCATCCAGTCCGGGACGCTGCGCGTCGGCGACACGATCGTCGCCGGCCCGGCCTGGGGCAAGGTCCGGGCCCTTATCGACGAGCACGGCGACCAGCTGAAGGAGGTGCTGCCCTCGATGCCGGCCCAGGTGCTCGGCCTGTCCGAGCCGGCGAGCGCCGGCGACGAGCTGCGCGCGACGGGGGATCTCGGGATCGCCCGCACGATCGGCGAGGCCCGGGAGCAACGCCAGCGCTACGCCGGCTACGCGCCCTCGCCCTCGGCCCCGGCCTCGGGCGCCAAGCTCGAGGACATCTTCGAGCAGATCCAGCGCGGCGAGACGACGACGCTCAACCTCGTCCTCAAGGCGGACGTCCAGGGTTCGCTCGAGGCGGTGACCGAGAGCCTGCGCCGGCTCGAGCGCGACGACGTGAAGATCGCCTTCGTCCACCGAGCGGTCGGCGGCATCACCGAGTACGACGTCCAGCTCGCCGTGGCGGCGGCGGCGACGATCCTCGGCTTCAACGTCCGGCCCGACCGGCGGGCCCGCGAGCTCGCCGAGACCCAGGGCGTCGAGATCCGCACCTACGAGATCATCTACAAGCTCGTCGAGGACATCGAGGCGGCGATGGTCGGCATGCTCGCGCCGGTCGTCGAGGAGGTCGTGACGGGCGAGGCCGAGGTGCGTGAGATCTTCCGCGTGCCCCGCGTCGGCGCCGTCGCCGGGTGCTACGTGCTGAACGGGACGATCACCCGGGGATCCAAGGTCCGGTTCCTGCGCGACGGCACGGTTATCTGGAAAGGCACGATCACCTCGCTGCGCCGCTTCAAGGACGACGCCCGCGAGGTGCAGGCCGGTTTCGAGTGTGGCGTCGGCCTGTCGGACTTCCAGGACCTGCACCAAGGCGACATCATCGAGACCTACGAGGAACGCGAGATCCCGAGAAGCTGATCGCTGATTGCCGGCCCCCATCGTGGCGGCAGGACAGGAGAGGAACGAGGATGCGCCGCCGCGGTCCGGTGCGACCCTACCAACGGCTCGTTCGCGTGAACGCGCTCGTTCACGAGGTTCTCGCCGAGGAGATCGAACGGCTGGCCGACGCCGACGACCGGCTCGCCCTCGTCACGATCACGGACGTCGCCTGCGATGGAGACCTGCGCCACGCCGTCGTCTATCTCGCCTCGCTGGCGCCCGGCGCGGCGGAGGCCCTCGAGGAGCGCCGGCGCGGCCTCCAGCGGGCGATCGCCTCCCAGGCGCGCCTCAAGCGCACGCCGACGCTCGAATTCGTCGTCGACCCGGCGATCGTCGAGGGAGCGCGCATCGAGGAGGCGTTGCGCCGCGCCAACGCCGCCGAGCCGGGCGGGGCCCCGTCCGGGAAGGAACCCTGACGCCCGGGGCCGGCGCGGGCCCGACCTCCCGCGCCCGGGGGGCTCTCGACGGCGTCGTCGTCGTCGACAAGCCGGCGGGGTGGACCTCGCACGACGTCGTCGCCAGGGCGCGCGGAATCCTCGCCGAGAAGCGCTGCGGCCACGCCGGGACGCTCGACCCGGACGCGACCGGTGTCCTCGTGTTGGGCGTCGGCCGGGCGACGCGCCTGTTGCGGTTCGCGACGGCGTTGCCGAAGACCTACGTGGGCGAGGTCGTGCTCGGGACCTCGACGTCGACCCTCGACGCTTCCGGGACGGTGACCGGGACCTTCGAGATGGCGTCGGTCACGCTCGCGGGCGTGCGGGCCGCCGCGGCGGCGCTCACCGGGAGGATCCTGCAGACCCCGCCGATGGTCTCGGCGGTGAAGGTCGCCGGCCGGCGCCTCCACGAGCTCGCCCGGCTTGGCGTCGAGATCGAGCGGGAGCCGAGACCGGTCGAGGTCTTCCGGTTCGATGTCGAGGCGACCGACGATCCGGCGGTCTTCTCGATCGAAGTCGCCTGCTCGTCGGGCACGTACGTGCGCGTGCTCGCCGCTGACCTCGGTGCCGCGCTCGGCGGCGGCGCGCACCTGCGGGCGCTCCGCCGCACGGCGGTGGGTGGCTTCGTCGTCGGCCGGGCCGTGACGCTCGACGCGCTCGGCGTCGGCGACGTACGGCCGATGGGGGAGCTCGTCGCCCATCTGCCGGCGGTCGCCGCCGACGCGGGGGTCGCTGTGGCGATCGCCCACGGTCGGGTGCTTTCCCGCCAGCTCGTCGGCGCGACGGGCGACGGGCCCTGGGCCCTGTTCGACGGGTCCGGAAAGCTGCTCGCCGTCTACGAGACGTATGCGGCTGACCGCATGAAGCCGACGGTTGTCGTGTGCACGGAGGCGCCCGGCGGATAGGGGTCCCGCGGTCGGCCCGTGCGACGGGAGACGAAGCGGTCGCGCGCGTCTCGATGGCCAGGCGCGGTTGGCCGACGGCGGGCTGGGGCGACTTTCCCGGCGTGTAGGGTCGGGACCCGATGGCCGCGCCCGACCGCCGCGTCGAGAGGGAGGGCTACGTCGTCGCGACGATCGGCACGTTCGACGGCGTCCACCTCGGGCACCGGCGCTTGATCGACGAGACGAGGCGTCAGGCCGCACGGTCCGGTTTGCAGAGCGTCGCCGTCACCTTCGACCGCCACCCGATGACGATCGTGCGTCCGGACTCGGCGCCGCGCCTCCTCACCGGTCTCGACCACAAGCTGGAGTTGCTGCGGGTCCGCGGTGTCGAGGTCGTCGTGGTCGAGTTCGACGCGTCCCGTGCCGCCCAGAGCGCGGAGGACTTCGTCGAGCGCGTGCTCGTCGAGCAACTGGGCGTGCGTGCCCTCGTCGTCGGATCGACCTTCCGTTTCGGCCACCGGCACCGCGGCGGCGCGGCCCTGCTCGAATCGATGGGCGCGCGGCTCGGCTTCGCGGTCACGCCGATCGAGCTCGTCTCCGACGATGCCGAGCACGCCGTCGTGTCGTCGTCGCTCATCCGCGCGCTCGTCGACGAAGCGCGTCTCGACGAAGCGCGCCGTCTGCTCGGGCGGGACCACGAGGTGCGCGGCGAGGTGGTCGACTCGTCCTCCGGCCTGGTCGCGATCCCAGCGGAGCTCCTCGTCCCACCGGCTGACGACTACCTCGTGTCGTGGTCGGTCGCGAGGACGACCGGCACGGGCACCGCCCGTGTGCGCGCCGGCGGCAGTGACGAGCCGACGCTCATCGAGCTCTCGGTGGGCTTGGTCGACGCGGGCGACGGCGCGCCGGACACGCTGGCCGAGGGCGCGCGGATCGCCGTGCGGTTCGTCGAGCGTCTCGGTTCTGCGCCGGATGAAGGGGTCTCCGGACCCCCGGGCCGAACGCAACGACCTCGGTAGGATCGGCGGCCGTGGCGACGCATCCGATCCGGGTCTTCGGCGACCCGGTGCTCCGTCAGCCGACGCTCGACGTCGGCGTCATTGACGACGCGCTCCGCCAGCTCGCCGACGACATGCTCGAGACGATGTACGCCGCGCCCGGCGTCGGGCTCGCCGCGCCGCAGGTCGGCGTGCAGCGCCGGTTCTTCGTCTACGACGTCGGCGACGGGCCGGGGGCCGTCGTCAACCCGCGGATCGTCGGGGCCTCGGGGGAGTGGACGTACCTCGAGGGCTGCCTGTCGGTTCCCGACCTGCACTGGGAGATCGTCCGCCCGGCGAGGGTCCACCTCGTCGGGGTCGGGCTCGACGGGGACGAGATCGACATCGAGGCCGACGACCTGCTCGGCCGGTGCTTCCTGCACGAGGTCGACCACCTCGACGGGAAGCTCCTCATCTCGCGCCTCGCACCCGACGACCGCAAGGACGCGATGCGGATTCTCCGCCAACGCGCCCTTTCCGACGGCCGCTAGGAAGGGGCCGTGCGCCGGCTCGTCTTCCTCGGCACGCCGGAGGCGGCGGCGCGCACACTGCGCGCGCTCGTCGAAGAGGGCCACGACGTCGCCCTCGTTGTCACCGCGCCGGACCGCCGGCGCGCCCGCCGGGCCGGAGCCTCACCGACGCCGGTGAAGGCGGTCGCCACGGAGCTCGGGATCCCGGTCACCGAGCGCGTCGAGGAGGCGGTGGGGGCCGGCGCCTCGCTCGGTGTCGTCGTCGCCTTCGGCCGGATCATCGCCCCGGACGTGCTCACCCGCCTGCCGATGGTGAACCTCCATTTCTCCCTGCTGCCACGCTGGCGCGGCGCGGCGCCGGTCGAACGGGCGCTCCTCGCCGGCGACCCGACGACGGGGGTCTGTCTCATGGCGCTCGAGGCGGGCCTCGACACCGGCCCCGTCTACGACCGCCGGGAGGTCGCGATCGGCGACGACGAGACGGCTGCCGAGCTGCGCGCCCGCTTGGGCGGGATCGGCACGGCGCTGCTCCTCGAGATGCTCGACCGGCCCGGGGGGTTGCCGGAGCCCGTGCCCCAGTCCGGCGAGCCGACCTACGCGGCGAAGCTCACGCCGGACGAGCTGCAGCTCGACTTCTCGCGTTCCGCCGTCGAGTGCGCCCGCCTGGTGCGCGCCGGGCGCGCCTGGACAACGTTCCGCGGCCGGCGTCTCCTCGTCGTCGCGGCGCGTCCCACCGCCGGCGCCGGGGCTTCCGGTCCGCCGGGGCGGCTTGCCGGGTCCGGGGTCGCCACGGGCGCGGGAGTGCTCGAGCTCGTCGCGGTCCAGTCCGAAAGCCGTGGTCCGCTTCCTTTCGCCGCGTGGGCCGCCGGTGCCAGGCCCGTTCCCGCGGAGATCCTCGGCGCTTGACGACGGGCGGACGCGCCCCGGGCGGTAGTGTCCGCCCAGTGCTCGCGCCCGGTGAGTTCCGCATAAACCCGTCGATCCTCTCCGCCGACTACGGCGACCTCGCCGCCGCGGCGGGCAAGGTCGCGGCCGTGACCGACTGGCTGCACGTCGACGTGATGGACGGGCACTTCGTCCCGAACCTCACGATCGGGCCGCCCGTCGTCGCCTCGTTGCGCCGCCACAGCACGGCGTTCTTCGATTGCCACCTCATGGTGACGAACCCCGAGGTCCTGCTCGACGGGTTCGCCGACGCCGGCGCCGACCTCGTCACCGTCCACGTCGAGATCGGCCGCACCGCCCGCCTCGCCGCGGCGATCCGCGACCTCGGCATGAGGGTCGGGCTCGCTCTCAACCCCGACACCCCCTTTTGCGACGTGGAGCCGTATCTCGGGGAGATCGACCTTCTGCTCTGCATGACCGTCTTCCCCGGATTCCCGGGCCAGGCGTTCATCGACGACGTCGTGCCGAAGATCGCCGAGGCCCGTGCCGCCGTCGATTCCCGGGGCCTCGCCGTCTCGATCGAGGTCGACGGGGGCATCGACACGGAGACCGCCCCCAGGACCGCGGCCGCGGGGGCGCGGGTCTTCGTCGCCGGCGCGGCGATCTTCGACTCTCCTGATCCCGCCGCCGCTGTCGAGGCGCTGCGCGACGCCGTCGCGGCAGTCATCCGCGCCGAACCGAGCCAGACCGACCGGAAAGGTGCATGATGCTCCGACTCGTCGTTCCGAAGGGGAGCCTCGAACGCCAGACGTTTGAGCTGTTTGCCGCGGCGGACCTGAAGATCCAGCGCAGCTCCGAGGTCGACTACCGCGGGACGATCGACGACGCGCGCATCGACGAGGTGTACGTGCTCCGTCCCCAGGAGATACCCGTCTACGTGGCCGACGGCATGTTCGACCTCGGGATCACGGGGCGGGACTGGATCGAGGAGACCGGGGCCAACGTCGTCACGCTCGGCGAGCTCGTCTACTCGAAAACGACGGAGAAGCCGGTCCAGATCGTCCTCGCCGTGCACGGGACGTCGACGGCGCGCCGCGTCGAGGACCTGCCGGCGGGGACGCGCGTGTCGACCGAGTACCCGCGGCTCACCGAGCGGTTCTTTGCCGACCACGGGGTGCGGGCCGACGTCCGCCTCTCGTACGGGGCGACCGAGGCGAAGGTCCCCGAGATCGCCGACGCCGTCGTCGAGATCACCGAGACGGGCCGGGCCCTCGAGGCCGCGGGCCTGAAGGTGATCGACGTCGTCATGGAGAGCAACACCGTGCTCGCCGCCAACCCCACGGCGGCAGCCGATCCTGCCAAGGCCCACGCCATGGGCCAGATCCTCACCCTGCTCCAGGGGGCGCTCGACGCGCGCAGCCACGTGCTCGTGAAGCTCAACGTCGCCGAGCGCGACCTCGAGGCCGTGGTCGCCGTGCTCCCGTCGCTCAAGTCGCCGACGGTGTCGAAACTGTTCGGCGAGGGCGGCTTCGCGATCGAGACCGTCGTGCCGAAGTCGACGATCAACGTGCTCATCCCCGAGCTGAAGGACCGGGGTGCGACTGACATCATCGAGTTGCCGCTCGGAAAGATCGTCCATTGAGCCGCGGCGACGCGCGCGCCGAAGTGGACCCCTGGGGATCGCTCGCCGCGGCCCACGACGGGGCGGTCGTCGAGTTCGACGTCGATGCCGGTCTGGGGGTGGTCGAGGACATCGCGGGCCGCCGCTACCCGTTCCACTGCACGGCGATCGCCGACGGCACGCGCTCGATCGAGGTCGGCGCGGCGGTGCGCTTCTTCGTCGCGCCCGGGCACGGCGGCCGCCTCGAGGCCCGTGACCTGACGGTCTAGCCGGGGGGCGCCCCGCCCTTCGTGCCGTCGGCGTCGGCTGGTGTCGCGACGGCTGTGCCGGTGAGTTCGACGAAGGCGAGCCGGATCTGGGCGAGCGCCCCCTGCAGGGTCGGAGCGGACTCGCCGAGGCGGTCGCCGAGCGTGTCGACCACCGCGCCGAGCGCGTCGATCGCGAGCTTCGCCTTCGCAAGATCAGGCGGACTCTGCGTGAGGTAGAGCGCGGCGAGCTGGAACAGGCCGAAGCAGTGGTTGGCGACGATGTCCTCGGCCGGCGCGGCGGCGAGCTCGCGCTCGATGGCGGCGCGCTCGGCGGCGAGCTGCTCCTCGGTCGGCTCCGCGGCCGGCTTCTTCTCCGCCTTCTCGGGTGCCGTGTCGCCCGGCAGGTCGGGGACTCCGTGCTCGCCCTCCGGTGTCCACAGAGTGGGCATGCTGCTAGCCTACGGGCAAACAAGCGGGAAAGCGGGGCTGCACGGCGTGCGACTCCCACCCGATCACCGTCGAGGATATGTCCGGACGAGTGCATCGGGTCGTCGGTGATCGCGCCGTTCGGCGTCGCATTCCCCTTCCGGGTCCTTCGTGGGAGGTCCCGACACAACGAGAGGAGTGATGCCCGATCTCGACAGTCCCCACCGTCAACGAGCCGCGAATGAACGAACGCATCCGCGCCCGCGAAGTTCGCCTCGTCGATCCAGAAGGACAGCAACTCGGCATCAAGCTGTTGCCCGAGGCGCTGTCGATCGCACGGCAGATGGATCTCGATCTCGTTGAGGTGGCGCCACTCGCCGATCCTCCCGTCTGCCGGATCATGGATTACGGGAAGTTCAAGTTCGACGAGGCCCAGCGGCAGAAGGAATCGCGTCGCAAAGCGACGAATGTCGGGATCAAGGAGATGAAGTACCGCCCGAAGATAGGCCAGGGCGACTTCGACACGAAGACCCGCCAGGTGGCGAAGTTCCTGACCGAGGGGCACAAGGTCAAGATCACGATCATGTTCCGCGGCCGCGAGGTGTACCACCCCGAGCTCGGCAAGCGGATCCTCGACCGCATCGCCGAGGTGACGGAGGGCAATGCCAAGGTCGAGTCCGAGCCCCGCCTCGACGGGAGGAACATGGTGATGGTGCTCGCGCCGGACAAGCGGGCACGCCAGAGCCAGGCGGCGCGTTCGGCGGCTGTTCCCGCCGAGCCGGCGCCGCCGAGCGACGAGGCGGCCGCGGCCGAGGGTTAGGTCAGGTCCGATCCGGCTTCGGCCGGGCCGGGGATTCGCGAACGACGAGGTTGATCATGCCGAAGATGAAGACTGACAAAGGTGCCGCCGCCCGGTTCAAAATCACGGGGACCGGCAAGATGATGCGGCGCAGGCCCTTCAGGTCGCACCTGCTCGAGAAGAAGTCGTCGGCGCAGACGCGTCGGCTGGGCCGCGAGGCCGAGGTCGCGCCGAGCGACCGCCGAACCGTCCGCCGGATCCTCGGGATCTGATTCGCCCGCCCGGGCCCGCTCGCGCGGGACCGCGGCACGGAGTTCTCACTGAAAGGAGCGTCATGGCGAGGGTCAAGCGCGCCGTCCATGCCAAAAAGAGCCACCGCACGGTCCTTGGACGGGCCGAGGGCTACTACGGGAACAAGTCCCGGTCGTTCCGCGCGGCCAACGAGCAGGTCATGCACTCGTTGCAGTACGCCTACCGTGACCGCCGGGCGCGTAAGGGCGAGTTCCGCCGGCTCTGGATCCAGCGGATCAACGCCGCCTCGCGAGCCGAGGGGATGAGCTACAGCCGTCTCATCGCCGGCCTCCACCGGGCCGAGGTCGACGTCGACCGCAAGGTCCTCGCCGACATCGCCGTGCGCGACGCTGCCACCTTCGCCGCCCTCGTCGACATCGCCCGGCGCTCGCTCGCCGGCGAGACCGGGCTCGACGGCCCGGAACCCGCCGCCGTCAACGCCGCCGCCGGCGAGGCGACTTCCTGAGCGGCCAGCTCCTCGGCGGCCGCCACGCGCGGGTGCAGCGGCTGCGCCGCCTCATCCGCCAGCGCACGGTGCGGCGCCGCGACCACGCCTTCGCCGTCGAGGGACCGAAGCTGCTCGCCGCGGCGCTCGACGCGGGCGCCCCGGTCGAGTCGGTCTATTTCGGCCCTGACGCGCGCACGACCCCCGGCGCCGCCGAGGTGCTCGCGCGGGCGCGGGGGGCGGGTGTCCGCGTCTACGGGCTCGCCGAGGGGGTGATCGAGCGGATCAGCGACGCGACGACGCCCCAGCCGGTCATTTCCGTCGTGGGCACGGTCGACGTCGAGCTCGGCGCGGTGACGCGCGCGCCACTGCTCTACGTACTCGTCGACGTGCGTGACCCGGGCAACCTCGGCGCGATCGTGCGCGTCGCCGCCGGGTCCGGTGCCGGGGGCGTCGTCTGCTGCGAGGGGACGGCGGACCTTTACAACCCGAAGACCGTGCGCGCCTCGGCGGGGGCGCTCTTCTCCGTGCCGGTCGTGGCGGACGTGGCCGTCGCGGCGGCGTTCGCCGAGCTCGCCGCGGCGGGCTACCGGCGCGTCGGCGCCGCGGCCCGTGGTGGCGCCGACTACCTGACGGTCGATCTCGGCCCCAAGGTCGCCCTCGTCTTCGGTAACGAGGCGCAGGGACTCGCGCCGGAGCTCGGGCGGGCGCTCGACGCGGTCGTGACGATCCCGATGGCCGCAGGGACCGAGTCGCTCAACGTCGCGACGGCCGCCGCGGTGCTCGGCTTCGCGCTCGCCCGTCGTCTCGGGCTCGCCGTGGGCGGGCCCTACGATGAGCGCACGTGAACCGTAAGAGGCCCGCCACCGCAGACGAGGAACCGACCGGCCCGCCGAGCGCGGCGGAAATCGCCGCGTTCGTCACCCGCGCCGAGGGCCTCGTCGCGGACGCGGGGGACCTCGCCGCGCTCGCCTCGGCCGAGGCCGAGCTGCTCGGCCGGCGTGGGGCGCCGAACGTCTGGAAACGGGCGCTCGGCGGCCTCGCCGAGTCCGAGCGACGCGAGCTCGGCGGGACGCTCAACGAGGCCCGGGCGCGCGTCGCAGCGCTCCTCGCGGACCGCCGCCGAACCCTCGAGACGCTGGCGCGGGCCGAGGTTCTGGAATCGGACCGGCTCGACCTCACCGAGGTCCTGCCGTTGCCCGGCCCCGGCCACCTCCATCTCGTGAACCGGGTGCGCGAGGAGCTCGAGGACGTGTTCCTCGGCATGGGTTACGAGATCGCCGAGGGGCCGGAAGTCGAGACCGACTGGTACAACTTCACGGCGCTCAACATGCCCCCGGACCACCCGGCCCGGAGCGGGCAGGACAGCTTCTACGTCGACGTGGGCGACGGGGAGAGCGTCGTGCTCCGCACCCACACCTCGCCCGTCCAGATCCACCTCCTCGAACGGGGGGAGCTGCCGATCTACGCCGTGATGCCCGGCCTCGTCTACCGCCGCGACACGCCCGACGCCTCGCACCTCCCGGTCTTCCACCAGATCGAGGGGCTCGTCGTCGATACCGGTGTCACCTTCGGCGATCTCGCCGGCACGATCGACACCTTCACCAAGGCGATCTTCGGGGCCGACGTCACGGCGCGACTGCGGCCGGGATACTTCCCGTTCACCGAGCCGTCGGCGGAGTTCGACATCTCCTGCACGATCTGCGGCGGTCTCGGCTGCCGCACCTGCGCCGGGGTCGGCTGGATCGAGCTCGGCGGCTGCGGCATGGTCCACCCCGCGGTGCTCGAGTCGACCGGAGTCGACCCGGAGGTGTGGTCGGGCTTCGCCTTCGGGTTCGGCATCGACCGCGTCGCGATCATGCGTCACGGGATCGAGGACCTGCGCTCCCTCGTCGAGAACGACGTGCGCTTCCTCACCGGGGTCTGAGATGACCCCGGGCGGCGTGCCTTCACCGGAAACAGTGGCACAAGGAGCAGTGTGCGGGTCCCGCTTTCCTGGCTGAGCGAGTTCGCGCCGTTGGGCGTCGACGCCTCGGACGCCGCGGGCGTTGCCGCGCTCGGTGCCGATCTCGACTCGCTCGGGCTCGTCGTCGAGGGCGTCGAGCGCGTCGACGGCGATCTGCCCGGCGTCGTCGTCGCCCGTGTCACGGAGATCCGGCCGATCCCCGGTGCCGACCGCATCCGGCTCGCAGTCGTCGACTCCGGCGAGCCCGCGCCGGTCGAGGTCGTCTGCGGGGCCTGGAACTACGTCGTCGGCGACGTCGTGCCGTTCGCCACGGTCGGAGCGCGCCTCGCCGGCGGGGCCGAGATCACCCGCCGCCAGATGCGCGGGGTGACGTCGAACGGGATGCTGTGCTCGGCCGCCGAGCTCGGTCTCGGCGCCGACACCTCGGGGCTCTTCGTCCTCGCCTCGACGGGCGCCGCCGACGCCGCCCTGCCGGCGGGCGTGGAGCTCGGCACGCCGATCGCCGAGTACCTCGGGCTCGCCGCCGACGTCGTGTTCGACCTCGAGGTCGAACCGAACCGGCCCGACTGCCTGTGCGTGACGGGGGTCGCCCGGGACCTCGCGGCGCGCCGGCACCTGCTGTTCGCCGTCCCCGCGCCGGTCGTCGCGGAGACCGGGCCGGCGGTCGACTCGCTCGCCGGCGTCGTCAACGAGGCGCCCGACGCCTGCCGGCGCTTCGCCGCCCGGGTCGTCACCGGGATCACGACCGTCGCCTCGCCACCCGAAGTCCAGCGCCGTCTCATCCTTAGCGGCATGCGGCCGATCCACTCGGTCGTCGACGCCTCGAACTACACGATGCTCGAGCTCGGCCAGCCGACCCACCCCTACGACCTCGACCGGCTGGCGGGCCGCGGGCTGCGCGTCCGTTTCGCCCGGCCCGGTGAGCAACTCACGACCCTCGACGGCGAGGCGCGGGTCTTCGGTCTCGAGCGTCACCGTTCCGGTCGGGATCGCGCTGTCGAGGACCTCATGATCTGCGACGGGCACGACGTCGCGGTCGGCGTCGCCGGGATCATGGGTGGCGAGTCGAGCGAGATCGCCGCCACGACGACGGCGGTCCTCATCGAGTCCGCCGACTTCGCGGCGATGGCCGTCGGGCGCACGGCCCGGCGCCAGAATCTTCGCACCGAGGCCTCGACGCGCTTTTGGCGGGGGGTCGACCCCGAAGGCCAGGTGCGCGCCGCGGACCGCGTCGCCGAGCTCATCGCCGCCGCGGCCGCCGCCGCCGGGGCGGCGGCACCGGTCGTCGCCACCGGTGTGATCGACTCCTGGCCGCGGCCGGTTGCGCGGCGCACGATCCGGGTCCGGCCGGCGCGGCTGAACGCGACGCTCGGCACGGACATCTCCGCCGACGCGATCGTCGCCTACCTCGCGCCGATCGGTTTCGCCGCCACCCCGGACGGGGACGCGCTCGTCGTCGAGGTCCCCTCGTTCCGGCCGGACGCCGAGCGCGAGGTCGACGTGATCGAGGAGGTCGCCCGGCACCACGGCTACGCCCGTATCGCGCCGACGCTGCGTCGCTCGCCCGCCGTCGGGTTGCTCACGGCGCACCAGGCCGGCCGCCGCCGGCTCGCGAGTCTCGTGGCGGATTGTGGCGCCAACGAGGCCTGGACGAGCTCGATCGTCAACCCCGAGACGGCGCGGCACCTTGGCGACCCCGCGGCGCCGGTCGGCCTCACGAACCCGGTCGTGCGCGAGGAGTCGGCCCTGCGCACGAGCCTTCTGCCGGGGCTGCTCGGCGCGGCCCGCCACAACGCGGCGGCGCGCAACGCGGCGGTGCGGCTCTTCGAGATCGGGCGGGTGTTCGGCCGGCCCGGCGGCGACGGCGAGCTGCCCGTCGAGCGCGAGCAGCTCGGGGTCGTGCTCGCCGGCGACGGGGACGACGCGCCGGCCGCCGTCCACCTGTGGCACCGGATCGTCGAGGGGCTGGGGATCGATCCCGGCGCGGTCGAGCTCGCCCAGGACGGACCCGGTGCGCGGGCCTTGCTCGCCGGCCCGGACGCCTTCGGTTGCCACCCGACGCGCACGGCCGTCCTGCGCGGCGTCGCGCCGGACGGAACGGTCGGTACCGTCGGCACGGTCGGCGAGGTCGACCCGGACGTCGCCGCCGCCTACGACCTCGGCACCCGGCGGGTCGGCTGGCTCGTCCTCGACACCGAGCGTCTTTTCGCGTTGCCCCACGAGGACGGTCGCCCGCCCGTGCTCAGCCGGTTCCCGTCGAGCGACATCGACCTGTCGTTCACCCTCGACGAGTCGGTCCCGGCGGCACGCCTCGAGTTCGTGCTGCGGGCGGCGGCAGGGGAGTACTGCGAGAGCGTCCGCCTCGTCGACGTCTTCCGCGGTGCCGCGCTCGGTCCCCGGTCGCGCAGCCTCACCTACCGCATCCGCTTCGTCGCGCCGGATCGCACGCTCACCGACTCAGACGTCGCCGCGGCGCGTGCCCGCTGCATCGCCGCCGCCGAGGCCGAGCTCGGGGCGGAACTGCGCGGCTGATCGCCGTGCCGGCGCCGAGGTCGGGATGGATGGCCCGCGCGGCCCGGAACCACGCCGCAGTGCTCGCCCGCTGGGGGGTCGTCGCCGTGCCGACGCTCCTCGCCCTGGTGCTCGGGGCGGTCGACCTCGACGGCCGCAGCATCTGGCTCGACGAGGCGGCGACGGCCTCGATCACCGCCCAGCACGGCGCGGCGCTCGGGTCGGCGATGGCCCGCGACGGCGGCAACATGCTCGGCTACTACGCGCTCGTCCACGTTCTCGTCGGGTGGTTCGGGAGCAGCCTTGCCGTGCTGCGCCTGCCCTCGGTGATCGGCGCCGCGGTGACGACGGCGCTCGTCGTCGTCCTCGCCCGGCGGTGGTTCTCCCGCCGGGTCGCGTTCGTCGCCGGGTTGTTCTCGGCGGTGAGCCTGCCCGCGGTGTACTGGGCGCAGAACGCCCGCAGCTACACGCTGATGATGGCGTTCGTCGCCGCGTCGTATCTCTCGTTTTGCGCCCTCGTCGACCAGCCCGAGGGCGCCCCCGGGGGCTGGCGCGCGTTCGTCGCCTACGTGGTGACGACGACGCTCGCGCTGTATATGAGCTTCGTCGCCGTCCTCGTCATCCCCGCCCAGCTCGTCGCGCTCGTCGACCGGCGCCGTCGGGTGCGACCCGTCGTCGCGGCGCTCGTCGTCGTCGCCGCGATGTGCGCGCCGCTCGCCGTGCTCGCGCGCTCGCGTGGTTCGGGACAACTCTTCTGGGTGCCGCGCCCGAACCTTGCCGCGCTCGGCCAGGTCCTCGTCTCGCTCGCGTCGGCGGGCTTCCAGCCGAACTTCCACCTCACCGCGACGGCGATCTTCCTCGCCGTCGTCACCGTCGCCGCCTTCGCCGCCGCGCTCTTTCTCGTCGCCTCCCATCTCGTCCGAGACCGCTCGACCGCCCGTGTGCGCGGCGAGTTCGTCGTTGTCGGCTGGCTCGTCGTGCCGGTGGTCCTGTCCTTCGTCGAGTCCCGCGTCTCCCAGCCGACCTTCACGGCGCGCAACCTGCTCGTCTCGCTGCCGGCCGGCGCGATCGTGCTCGCCCGGGTCGTGTCCGACCGCCGCTTCGGGCGGGTCGCCGGTGCCGGCCTCGTCGCCGGCTTCGTCGGGTTCCGGGCCGCGCAGCTCGTGCCCTCCTACGGCGTGTCGCCCGAGAACTGGAACGCCGTCACGCTCCGCGTCCTGCAGTACGCCGAGCCGGGCGACTGCATCGGCTTCTACCCGTCCGACGGCCGGATGGCGTTCCTTTACTACCTCGACCACTTCCCGTCGATCACGCAATACGTGCCCCGGCCGGTCCTGCCGGCGACGCCGTTCTCGGAGAACGTCCCCTACGTCGAGCGGTACGCGACGTTGCCGGACACGTCACTAGAGCGGATCGCGGCGAGCTGCTCACGCCTGTGGCTCATCGTCAGCCACCAGGGTTCGGCAACCGGGACGGCGACGTCGCAACGGAACTACCGCACCTACCTCCGGCTCGCCGGCGAGCTCGAGACGTTCTACCCGTCGACGACGATCTACACGCGGGGGTGGGCGAGCCCGATCTCGATCTGGCTCTACGGGCCGCTGCCCCTGGTGCAGTCCGAGTTCACGCCGACGGGCGGCTCGTAGCGGGAGCGGAGCGTTCTCGCCGTTCGGATGGGCGGGTTTGACGGATCGCCGCAGTGGTGTGGTGATTTGACGACGAGCGCCCGAAGCGAGAGCGGAGGTGGAGACGATCACCACCCGAGCCCTCATGAGGGATCGAACTTGCTCAAGGCGCGTTTCACGTCTCATGTGCCGAGGTCCGTGGGCTTCGCGTCGGCGATCTTCAACTCCTCGAGCTTGCGGATACAGAAATCGCGATTCCGCTTCGCTGCCTCGTTGAAGTTGGCAGGCAGATCCTGGCGCGCGATCAGCTGTTCGGTGACCTCGAGCGCCGCGTCGACCTCGCCGACCCAGTAGGCGGCGATCGCCCATTCGAAGTCCATCCTGTGGGTGCCGAAAACCCATCCGCGCAGCTCAGGCGACGAGTCGATACTCGTGGATGAGGCGGCCCAAGACGTCGGTTTGTCGAAGCTGTTCGGCTTTGACGTCCGCGCCGGATGCTTGCCGCATCAGGCGCGGGCGTCAAAGTCCAGCTCACGGCCCATGGATGGCATTCTCGACACCCACACGTTCGCACAGGTCATGGGTTTGCGGGCTAAGAACGCGTCAGCTGAGCCGCCGAAGTCCGGTCTGGCGTGTTGCCGGTGGATTACCAGGGGAGCTGGCGGGATGTGCCGCCGGCGATGTGGCCGCCCGGCGTGTTTTCGCCCTACCCTGGGGCGATGAGCGCGAGAAACGGCAATTGGCGCGGCCGTAGGGCCCACGCGGCGAGCAAAGATCCGGCCAGTCAGTCCATGGCGGGTGGGACGGACCCGGGACGGTCGCGATGAATACCCCGAGCGCCTCGTTCTCGATCTCGATGCGGGTCGAGCTGAGCGACCCCCGAGGCGTCGGCGCGATCACGACCGCCGTCGGCGACGCCGGCGGTCTCGTGACGGCGCTCGACGTCGTCGAGTCCCACGGCGCCGCGCTTGTCGTGGACATGGCGTGCAACGCCTTCAACGAGAAGCACGCCGAGAGCCTCAACGCCGCGGTCGACGCGGTCGAGGGCGCGCACGTCCGGGCGATGAGCGACCGGACGCTCCTTCTCCACCTCGGCGGCAAGCTCGCCATCGCCTCCCGCGTGCCCCTGCGGACCCGGGACGACCTCTCGATGGCCTACACACCGGGCGTCGCCCGGGTCTCGATGGCGATCGCCAAGGACCCCTC
>JBEKCO010000025.1:0-25692 GCA_050014835.1 Acidimicrobiales bacterium
GGCGATGAACCTCGACCGGATCGGCCGGATCCCCGGGCTGATCGGGTGAGCAAGCCCGTGTTCTTGCACGCAATCCTTCGCTGACCAAGCCGAAGGGCCCTTGCCGACCAGCCAACTAGGGGGCGACGGGCCCAGCGGCCGCGAGCGCGAGGACGAGTTGTCCCGCCGAGCCCGTGTTCCACGGCCACGCCTCGCCGGCGGCGTTGAGGTCGTCCTGCAGGGAGGTCGCCGCAGTCTCGTCCGCGGCCGGGTCGCCGCCGGCGCCGAACGCCGTCGCGGGGAACGGCCAGTACCCGACGATGGCGGGGGCGACGGTGGCGTTCGTGAGGTAGGGAGCCGTCGTGGTCGGCTGGTCCCAGTTGGACTGGCTAGCCGAGAATTGCGCAAGGATCGTCGCGGCGTGCGAGCTCGTCGACGCACCCCAGGCGACCGCCCACATCTGCTCGATTGCGTCGGGGTAGAGGACGGTCCAGTCCGTCGTCGTGTCGGTGGACGCGTCCGCCCCGGCCCGCGCCCAGTCGTAGGAGTTCGTCGTCGCGTTCCAGAGCCCCTGGATGCCGGCGAACGAACTCGTCGCGTCAGCCGTCGCCTCAGAGACGAGCGCGGCGTCGTTCGCCGCACGGGCGAGGTTCTCGGCCGAGACGAGCCCGCCGTAGACCTCGGCGTTGTCCATCAGGTACTTGGCGTGGTACGTCGGCGTCGCCCACGTGAGCCCGTCGGACTCCTGGGTGGACTCGATCGCCTTGACCGCGAGCTGGATCGCGGGGAGGAGCTTGGCGAGGTTCGCCGCGTTGTCGGTTGCCGCGTAGGTGTCCCATGCCGCGGCGAGGAACGTCCCGGCGTAGGCGTCCGTCGAGTCGAATGACCCAGTCGAGGTCTCCACGCCGTTCGTGTAGTCGTAGTCGGTGACGTAGCCCGTCGTCGGGTCCATGTGCGCTGCATACCAGAAGAGCCACGACCAGGCGACACCGGCGTAGGTCATGTCCCCGCTTATTGCGGAGGCTTCGGCGAGGCCGATCGCCCCGTAGTTCGCGACATAGGGCTGGATGACGGCCGACGTCCCGCTAAACGGGTAGTTGGCGATCGCGCCATCCGGCAGCTGCGCCGAGGCGATCCAGTCGGCGTCGGCCTCGATCGAGGCAAGCGCCGCACCAGACGGCGCCGGGGTCGTCGGACCCGTCGCACCGGTGGCTGGCGGGAGCGTTGTCGACGTCGTTGGCGCGGTGGTCGTCGGCGCGGTCGTCGTTGGCGGCGCCGACGTCGTGGTGGTCGACCCTGTCGGTGCTGTCGTCGAGGTTGTCGACGGGGAAGTGGTCGTGGGTCCCGAAGCGAGACTCTGCGTCGGCCGATGCGCGGCCGTCAAGTGACGGGCGAGCTGGACGAACGACTGCAGGCTCGCGGGTGTCACGGGAACCGATGTGGCGGCCTCGGTGCCGCCGATGCGCGCGACCTGGCTCGCGGTGATGGCGATCGCGATAGCGACACCGCCGCCGATGCCGAGCCGGCGCGCCCGCCGGCGTGACGCCGCGTGCTCGCCTAGCCGGAGGCATGACGCGGTCTCGCCAACTGACCACTCTGAGCGCGACCACTCCTTGTGCTCCTCTGGAGGAACTAGCTTCTCCATGGGAGCATCCTCCCCCCAGGGGTGCTAGGGGCACAGACTCGAATAAGGCCATTTCACCTGCCCTAAGAGCCCGGGTTCACTAGTCAAGCGGCACGCAGCGCCGACCACGGGGAGTGAGGAATCGCATAGATAGACCACTATCAGTGAGCATCTGGTGACGCTGAGTGGTGAGATCGACGCCTCAATTCGACCGAATAAGCCACTCAGTGTGGTCTAAAGCCCCCTGAGGCGCACCGGGTGCCGACGCGCCCACCGACCGTGTGAGCCGGGGCGGGAAAAGCGCCGGCGCGGGGTGATTAGTAGGTGCCGACCGGAAGCGTGGTCGTGGTCGTCGTCGTCGTCGTCGTAGTAGTGGTAGGGATGTAAAGCGGGGCAGGGGCCGTCGTGCCGAGCTGTTGCCATAGGTCGCCCGTCGTGACGGTCACGAGCGTGCCATAGGTGTCGAGGGGGTAGAGGATCTCGGCGTTTGAGTACGGCAGCTCGACGCACCCGTCGCTCTGGGGGTAGCCATAGCCGGCACGGAGGAAGCCGTGGACGGCGTCGGACTCGTAGAAGTAGGAGACCCAGGGAACGTCTGTGTCGTCGTACTTCGTGCCGTCGGGGTTGGTGCCCTTCATCGTCGTCGACGTGAAGCGCAGGTAGACAGGCCACGTGCCGAGCGGTGTCGTCGCCTTGTAACCCCCCGTGTTCACCGGGGTCTGGAAGACGGCCTGACCGCCGCGCCACACGTACAGCGTCTCGGGCAGGGTCTCCGTCACCATGAGGTAGGTGTAGGGACGCGTCGTCACGTCACGTGTCGCGACCGCGTCGAGCAGCGCCGCCCAGACCGTTGGCCCCGGAACGCCGTCGATGTAGAGGTTGTGGTCGGCCTCGAAGGCCATCAACGCTCCCTCGGTGACGACGTTCCAGGCGCCGGGAACCCACAACGACGCGAGCTGCGACGGCGTGCTGGCGTAGCGCCACTGGAAGCTCCCCGTCTCGGGCTCGAGCGAGATCGCGTCCGGTCTCGTGGGCTCGTCGGCGAGCGCTGACGCCGGGTCGGCCGCCGGCCCGGTCGTCGTCACCGGGGCGGGGTACGACGTCGGCGCCCCGGTCGGGCCGGAGGGTCCGGCGGGGTTCGTGGGGGTGAAATTCACGGGGAGGTAGCCGAGCTCGGCGAGGAGTTGCTGCAGCCGGAGGACCGGGACGTCTTCGATCGTGAAGCTCGTCGCCAGCGAGGACGTCAGCACCGCGCCGGACTTCGATCGGATCCCCTTCGTGCCGCCGGGGACGTGGACGGAGATCTGCTCGAGGGGGACGAAGAAGCCGGCCGGGTGGAACACCAGCCTCTTTGGCGACGGCCGGGACCACGTCCCGGGGACCGAGGGCGTGAGGGTCGGCAGGGGGATGTGTCGGGCGAGCGGGAGCGAGAAATCGAGGTCGACGGACGAGGCATACGAGACGTCGCTGGCGCCGGATGCCGGGAACTGAGCGAGAAGGTGGAGGGTCCCGACCGCCTTGACGTGCTTGGTCGGGGTCGACGAATGCGACCGGCCGGAGGGGCCGCGGTCAACTGAGGTAGCCGCGAAGCCTTCGACCACCGCGATGGCGACGATGACGGCGACCACCGCCAAGACGATCATCCGTCCCCGGCTCAGCGCCGCCCGTTCTCCTTTTTGGCGCTCGGCTTTCACCGTGATCCTCCCGGCGGGAGTCTACGGGCGGCGCCTGACACCCGGGGCGCGGAATACGCGCCGTCGCCCGCCCGCCCGCCGGTCAAGCCGCCGAGAACCCGCCGTGTGGCTGGCCCGGAGAATGGACCCACGCCCAGGCCTCCGCCAGTTTCAAGATGGTGTCGCTTGTCGCGCCCTGCGCAATCTGGTCGATCATTCGGTCGCCGATGGCCGCCAGGAGTTCGTCGTCGGTAGCCATTTCCGCCGCCTTTCCGCCTCGTGTCGCCCTGCCACTCGACGGTGACACTAGGCGTGGGCCACGTCGGGGTCCTGGCGATTGTGGACAGGCGATGATCTGTGCCCCGGGAGGACGCTTTGACCTGCCGGTCCTAGACTGAAACACCATGCGCGATCCGAGTGCTCGATTCAGTCGTTATCTGCAGATGTGGTGGGAAGAGCAGTTGCGGGGCGAGGCGTATCCGTGCGAGTGGCTGCACGGCCGCGACGCCGGCGCGATCGCTCACGAGTTCCGTCGGGACGCGCAGTTCGCTGTCGCCCAGGCGGCTTTCCTGCTCCGGCGTCCGGACGAACAGGTCGCCCGCGAGGTCGTCGAGAAGCTCGAGCCGGCGCCGGTGGAAGCGGACGCCCGCGTGCTCGTCGAGGCGGTGGTGAGCGCCGGTGCGACGGCGCAGCGCGTCCGCACGACGACGGTGTTCGGCGCACTCCTCACCATCACGGCCCTCGTCGTGAGGAACATCCTGCGGGGTCGCTAGCCGTCCGTCCGGGGTGCCCGGCGGGGGGCACTGTCGTGTGCCGGGGGGAACGTGACGAAAAGGTTTGTTCGCACGATCTCAGGTGGCGGGGGACGGCCGTTTCGTCGCGACCTCTTTGGAACATCACGGCCCTCTCTAGACTGCGGTGATGGCCTCGACCTACGACCCGTCGACGGGCGCGGCCACGACTGGGGACGCGGATGCCCTGCTCGCCCGGGTTTGGACGCTCCCGAACGCGATCACGGTCTCACGTCTCGTGCTGCTCGGCGCCTTCCTCGCGGCGCTCTTCCCCCTGCACGAGCGCGTGGTGGCCTTTTTCCTGCTCGGCGTGACCGGGATCACCGACTTCCTCGACGGTTACATCGCCCGCCACCACAACCAGGTGACGACGATCGGGAAGATCATCGACCCGTCCGTCGACCGCGTCGTGCTCATCACGAGCGTTGTCTGCGTTGTCGTCTTCGGCGCGGTGCCGGTCTGGCTCGCCGTGGTCGTGCTGGGCCGCGAGGTCATCGTGAGCGCGACCGTCCTCGTGCTGGCGGCACTCGGGGCGGCGCGCATCGACGTCAATTGGTTCGGCAAGGCGGGCACCTTCGGGTTGATGTGCGACCTCCCGCTGTTCGTGCTCGCCCACGGTCCGGGCGGCTGGACGCACGCCGTGGAGGTCACGGCGTGGGTGATCGTCGTCCCGGCGCTCGCCTTCTCCTTCTACGGAGCCGTCCTCTACGTGCCCGCGGCGCGACGGGCGCTCGCGGCCGGCCGTCGGGGTGCGGATAGGGCGTCGACATGAGCATGCGCCCCGTGACGAGGGCTGTGGTGACCGAGGTCGCGCCGTGAAGGCGGTCATCATGGCCGGTGGCGAGGGCACCCGGCTACGGCCCCTCACGACGAGTCAGCCGAAGCCCATGCTGCCGATGGCCAACCAGCCGATGGTGGCGCACGTCATCTCGCTTTTGAAGTCGCACGGGTTCGACGAGATCATCATCACCGTCGCTTTCCTCGCCAACACGATCCGGACGTACTTCGGCGACGGGTCGGAGTTCGGTGTGCGGATCGGCTACGCCACCGAGGAGACGCCGCTCGGGACGGCCGGTTCGGTGCGCAACGCCCGCGACGAGCTCGACGAGCGGTTCCTCGTCATCTCCGGCGACGTGCTGACCGACATCGACCTCGGCGAGCTCGTCCGGTTCCACGACGAGGCCGGGGCGGCGGTCACGCTCGCCCTGAAGCCGATGGAGAACCCGCTCGAGTTCGGGATCGTCATCACCGACCCCAAGGGCCGGATCGAACGGTTCCTGGAGAAGCCGACCTGGGGTCAGGTCTTCTCGGACCGCATCAACACCGGCGTCTACGTGCTCGACCCGGTCGTCCTCGACTACATCGCACCGGACCGCCCGGTCGACTTCTCCGCCGAGGTTTTCCCGGCGCTCCTCGAGGCCGGTCATGCGCTCTACGGGTTCACGACCGAGCGCTACTGGGAAGACGTGGGCACGCTGGAGGCCTACCTCAGGGTGCACGAGGACATCCTTGACGCGAAGGTCGCCGTCGCGATCGATGCCTTCCCGCTGCGCGACGGGGTCTGGGTCGGCGAGGGGGCCGAGATCGACCCGTCGGCGACGATCGAGGCACCTGTGCTGATCGGCGACAACTGCCACGTCGGACCCGGCGCGCGCCTCGGCGCCTACACGGTGCTCGGTGCGAACGTGAACGTCGGCGAGGGGGTCGTGCTCGAACGCAGCGTCGTCCACGACAACTGCTACATCGGCGCTGGCGCCGCGGCGCGCAGCGCCATCGTCGGGCGATCGTGTGAACTGCGCCGCGGCGTGAACATCGGCGAGGGGGCGGTGCTCGGCGACCACTGCCGGATCGGCCACCACGCCGTGATCACGGCGGGCGTGAAGGTCTACCCCCACAAGATCGTCGAGTCGAACGCCACGGTGACGAGCTCGATCATCTGGGAGACGCGTGGCGCACGCGCTCTGTTCGGCCGGCGGGGGGTCTCGGGCATCGCCAACGTCGACCTCTCGCCCGAGCTCGTCACGCGGGTCGCGATGGCGTACGCCGCGACGCTGCCGCGGGGCGCGTCGGTCACGACCTCGCGGGACTCGTCGCGTTCGGCCCGGATGCTGAAGCGCGCCGCGATCGTCGGGCTCAACGCGGCGGGGCTGCACGTCGAGGACCTCGAAGCCGCGACGCTTCCGCTCACGCGGTTCCACATCCGCACCGGCCCGAATCGGGGCGGGCTCGCCGTCGGCCTCGACCGGGAGGACCCCCAGTCCGTCGTCATCCGCTTCCTCGACGCCGACGGCGTCGACGTCGACGAGGCGACTGAGAAGCGGATCGAGCGGCTCTTTTACCGCGAGGACCTCCGCCGCGTGCTCGCCGAGGAGATCGGCGACATCGACTTCCCCGCGCGGTCGGCCGAGCTGTACACGGCGGCCCTCACCTCGAGCATCGAGCTCCAACCTTTGCGCGACGCCCATCTGAAGCTCGTCCTCGACTACGCCTACGGCACGGCGAGCCTTCTCATGCCGAACGTGCTCGCCAAGCTCGGCGCCGATGTGCTCGTCGTCAACCCCCTCGTGTCGACCGCCGGGATGCTCGGTTTCGACCGGCAGAAAAGCGCGGCACGCCTTTCCGAGCTGGTGCGGTCGTCCGGCGCGCACCTCGGTGCCGTGATCGGCGCGGACGGGGAGCAGCTCACCCTGGTCGACGACACCGGGGTCGTCCTGAGCGACGGCGAGGCCCTCCTCGCGGTCGCCCGGCTCGTCGCCGAGACGGAACCGGGAGCCCGAGTCGCCGTGCCCGTCAGCGCGACCTGGCGTCTCAACGAGGTGCTCGCCGAGCTCGGCGCGGAGGTCGTCTGGACCCAGATCGGCACCGCCAACCTCGTGGAGGTCGCGCTCGAGAACGACGCGACGCTCGCCGCGTCGACCGACGGTGACTTCGCCTTCCCGCGGTTTCTGCCCGCCTATGACGCGGTCGCCACCCTGGTCCACGTGCTCGCCATGCTGGCGACGAGCGGAAAACGGCTCTCGCAGCTGCGGGCCGGCCTGCCGCCGGTCTGCGTCGTGCACGAACAGGTGCTCACGCCGCTCGACCAGAAGGGCGCGGTGATGCGCGAATTCCTCGAGAGCGCCCGCGTCGACGAGGTCGTGCTCATCGACGGCGTGAAGGTGATCGACGCGACGGGTTGGACGCTTGTCGTCCCCGACACAGAAGAGCCGTCCACCCACATCTTCGCCGAAGCGGACGACGAGGAATCGTCGCGGGCCCGCGCCGACGCCGCCGCGGCCGAGATCCGCCGGTTCCTGGCAGAGATCTGAGGAGTGCCAGTCGCTAGGATGAGCCTCCGTGAACGCGCCTGAAGAGCTCCGCTACACCCCCGATCACGAATGGGTACGCGCCGAGGAGGGCGGCGCGCGCATCGGGATCACCGACTTCGCACAGGACGCCCTCGGCGACGTCGTCTACGTCGAGCTGCCGACGGTCGGGACGACCGTCGCCAAAGGGGAAACGATCGGCGAGGTCGAGTCGACAAAGTCCGTCTCCGAGGTCTACGCCCCGGTCTCCGGTGAGGTCGTCGCGGTGAACGGCGAACTTGCCGCGGCGCCCCAGCGTCTCAACGAGGACCCCTACGGCGGCGGCTGGATCTGCACGATCGCCGCGTCGGCACCTGGGGAGCTGGACTCCCTGCTCAGCGCCGATGACTACCGGGCGCTGACCGCCGAGTGAGCGGGGACGGCCCAATTTTCGCCTAAGGCGAAGCGGCGCGCGAACGGCTACCGTGAGTGAGGTGTTCTGTCACAACTGCGGACACCGCAATCCGCCCGGCGTGAACTTCTGTTCATCCTGTGGAGTCGCGCTCGCCCCGAACACCGACACGACGGTCTCGTTCATCCCCGAGGAGTCGACCGGGGAGCTCGGCGACGAGGAGCTCGGCGTCGAGGTGGGCGAGCTCGCCGCCGGAACCGGGGTGCTCGTCGTGAAGCGCGGGCCCGAGAGCGGCGCGAAGTTCGTGCTCGACAACGAGCTGACCCGGGTCGGACGCCACCCGGACAGCGAGATCTTCCTCGACGACATCACGGTCTCGCGTCGTCACGCCGAGTTCGTGCGGTCGGCGGGCGGCTACGTCGTGCGCGACGTCGGCTCGCTGAACGGGACCTACGTGAATCGCGAGCGGATCGACGAGGTGCCGCTCTCGAGCGGTGACGAGGTCCAGATCGGCAAGTTCAAGCTCGTCTTCCTGGCGGCGCGGCCGTCGTGACGGACCACGCGGGGGAGGGAGCCCCCGAGCGCAGCTTCTTGTCGATCCGCGAGGTCCTCGACCTGCTCGTGGCAGAGTTTCCCGACGTCACCATCTCGAAGATCCGATTCCTCGAAAGCCGCGGGCTCATCCACCCGGAGCGCACGGCGTCGGGGTACCGCAAGTTCTACGAGTCCGACGTCGAGCGCCTGCGGTGGATCCTGCGCGAGCAGCGCGAGCACTTCCTGCCGCTCAAGGTGATCAAGGGGCGGCTCGACGGGGTGAGCGGGGCGGTCGCACCGTCGCTTTTCGACGGTGACTTCTCCGATCCCCCCGAAGAGTCGCACGAGCTCGTCGGTGCCCGTTCGGCCCATGCCTCGTCGTCGGGGGGCGGCTCGGACCCGGACGAGTTCGAGGAGTTCTTCGAATCGGGCGGCGACGAGGAGCCGTCGCGCCCCCTCGATGACGACGCCAGCGGTCCCGGCCCCTCGTCGGGCGGCGATGACACCGGCGCGGGTTCGGCTCCCGGCGCCGACGCGCCGCCGACGCCGCGTCGCCCCGCCCGCGCGACGAAGAGCGCGGCCGCATCCCGCGTCGCGGCGGAGAAGCCGGCGAAGAAGCCACGGCGTCCCGGCGGCCGTCCGCCGCGGGACGGAGCCCCGGGCGCGGGGAGCGGGGTGACGGGCTACAGCGCCGCGGATCTCGCCCGGGCTGCCGGGGTCGACGCCCGTGTCGTCGCCGAGCTCGACGAGTACGGCCTGATCGTCGCCGTCGAGGCGGCCGGCGTGCGCGCCTACCCGCCGGTTTCGCTCGAGATCGTGCGCCTCGCCACCTCGTTCGGCAAGTTCGGCGTCGAGCCTCGGCACCTGCGCACGTTCAAGCACGCCGCGGAGCGCGAGACGGGCCTTTTCTCGCAGGTCGTCACGCCGCTCCTGTACCAGCGCAATCCCGAGGCCCGCGCCCGCGCCGCGACCGAGCTGAAAGAGCTCGTCGAGCTCGGCGCCGCGCTCCACGAGGCGTTCGTGCGTGCGGCCCTCGACGACGTCGGCCGGGGATGACCGCCGGGCCGACGACGGCCCTGTCGGCCGGGGAGATCGCGGCGATCGTGGACCGACTCGCCACGGCGATCGACGCCGACCATCCGGGTGGTGTGACGATCGTCGGGCTGTTGAAAGGGAGCGTCTTTCTTGCCGCCGACCTCGTGCGGGCGCTCACCGTGCCCTGCACCGTCGATTTCCTCGCCCTCTCCTCGTACGTCGCGGGTGAGCGGCGGGTGCGGATCCTCAAGGACCTCGACAAGGACGTGACCGGCGAGGACGTCATCGTCACCGCCGACGTCGTCGACACCGGGTTGTCGATCCGTTACGTCGTGGACCTGCTGGAGCGCCGCGGGGCGCGTGGCGTCGAGGTCTGCGCGCTGCTCGACCGGCCCGGTCGCCGGATCGTCCCGGTGCCGCTGCGCTACTGCGGCGCGGAGGCGGCGGAGGACTTCCTGGTCGGCTACGGGCTCGATTTGGCCGACCGCTACCGCAACCTGCCATCGATCCACGTCATCGACCCGGAGGCGGTCTCGCGGGACCGCGAATCGTTCGAAGCGGCCGTGTTCGGTCCGCTTCCCGCCGTATCGGCCGAGAACCGCCGGGACTAAGTTCGAGGCGTGCTCGAGGTGCGGCTGACCGCGGTGCGGGTCGACCTCCAGTCGAACACGCCCGTCGTGCTCCTCCAGGAGGTCGCCGGCGAGCGCTCGCTGCCGATCTTCATCGGCGCGCCGGAGGCGACGGCGATCGCCTTCGCCATCCAGGGCGTCGAGGTCCCGCGCCCGATGACGCACGACCTCATGAAGGACCTGCTCGACGCCCTCGGCGCGAACGTCGAGCGCGTCGTCGTGAGCGAGGTGCGTGACGCTACCTACTTCGCCGAGATCCACCTCGCCGTCGGCGGGCGGGCCCTCGAGCTGTCCTCGCGTCCGTCGGACGCCATCGCCCTCGCGGCGCGCACCCACTCGCCGCTTTTCGTCGAGGACGAGCTCATGGAGTCGGCGGGCGTCGTGCTCGACGACGACGAGGACGACGACGACGAGGCCCCGGAGGAGATCGTGGGGGAGTTCCGCGAGTTCCTCGAGCGGGTCCGCCCGGAGGACTTCACGACCTGAGCCGGCCCGCGACCGGCGGATCTGGTCGTTGACTCGCCCCCGCCGGCGGCCGTAACCTCACGACAGCAGCGTAGTTACGCGCCTGTCATCGCGGCGTCTTGCCGCACCAAGCGCGGGTCTGCCAGGAGGAACGCGCGATGACGACGTCCGAGGAGGGCTTCCGGGGCCCGCAGGTCTGCAAGGTCGTCGGCATCACCTACCGCCAGCTCGACTACTGGGCGCGCACCGGGCTGCTGCGCCCGTCGCTCGCCGACGCCCACGGCTCGGGCTCGCAGCGCCTCTACGCCTACAGCGACGTCGTCGAGCTCAAGGTGATCAAGCAGCTCCTCGACGCCGGGGTGAACCTCGGCCAGGCGCGGCGGGCGATCGCCTGCCTGCGCGCCGGCGGGGGCGAGCTCGCCACCGCGAACCTCGTGCTCGGTGCCGAAGGCACCGTCCTTGCCCGGTCGGGCGAGGAGATCGTCGACCTTGTGCGCGGCGGCCAGGGCGTGTTCAACATCGTGCCCCTCGGCGCCGTCGTCGACGAGGTCGACGCCGCGATCCTCGTCCTCGACCGTTCGGGCGGCGCCGCGACGGGGTCCGAGCCGGCACCCGCGGCCCCGCGCCGCCGGGCGGGTAGCTAGGGGGCGGAGGCACGACCATCCGCCCGGACGGGACTGCCCGAACGGTTCGCTTCGCGCACTCCTCGGAGCAGTTCCTCGCCGAACTCCTCGACTTCTACGGCGTCGCCTGGGAGTACGAGCCGGTCGAGTTCGTCCTCGCCTGGGACGACGAGGGCCGTCCGACCTCGGGGTTCCGGCCGGACTTCTACCTGCCCGGGTTCGACCTGTTCCTGGAGCTGACGACGATGCGCCAGGAGCTCGTGACGAAAAAGAACGCCAAGTTGCGGCGACTCGTCGAGCTCTACCCCGACCTCAGCATCCGGATGCTCTACCGGCGTGACTGCGCCCGCCTCGAGCTCAAGGCGCTCTTGGCGGCCGGCGGCGCGCCAGGGCCGTCGGCAACCTACCCGTCTACCATGGCCGGTTAGCCGGTGACGAGATGAGCCTTCGACAGAGCCCGCTGAGAGCCGAACACGAGGCGCTCGGTGCGAAGCTCGTCGAGTTCGGCGGCTGGGAGATGCCGCTTTCGTATCCCACCGGAACGCTCGCCGAGCATCTCGCGTGCCGCCGCGGCGCCGTCGTGTTCGACGTGAGCCACCTCGGCACCGTGCGGGTCGCGGGCTCCGGCGCCCTCGGGGATCTGCAGGCGACGTTCACGAACGACCTCGGGAAGATCTCGGCGGGACGGGCCCAGTACACGCACCTGCTCGACGAGTCGGGCTCGGTCGTCGACGACTGCATCATCTGGTGGCTCGACGAGGCGACCTTCGACGTCATGCCGAACGCCTCGAACACGGCCTCGGTGCGCGACGCGGTCGGCGGCGAGGACACGACGGCCAACCGGGCGATCATCGCCGTCCAGGGACCCGCGGCCCGCGCCGTCGTCGCCAAGGTCGCGCCGGATGCGGCCGCGGTGGCGCACTTCGGCGTGGCGCGCTTTGACCACCACGGCACGGCGTGCGTCGTCGCCGGCACCGGGTACACCGGCGAGGACGGCGTCGAGTGCGCCGTGCCGGCCGAGGCGGCGAGCGAGTTCTTCCGCGCCGTCGTCGCCGCGGGGGCGGTGCCGGCGGGGCTCGGGGCGCGCGACACCCTGCGGCTCGAGGCCGGGCTGCCGCTTTTCGGTTACGAGCTCGGCCCGGGGATCACGCCCGTCCAGGCGGGTCTCGGCTGGGTCGTCGCCTGGGGAAAGCCCGCTTTCATTGGTAAGGCCGCCCTCGAGGCCGAGCGTGCCGCCGGGGTGAGGCGCCGGCTGCGCGGTCTACTGGCGGCGACGGGTCGCGTACCGCGCGCCCACGACCGCTGCTCGATCGCCGGCGACGAGGTCGGCTTCGTGACGAGCGGAAACTTCTCGCCAGTTCTCGAGCGGGGTATCGCCCTCGCCTTCCTGCCCCCCGACGTCGCCGAGGGCACCGAGGTCGAGGTGGACGTACGGGGGAGCGCGGTGCCGACCTCGGTCGTGAAGCCACCGTTCCAGCGACTCGCCGGCGCCGCGCCGCACTAGGGAGGACCATGGGGAGCTTCGTTCCCCACACCGACGCGGACATCGCCGCGATGCTCGAGTTCCTCGGCCTGTCGGGCCTCGATGAGCTCTACGCCGCAGTCCCGGAGGCGATCCGTTGCGCAGGCCTCGCGCTTCCGGAGGCCCTCTCCGAGGCCGACCTCGTCGCCCGGCTCGAGGCGCTCGGGGCGCGCAACACCGGCGCCGGCGCGGTCTGCTTCGCCGGGGGCGGCGCCTACGACCACGAGGTCCCGGCGGTCGTGCGGGCCCTCGCCGGCCGTTCGGAGTTCGTCACCTCCTATACGCCGTACCAGCCGGAGGTGGCCCAGGGCGTGCTGCAGGCGCTGTTCGAGTACCAGACGATGGTGGCCCGCCTCGCCGGCCTCGAGATCGCCAACGCCTCGCTCTACGACGGTGCCGCGGCGCTCGTCGAGGCGACGAACCTCGCCGCCTCGACGACCGGGTCGCCGCTCGTCTACTGCTCGCAGGGGGTGAACCCGCGCTGGGTCGAGGTGCTGCGGACCTTCGCCCACGGCAGCGGTCACGAGGTCGAGGTCGTTCCCCTCGCCGCCGGCGTGACGGACTGGGACGGGCTTGCACCCGGGCGCGCCGGGGCGGTCGTCGTCGCCTATCCCAACTACCTCGGGATCCTCGAGGACCTCGCCGCGGCCCGGGCGGCCGCCGACGGGCTCGGCGCGCATCTCATCGTCTGCCAGGACCCGGTCGCCGCGGGGCTCCTGCGGAGCCCCGGCGAAGCCGGGGCCGACGTCGTCGTCGGTGAGGGCCAGGCGCTCGGCAACCCGCTCGGGTTCGGGGGGCCGTACCTCGGGCTCTTCTCCTGCCGGGCCGAGCACGTGCGGCGCCTGCCGGGCCGGCTCGTCGGCGAGACCGTCGACGTGGAGGGACGGCGGGCCTACGTGACGACGCTGCGCGCCCGGGAGCAGGACATCCGCCGGGAGAAGGCCTTCTCGAACGTCTGCACGAACGAGACGCTGATGGCTGTGACAGCGGCCGTCCAGCTCGGCTGGCTCGGGACCGCCGGCCTGCGGGAGGTCGCGCTGCGCTGCGCGCGCGGGACGCGCTACTGCCGGGAGGCCCTCTGCGCGATCCCGGGGGCGGAGCCGGTCTTCGACGCCCCGGTCCTGCGCGAGTTCGCGCTGCGCGCGCCGCTCGACGGCGAGGTGATCGTCGACCGCCTCCTCGCCGAGGGTTACCTCGGCGGGATCCCGGTGCGCGCGGGATTCGGCGGGACCGCCGCCGAGGGCGCGCTGCTCGTCGCGGTGACGGAACGCCGCACGGCGGCCGAGATCGACGGCTTCGCCGCGGCGTTCGCCAGGGTGATCCGATGACCGGGGATGGCATGACGCGGGCCCCCGGCGGGCGGGCGGCGTCGGCGCCGCTCCTCGGCCGGGCCGGCGAGCCGACGATCTTCGAGCTGTCGGCCCCGGGCCGCCGGGCCTGGTCGTTGCGCACGACCGGCCTGCCGGAGTGGTCGGCGGCCGAGCTCGTGCCGGCCGGGCATCTGCGCGCCGAGCCCGTCGCGCTCCCGGAGGTCGCTGAGCGCGACCTCGTCGGCCATTTCACCAGGCTGTCGCACCGCCAGTACAGCGTCGATCTCGGGGCGTACCCGCTCGGCTCGTGCACGATGAAGTACAACCCGAAGGTCTGTGACGAGGCCGCGTCGATCCCGGCCTTCCGCGGCGTCCACCCGGCGACACCCGCCCGGGGGGCGCAGGGATGGCTGCAGGTGCTCGTCGAGCTGGAGGAGGCGCTCTGCGCCATCACGGGCATGGCGGCGGCGACGCTGCAGCCGGCCGCCGGCGCGGCGGGGGAGCTGACGGGGCTGCTCCTCATGCGCGCCCACCACGAGCGCAACGGCGAGGTTCGCCGCCGGGTCGTCATCCCCGAGTCGGCCCACGGCACGAACCCGGCGTCGGTGTCGCTCGGCGGCTACGCCGTTGCGACGGTCGGCACCGACCCCCGCGGTCTCGTCGACCGCAAGGCCCTCGGCGCGGTCCTCGGACCCGACGTCGCCGGGATCATGCTCACGAACCCGAACACGTTGGGGCTTTTCGAGGAGGAGATCGTCGAGATCGCCGAGATGGTCCACGACGCAGGGGGCCTCCTCTACTACGACGGGGCCAACCTCAACCCGATGCTCGGCGTGGTCCGGCCGGGGGACATGGGCTTCGACATCGTGCATCTCAACCTGCACAAGACGTTCGCCACGCCCCACGGCGGCGGCGGGCCGGGCGCGGGGCCCGTCGCGGTCGGCCCGGGTCTCGTCGAGCTGCTCCCCGGGCCCCGACCGGCACGCACCGACGACGGCTTCGGGTTCGTCGAGCCCGCGGCTTCGATCGGCCGGATCCACTCGTTCCACGGGAACGCGCTCGTGTTGCTGCGTGCCTGGTGCTACATCGCTCTCAACGGCGGCGAGGGGCTGCGACGCGTCGCCGAGACTTCGGTTCTGAACGCCAACTGGTTGCACGAGCGCCTGCGCGGCGCCTACGACTTCCCGTTCGACCGGCCGGTGATGCACGAGTGCGTCGTCTCGGCGGCGTCGCTGAAACGCGAGACTGGCGTGCGCGCCCTCGACGTGGCGAAGCGGCTTCTCGAACACGGCTTCCACGCCCCGACGGTGTACTTCCCGCTCGTCGTCGAGGAGGCGTTGATGATCGAGCCGACGGAGACCGAGAGCCCTGAGACCGTCGCCGCGCTCGCCGACGCACTCGTCGCGATCGCCGCCGAGGCCCGCGCCCACGCCGCGGCTGGCGAGGACCAACCGGCCCACGATGCGCCGCGCACCACGCCGGTCGGGCGGCTCGACGAGGCGCGCGCCGCCCGCCAGCTTGTCGCGACCTTCGACCAGCGCCCGGACCGGGAGGGCTGACAGAGCCGTCGCGGCGGCTCAGGCGGGGGGCGGCACCTGTTCGCCGCGGAGCGCCGCGAGGCGGCGCCGGTACTCGTCGTCGTCGATCTCGCCGCTCGCCAGGCGCCGGGCGAGGACGAGCTGGGGGGAGTCGACGGGGCGTTCGGCCGGCTCCCCGGGTGCCGGGCGGAGACGCCCGCGGAAGATGACGACGAAGGCGATGACGAGGAAGGCGATGACGATCGCCGCGACGAGCACGATGAACAACAGGGCGAAAAGGTGCACCCGCGTGGCGTTGGTGGCGAGCACCGCCGGGAACGACGTCACCGATGCGCCCTCCTTGGACTCGGCCCGACTATATGGCCCGTGTCGCGACGAACCCGGAACCGGGGCGCGCTCAGCCCGCCGCGGCCAGCTTGCCGGCGAGATAGGAGACGGCGAGCGGGTAGCGCTCGGCGTTGCGGTAGTGGGTCCCCTCGTACAGCTCGAAGGCGAGGTCGCTGACGCCCACCCGCCGCAGCTCCGTGGCGAGGGCCTCGGCGCCGAGGTCGAGGAAGTACTCGTCGTGCCGGCCGGCGTCGATCCACACGCCTTGCAGGGATCGGAGCGCCTCGGCGTGGCCGGCGGCCATGCGCACCGGGTCCCAGGCGAGCCAGCGGGCCCAGACTTCGGGCCGTAGCGCCCCGGAGGCCGGATCGAACGGGAGCGTGACCGAGCCGTCGGGCTCGGCCGAGTAGCACGCCGCGAGCGCCCAGACCATCACGAGGCAGAAGTCGTCGGGCCGCGACATCGCCGCCCGGGCCGCCAAGTCGGCGAAGAAGCGCTCGTAGGAGCCGTCGTAGTGGTCGCGCAGTGCCCGGTGGGCGCGGGCGAGGTCCGGCAGGAGCGAGAGCTCGAACAGGCAGTCCCCGGCGAGCGAGGCGCACGCCGAGAACAGGTCGGGGCGCAGCATCGCCGTGACGAGGGCGCCGTAACCGCCGCTCGAGCGCCCGACGAGGGCGCGGTGGGCGGCGTCGGGGATCGTGCGGTACTCGGCGTCGACGAAGCCGACGACGTCCTCGCACAAGTAGGTGTGGTAGCGGCCGGTCCCGGCCGAGTCGAGGAACTGGCTGCCGCCGAGCCGGGTCCAGGCGTCGACGTAGGCGACGAGGCACGGGGCCGCGCCCCCGGCGAAGACGCCGTCGATGAGCTCGGGCGTCGTCGGCTCGAGCATGGCGTGGTGCCCCCAGCGGGTGACGAAGCCGCCGAATCCCTGGAGCACGTAGACGACGGGAAGGCGCCGGGCCGAGCCGTCGTAGCCGGGGGGCAGGTAGACCCAGACGGGGCGGTCCGCCGGGTCGCCGAGGGGGTTGTCCCGCAGGGCGGCGGACACGAGCTCGCGCTCCTCAAGACGTCCGGCGAGCTCCATCGTCCACGGTCGCATCAGCGGCCTCAGGTCCGCCCGAGCGGCGCGGCCTCGTGGCCGGAGAAGGCGGGGTGCGTGTCGTGCCGGCGTCCGAGGCGCGAGGGCCACCAGTTCCATCTCCCGAGCAGCGCAACGGTCGCCGGGACGAGCAGGACGCGCACGACGAAGGTGTCCAAGAGGATGCCGATCGCCAGCCCGAAGCCGATCGCCTCGACCTGGCTCCCGCCCGGCCCGCTGTTGCCGACAATGGCGAGCACGGCGAAGCTCCCGGCCAGCACGAGCCCGGCCGAGGTGATCGTCGGTCCGGTCCGCCCGACGGCGTTGGTGACGGCGTCGCGGATCGGGTGCCGGCGGGCCTCCTCACGGATCCTCGTCATGACGAGGATGTTGTAATCCTCGCCGAGGGCTAACAAGAAGATGAACATGAGGAACGGGAGCACGAAGGTGATCCCGGAATCGCCGGCGATGTCGATGAAGACGAGCACCGAGACCCCGAGGGCGGCGAGGTAGGACAGCCCGACGCTCACGATGAGGTAGAGGGGCGCGACGAAGCTGCGCAGCACGAGGGCGAGAAGGATCGCGATGGCGAGGATCGCGATCGGGATGATGTGGATGAGGTCGTTATTCGACGTGTTCGCCACGTCGTAGAGGGCGGGCGCGTCGCCGGCGATGCCTACTTTCTCGGCGTGGGCCGTCGTCGCGGCCGCGGCCACGATCCGGCGCAGGTGCGGCACCGAATTGATCGCCGCGTTCGAGTCGGGGTTGCCGGCCCGCAGGCTCGTCTCGTACATGATCGTCTTGCCGTCGGCCGAGACGAACGCTTCCGTCGCGTGGTAGATCTCGTAGGCGGCGAGCGGGACGAGTGTCTGGTACCTCGCCGGTTCTGTCGCCGGGAGCAGCGCCGGGTTGCCGAGCAGCGCGTGCAGCTTCGTGTAGTCGATGGGCGTGATCGCGTATCCCGTGGGATTGAGCGGCCCGTCGAGGGTGGTGAAGGCCCCTGAACGGGCAAGCGCCTGTTCGCCGACCTCGACCTGGGTTGCGAGCGACGGGTTCCAGACCGGCGCGGCGAACCGCATGACGATGTCGGTCGGGTTGGTCGCCGCCTGGGGGAAGTTCTTGACGAGCGCCGCGTTGCCGGCCGCGGCGTCGGATCCGGCCGGGGCGCTCGTCGCGCCGCCGAAGCCCCCCGAGCGGTAGGAGAGCGCCGCCGAGGCGAGGCAGGCGAAGATCACGAACCCGAGGGTGAGGGTCATGCCCGGGCGGCGGAGCAGCCGCCGGGCGATGCCAGTCCACCAGCCCTCGGTCTCGCTCCCCGGGGCGATCGACGCGGGCCAGAAGGCGGCACGCCCGAGGATGGCGAGCAGCGCCGGCAGCAGGGTGAGCCCGGTGAGGAGCATCACGCCGATCCCGACGGCGAGCGGCACACCGAGGTCCTTGTAGATGCCGAACGAGGCGAGCAGCAGGCTGAGGAGGGCGAAGACGACCGTCCCGCCGGAGGCGGTGATCGACTCGCCGATGCGCGTCAGTGCGTAGGCGACGGCGTCGTCCGGGGTCCTGCCGCCACGCAGCTCCTCGCGGACGCGGAACACGAGGAACAGGCCGTAGTCGGTCCCGGCGCCGAGCATCAGCACGATGAGCAAGAGCTCGGTGAACACGGAGATCTGCAGCCCGTGCGCGCCGAGGCCGCCGATGAAGCGGTTGGCGACGACGAGCGCGAGCGCCGAGGGGATGAGCGTGACGAACGGGGCGAGCACGGAGCGGAAGACGATGAACAGCAGCACGATGATGAAAAGGACCGAGAAGTCCTGGACCCGGTTGCCCGTCATCGCCGAGTTTTCCTGATTGGCGACGTTCGTCGCGACGGCCCCGGCGACGTTCATCACGAGCCCGGCCGGGGGATGCACCGCCTGGAAGCTCGCCTGGAGATCGTCGACCAGGGTCTTCTCGGCGGCGATGTCGCTGACGTTCACATGGGCGGTGACGAGCAGTTCTGCGGCGTGCCGGTTCGGGGAGGTGCCGATGAACCGCACCTCGCGGACGTGTGGCACCTTCCTCGCGGCGGCGACCTCCCGGGCGATGGCGTTCGTGTCGATGGTGCCGAGGGGAGCGTCGCGTCGCGTCGCGACGACGACGACCATGCTGTTCGTCGTCGTGTTGCCGAGGAGAGGCGTCGCGAGGTCGAGCGCCTGGATGGTCGGCGAACTCGACGGCAGGAAGTGGCTGTTGTCGTTGTTGATCTCGCTGCCGAGCGTCGGCAGCGTGAGGGTCGCGACGACAACGACGACGACCCAGCCGAAAAGGACGAGCCAGCGGAAGCGGACGATGGCGCGGCCGAGCGCACCGAAGAAACGATCCATACGGGAAATCCTGCCAGCCCGGAGGCGTCAGTGTGGCGAGGATGCCCCGTGGGTTGAGTGGCGCAGCGTGAGCTCCGGCAGGAACCAGCTGAGGGCGAAGCCGATCGCGGCGATCGGCACGGCGACGAGGAAGACGACGTCGAGCGAGTGCGCGTAAGCAGCGCCGAAGGCGTGGCGGACCGGGGGCGACAGCGCCCTGAGGAGCTGTGGCGTGAGATCGGCGAGATGCAGTCCTGCCGGGAGCTTCACGTTCCCGAGGGACGACCGGAGGTTGGCCCCGATGATGTTGGCGAGGATCGCGCCGAATATCGCCGTGCCGAACGCCGCGCCGATCGTCCGGAAAAACGTCACTCCGGACGTCGCGACGCCGAGCTCGCCGTGGGGGACGGCGTTCTGCGCCGCGAGCACGAGCACCTGGATGACGCAGCCGAGCCCGGCGCCGAGGACGACCATGTCCGCCGACATGACGAGCGTGCTCGTGCTGGCGTGGAGGAACGACAGCATGAACAGCCCGGTGACGGTGAGAGCGGAGCCGATGATCGGGAACCGGCGGTAGTGGCCGGTGCGCGTGATGACCTGGCCCGAGCCGACGGACGTGACGATGAGGCCGGCCATGAGGGGAAGCAGCGATAGCCCGGATGCCGTCGGTGTCGCGCCGCGCACGTACTGGAGGAACAGCGGCAGGAACACGGTTGCGCCGAACATGGCGAAACCGACGATGAAGGACATCGCCGAGACGACGGCGAACGTGCGGTTCGCGAAGAGATGAAGGGGGAGCACTGGTTCGACGGCGCGCCGGTCGACGACCGCCCAGATGATCGTGAGGACCACACCGAGGACTGCCAGGATGAGGATGGGGTCGGATCCCCAGGGGTAGGTGGTCCCGCCGAGGCTCGTGAACATGACGAAGCTTGTCGCGGCGAGCGCGATGAGCAGGGTGCCGGCGTAGTCGATGACGTGGCGGATGCGGGTGAGCATCCCGGGGACGGTCACGGCGATGACCACGAGCGCGACGGCGCCGATCGGCACGTTGACGTAGAAGATCCAGCGCCAGGAGAGGTCGTCGACGAAAACGCCACCGAGCAACGGGCCGATGATGCTCGCCGCGCCGAAGACGGCCCCGAACAGCCCTTGGTAGCGGCCCCGCTCGCGGGGCGGTACGACGTCACCGATGATTGCCTGGGTGCCGACGAACAAGCCGCCCCCGCCGAGCCCCTGGATCGCCCGGAACGCGATGAGCTCGCTCATCGTCTGGCTGAGCCCCGACAGGATGGACCCGACCAGGAAGATGATGATCGCGGCCTGGAAGAACCCCTTACGTCCGTACTGGTCGCCGAGCTTGCCCCACAACGGCGTCGAGGCGGTCGACGAGAGCAGGTATGCCGTCACGACCCACGAAAGGTGGGTCTCGTCGTGCAGGTCGGCGACGATCGTTGGCAGGGCGGTGGAGACGATCGTCTGGTCGAGCGCCGCGAGGAGGAGTCCGAGCAGCAGTGCGCTAATGATCAGACGGCGTCGCTCCGGTGTGAACGTGAGCACCGGACGGGGGGTGGTCTCGGTCGCGAGGAGGGTGTCAGTCACAGGTGTCGGTTGCTTTCGGCTCGGGCGGCGTCGGTGCGAGTGGCGCGACGGGCAGTTGCGTGGCGCGACGCGCGCGCTGGTTTCTTCGAGATTACCGGGATGACCCGGGCGGTCAGCGCGCCAGGTGGGCGCGAATGGGCGTTTCACCAGGATTGCTTGTGGCCCCGGGAAGGGATGGGTCGGCGGGCTACCCTGCGGGGAGGCACACCCCGAGAAGGACGTCAGGAGGCACGATCATGCGCGTCCGCGAGATCCTCGATGAACTGCGCGAGCCGGGGCGGGAGTTGCGGCGGCTGATCCCCGACGTGTACTCGAGTTTCGGCGCGCTCGACCGCGTGGCCGTCGCGGACGGTGCCCTCAGTGCGAAGCACAAGGAGCTGATCGCGCTGGCGATCGCGGCGACACGCGAGTGCGATGCCTGCGTTGCCGCGCACGCCCGCGGCGCGTCGCTCGCCGGGGCGAGCGAGCAGGAGGTCGCCGAGGCGATGGGCGTCGTGATCCTGATGAACGGCGGGCCCGGGACGGTGTGGGGACCGCGGGCGCTCGAGGCGTTCCAGGAGTTCGCCACCCCGAAGGCCTGATCGGCACGCGATTTTCCGGGCGCCGCCCGATATCCCCAGCCTGCGGGCGACCGGCCGGTGGCACTTCGCCGCGGCGTTGGCGCCGTAAGCTCAGGTATGCGTTTGAGGTGCGGGATTGCGTGAAAAGAGCTGGCCCCGGGGATTGCTTTCTCGTCCGGCTCCGTCCGTCTCGGGCACGGGATGTTGACCGCGGGCCCACCCTGCGGTCGTCGCTAGGCCGATGACAAACGTTCCTGTTGGAGGCTGGGACCGGGAGATCAGCGCCATGTTCCGGGGCGGCCCGCGCCGACGCACGCCGTGGACCCTGCTCGCCGCGCTCGGAGTAGTGCTCGTCGTTGCCGGAGTCGTCGGCTTCACCGTCTTCATCGCGATCGTCGCCATCGCACTCCAGGCGATCTTCTTCGTCTTTTTCCTCCGACACCTCGCGTTCGCCATGACGGCTCTCCGGTCAGGGCCGGTCGATCTCGTCATGCCTCAGTTCAACACGGGATACAAGCCGCCGGTGACGATCCTCGTGGCGTGCAAGAACGAGCAGTACGTGCTCCCGACGCTCATGGCGAGCCTGCTCGCCGTCGAGTACCCGCCGGAGCGCACGCAGATCGTCATCGTCGACGACGCGTCGTCCGACCGCACGGGTGAAATCCTCGACGAATTTGCCACCCGCGAGAACCGACTCACGGTCGTCCACCGACAGGAGGGTTCAACGGGGGGCAAGTCCGGTGCCCTGAACGACGGCCTCGCCGAGGCGACCGGCGAGATCATCATCGTGTTCGACGCGGACCACGAGCCGAGGCCGGACTGCGTGAGCCGGCTCGTCCGGCACTTCATCGATCCAGCCGTCGCGGCGGTGCAGGGACGTTGCGAGATCGGTAACGCGTCCGAGTCCCCGCTTGCCGAGCTCGTCGCGCTCGACTACATCGCGGGCTATTTCGTCAATGAGTACGGGCGCCAGTCGCTCTACCGCTTGCCCGCGTACGGCGGGGCCAACTGTGCTGTCCGGGCGTCGAGCCTGCACGAGCTCGGAGGCTGGAATCCCGCGAGCGTGACCGAGGACACCGACCTCACGTTGCGACTGATCCTCGGTGGCGCGCGGGTGCGTTACGACCTCACGGCGGTCGACACGGAAGAGGGCGTCGTCACCCTCGACCGCTACTGTCGCCAGCGCTACCGCTGGGCCCGCGGGCACCAGCAGGTATGGCGGGACTACCACCGCGCCGTTTGGAAGTCCCCCCGGCTGAAATGGCCCGAGAAGGTTGAAACGACGATGTTCCTGCTGGCGTTCCACATGCCGGTCGCCGCGGCGATCGGGGTCGTCGTCCTCATCCTGTGGATGATCGGATTCGTGCCCGCGATTGGCGCGATCAACCTCTCGATCTTCTGGATGCTCCTCTTCCTCGGGCCGCTGCTCGAGCTCGGCGCGGGACTCATCATCGCCAAGGCCCCGCGGCGGTCGGCGCTCCTCATCTTCTACTTCCTGCCACTGTTCTTCGTCTCGATGGGGGTCTGCTCGAAGGCGTGGTTCGACGGCATCACGGGCAAGCCGTACTACTGGGTGCGCACGCCGCGCGCCGCGGAGCTCGCTGCCGCGGAGGCCGCGAGAACGAAGACCCGGGGCCAGATGAACAAGGCGGCGTCGTGAGACGGTTCCGCGTCGGCTGGCGGCTGTTCGTCGTCGTCGCCGTGACGCCGCTCGTCTACGTCCTGATCCAGTATCCGGTCAGGCGGTGGGAGACGATCACGACGGCGAACATCTTGAGGAACCTCGGCTTCCGGGGTCTGCCGACGGTGCTCGACACGTCGATTCTCGTCGTTCCGTACCATCACGCCTCGTTCTGGGTCACGCTCACACCGTCGTGCTCGGCCCTCGCCCCGGCGCTCGCGGTGACGTGTCTCGCTTCGATGATGCCGCGGGCCACGAGCCGACGGTTTCTTGCGATTGGTGCTGCCATCGTGGCAGTCGTTGTCGGCAACTTCGTACGTATCAGCTCCTCGGTCGTCGTCGGCCTGTACGCTGGAAGGTCAAGCCTCGTCCTGTTCCATGACTGGGTCGGCAGCATGATCGGGTTTGCGTTCACGCTCGGAGGATTCATTCTGATGCTCTGGATACTGCTCCCGGCGCGCGCTGAGGCGCCGGTCCCGAGCCTCGTCACCGAGGGTGCTGCCTGATGCTTGTCCTCGCCGCACTGCGTCTGCCGACGGTCCACTGGAAGATCCCTGGCACGCACACCGTGCTCGACTTCAAAGAGATCGTGATGATCGGCGGTGGCATCGTCATCGTGATCCTGCTCCTCGTGCTATTGCTCGTGGCGCGACGAGGATCCGAGAAGAACGCGGTGAAGAAGCTGCTGTCGAGCCCCAACCCGGCCGAACGTCTCGCCGGGGTGAAGCTCGCCGCTCAGGAGGAGCTCGGCCGTCACGTGCGTGCTCTGCGCCGGCTTGCGAGCTCGGAGAAGAACCCGGAAGTGTTGCGGGAGCTTGCCGAGGTGGTCGCGCGACACCAGTGGGAGCCATCCGACGACGCCGACGTCATCGAGCTTCGCCTCTGGGCCCACCGCTACTACTCGGAGCGTATCCCGACGCGTGGACCCGACGTGAGCCTCCCACGGGGACCGGTACCGGAGCCTTCTGTCCGCCAGGTGCCGGTCGCCCAGCCAGCGCCAAGTGTCGCCATGTCGCCGATCCCCGTTGTGACGATGCCAGAGGTCGCCGTCCCGGCGAATCCGCTCGCAGACATGAACGGGCCGGTCGAAGCTGCGCAGGGGCCGGTTAAGACCGTCTCCGGCTTCGCTGAGCCGGAGGCGGCGGGGGCGTTCACGGTGCTAGAACCCGAACGCCTCGCCCAGCAAAGGCTGGACGTGCAGGTAGACGGTGAACCTCCACCTCCGACCGCCCTCGAGGAGCCGGGTATTCCGCCACCCGTCGAGCCTGAAGAGCCAGCGACCCTGGGCTCTGCCGGACCTGATGCGATGAGCGTTCCACCCTTCGAGGTTCCCGTCGTCGAGGTTCCCGTCGTCGAGGGGCCGTCGCCTGGGGTCGTGCCCGAGGAGCCGGCAGCCGAGCCGGGTGAGCCGGCCGCCGCGTCGGTTGAGCCGGTGATCGCGCCGGTTGAGCCCGCGGTCGGAACCGTTGTCTTCGAGGCCGGGGTGATGCCACCCGTGTCCGCCGGGGAGAAGCCGTGCATCCTCGTCACGGGGGCTGGTGGGGCGGCGGGGGTGACCGTGATCCGGGCGCTCATGAAGGCCGGTCACCGTGTCGTCGCCGTGGATCGGGACCCGCTCGCCGTCGGTCTCCGATTGGCGGACGCGTCACAGATGATCCCGAGCGCGGACGACCCACAGTTCTCGAGCTTCGTCTGCAAGCTCTCGCTCCACCAAGGAGTGAAGGGAGTCATCTCGACGATCGCCGAGGAGATGCCGAGTCTCTCGAGTCATCGCGAGTTGTTCGACGACGAGCGCATCGCGACCTGGTTCCCTGAGCGCGGTGTCGTGCAGGCCTGCATCGACAAGTGGCTCTTCCATCTGGCGGCGAAAGCTGCCGGGCTGCCGGTGCCGCCGACGAACATCGCGTCGGCCGAAGGTGTCCCGAGGCCTTGGATCGTGAAGCCTCGGTTCGGACGGGGGTCGCGCGACATCATGTGGGTCGACACGCCGGAGGACCTCGCCTGGGCGCTCGGCAAGATTCCGAATCCTCTCGTGCAGTCGCGGCTTTCCGGTGAGGAGTTCACGGTCGACGCGCTCGTCACCCGGGACGGCACGTTGGCCGGTGCGGTGCCGCGGTGGAGGATCGCGACCCGGGGCGGGATCACGACGAAGGGCGAGACGTTCGCGAACGTCGCGCTCATCCGTCTCGTGGAGAACCTGCTGCGGGGACTCGCGCTACGCGGCGCGGCGAACGTGCAGGGGTTCGTGTCACGGGAAGGTGCCATCATGTTCACGGAGGTGAACCCGAGGTTCTCCGGGGGGCTCGCGCTGTCGATCGCGGCCGGGGCAGATCTCGTCGGCCAGTACGTGAACGGGTTGTTCGACCTGGCGATCGACCCGGCGCGGCTTCGCTACCGGCCCGGCGTGAGAATGTTGCGCTACTTCGACGAAGTCTTCGAGGGTTGACGCGCCTTCTCGTTCCCCTTGGAACGCGGCCAGAGATAATCAAACTCGCGCCCGTCGTCCGGGAACTCGCGGCGACGGGCACGACGGTCAGGATGATCGCCACCGGTCAGCACGGCGATTTCGGGATGAGCTCCGCGTTCTTCGACGAGCTGGACATCCATCCGGACGAGACGTGGTCGCTGCCGACGGATCCGGCCGCCCGCGTCGCGGCGATCCTGGAAGGAGCGGAGCGCGCACTGGCGC
>JBEKCO010000026.1:0-23803 GCA_050014835.1 Acidimicrobiales bacterium
GCCTTCCAGGCGGCCGACGACCTGCTCGGCATCTGGGGCGACCCAGCCCGCACCGGCAAGCCGGCCTGGAGCGACCTGCGCTCGCACAAGAAGACCCTCCCGGTCGCGGCGGCCCTCGCCACGGGCGGGGCCGACGCGGCGGAGCTCGCCGAGCTGCTCGCGGTGCCGTGCCTCAGCGACGGACAGGTCGCCCGGGCGGCCGAGCTCGTCGAGCGGGCCGGGGGCCGCGAGATCAGCACGGCCGAGGCCCGGCGCCGGCTCGACGCGGCGCTCGGTGCGCTCGATTCGCCGCACCTCGCCGCAGGCCCGCGGGCCGAGCTCACCGAGGTGGCCCGTTTCGTCATCGAGCGGGAGTTCTAGGAATGGCTCCCAAGACGGTCGAGGGCCAGGAGCTCGCCGCGGCACGCCTCGCCCTCGGAAGGGCGCGCACCCACCTCCTTTCGATCCAGGAGCCCGAGGGTTGGTGGAAGGGCGAGCTCGAGACGAACGTGACGATGGACGCCGAGGACCTGTTGCTCCGCGAGTTCCTCGGCATCCGTGACGCCAAGGACACGGCGGAGGCCGCGGCGTGGATCCGCTCGAAGCAGCGTCCCGACGGGACCTGGGCCACGTACCACGGCGGGCCGGGGGACCTGTCGACGACGGTCGAGGCGTACTGCGCGCTCCGCCTCGCCGGAGACGAGCCGACCGACGAGCACATGGCGCGGGCCGCGACGTTCGTCCGCGCCTCGGGCGGCGTCGAGAACACGCGGGTGTTCACGCGGATCTGGCTCGCATTGTTCGGGTTGTGGCCCTGGGACGAGCTGCCGACGCTTCCACCCGAGATCGTGGCGCTCCCGGCGTGGATGCCCTGCAACATCTACGACTTCGGTTGCTGGGCGCGCCAGACCGCCGTCGCCATCACCGTCGTGGGCGCCTACCGCCCGGTCCGGCCGGCCTCGTTCGGCATCGACGAGCTGAGGACCGGCAAGGCCCCGGACCGCCCCGGACCGTCGCTGCGGGACTGGACCGGCCGCTTCGTGCTTCTCGACCGGGTCCTCCACCACTACGACTGGCTCGCCAATCGGCAGCCGTTGCGCCGGACGGTGCGCGAGGCGGCCCTGCGCAAGGCAGAGACCTGGATCGTCCGGCGCCAGGAGGCCGACGGGAGCTGGGGGGGCATCCAGCCGCCGTGGGTGTACTCCATCCTCGCGTTGCACCTGCGGGGCTACCCCCTCGAGCACCCCGTCCTCGCCTCGGCCTTCGCCGGCCTCGAGCGGTTCCTGGTGCGCAAGGACGGTCTGCGCCGCCTCGAGGCGTGCCAGTCCCCGGTGTGGGACACGGCCCTCGCCGTGGTCGCGCTCGCCGACGCCGGGGTCGACGCCGACGACGAGGCGCTCATGCGCGCCGTGCGCTGGACGCTCGGCGAGGAGGTCCGCGTCCGCGGCGACTGGTCGGTGCGCCGGCCGGAGGTGCCCGAGGGCGGCTGGGCCTTCGAGTTCGACAACGACAACTACCCCGACGTCGACGACACCGCCGAGGTCGTCCTCGGGTTGCGCCGCGTCGCCTACGAGGACCCCGAAGCCGTCGACGCCGCGGTCGAGCGCGCCGTCGCCTGGGTCGAGGGCATGGCGTCGAAAGACGGCGCGTGGGGCGCCTTCGACGCCGACAACTCGCGCCAGATCCTCTACGAGCTCCCGTTCTGCGACTTCGGGGCGGTGATCGACCCGCCGAGCGCGGACGTGACGGCCCATGTCGTCGAGATGCTCGCCCACGAGCCGTCGGCCGACCCGGCCGTCCTCGCCAAGGGGGTCGAGTGGCTGCTCGCCGAGCAGGAGGACGACGGGGCCTGGTTCGGCCGCTGGGGCGTGAACTACGTCTACGGCGTCGGGGCAGTGGTCCCGGCGCTCGTCGCCGCGGGCGTCGACGCCGACGCCGAGCCGATCCGACGCGCCGTCGAGTTCTTGGAGACGCACCAGAACGACGACGGCGGGTGGGGCGAGGACATCCGCAGCTACGACGACCCCGCGCTGCGGGCCCAGGGCGAGTCGACCGCCTCCCAGACGGCCTGGGCGCTCCTCGCCCTCGACGCCGCGGGCCGGGCGTCGACGCCCGCGGCGCGCCGCGGGGTGGCCTGGCTGGTGACGACGCAGCTACCCGACGGGAACTGGGACGAGCCGTGGTACACGGGGACGGGGTTCCCGGGGGACTTCTACCTCAACTACCACCTCTACCGGCTCGTCTTCCCGCTCTCCGCCCTCGGGCGTTGGTGCCGGGCGATCGCCGATGCCTCGGTCGCGGCGGGCGCGCGCACCGAGGCCGCCCACCAGGCCCACGCCACCCGCGGAGCCTCTCGCGCCCGAGCGGGGCGCTGATGGCGCCACGGCGCGCGGCCGATCGGTCCCGCAGCTCGAACTCGCACACTTCTGCCCGACTACCCAACGAAGAGGCCGGTGAGACCTGATGCCCATCCCGATCCGACAGAACATGCGTATGGCGGCGTATCTCGTGCGCCAACGGCTGGCGAGGCGTGAGAAGTACCCGCTCATCGTCGAGCTCGAGCCGCTGTTCGCGTGCAACCTCGCCTGCCCGGGCTGCGGCAAGATCCAGTACCCGACCGAGATCCTGCGCAAGCGCGTCACCCCGGAGGCGGCGTTCGCCGCGATCGAGGAGTGCGGCGCGCCGATGGTCTCGATCGCCGGCGGCGAGCCGCTCCTCCACCCCCAGATCGAGGAGATGGTCGAGGGCCTCATCGCCCGCAAGCGGTTCATCTACCTCTGCACGAACGCGGTCCTCCTAAAGCGGCGCATCGACCGGTTCAAGCCCTCGCCGTACTTCTCGTGGGTGGTCCACATCGACGGTCTGCGCGAGCGCCACGACGCGGCCGTCGGCCGCGAGGGCGTCTTCGACACGGCGATCGAGGCGATCAAGCTCGCCAAGTCGAAGGGCTTCCGCGTCACGACGAACTCGACGTTCTTCACGAACGACTCGGCGAAGACGATCCGCGAGGTCCTCGACTTCCTGAACGACGAGCTGCGGGTCGACGCGATGATGATCTCCCCCGCCTACGCCTACGAGAAGGCTTCGGACCAGGAGCACTTCCTCCCGGTCGACCAGGCCCGGCAGGTCTTCGGGGAGGCCTTCGGCGACGGCCGGCGGCGCAAGTGGCGCCTCAACCACACGCCGCTCTTCCTCGACTTCTTAGAGGGCAAGGTCGACTACCAGTGCACGCCGTGGGGGATCCCGAGCTACTCGGTCTTCGGCTGGCAGCGGCCGTGCTATCTGATGAGCGACGGCTACACGGCCACGTACAAGGAGCTCATCGAGACGACCGACTGGGACAAGTACGGACGGGGGCGCGACCCGCGTTGTGACAACTGCATGGCGCACTGCGGGTACGAACCCTCCGCCGTCACGGCGATGACGAAGTCGTTCCGTCAGGTGGTGCGCGCGGCGGTCGGGACGCACTGAGGAGCCGGTCGGAGGGCCGATTCGGCCCCGCGGGCGCGTAGGCTTGCGCCCGCGGGGCTGTAGCTCAGCTGGTTAGAGCGACTGGTTTGCAACCAGTAGGTCACGGGTTCGAATCCCGTCAGCTCCACCCGTTGACCTAAACCCCAAAGAGTGGACCGCCCTTGTGAGTACGCCTCGGACTGCAGCACCGCCGGATCAGCGATGCCCTGTGCCGTCGATGGCCCGTCCTGGTCGGACAACAATTGATCCGGGACACCTCGGTAGTCGCGAGTCTGGAGCGCGCGACTCCTGTCGTTCGGACCGATCCGATTCACGAGACCGGTCTCCGTCCCGGCTCGCGTGCGATCGTGCCTAGCGCGGTGCGAGCGGCATCGTCGGGATCACTGGCTTCTTGAACGTCTCGTTCACGACCCCGGCGAACGACGCGTACCACGCCGCGGCAGCGGTGGCGAGTCCCACCCATCCGCCCGCCTTGGTGAGGTCCGCGTTCGATTGGAAGGCGCCGATCGTGAGGAGCACGAACGTGATCGTGAGGAGCACGAAGACGGCGACCACTGCGCCGCTCACCCTGAAAGACGCCACCGTCATGTAGGCGGTGAAGATGGTCCAGCCCAGCAGGAACACGCCCACCGCGACGGGGAGGTCGGCGGCCTTCACCCCTGGGGCGATGAACTGGATGAAGACGTAGTAGGCGATCCAGAAAGCGCCGAAGGAGGAGAAGGCGACCGCGCCGAAGGTGTTCTTGCGGACGAACTCCCACATTCCGGCGAGGAGCTGGGCGCCGCCGCCGTACACGAGAGCCAGCGCGAGGGCGACCTTGGCCCCGGGGCCCCAGACGTTGGTGTTCCCGATGCTGAGCGCGAACGTCGTCATGGCGAAGGCGGCCAACCCCAGCGGGGCTGGATCCGCCACACGATGGACAGCCAGGCCGGCGCCCCCACCACCGGTTGAGGCTCCCTGTGTTTCCCCGGGATGCGTGATCACGTCTCTTCCTTTCCGTCGTCGATCTGCGTTGGGTTCTTTTGTCGGGCGATTCCGACCGTACTCTGAACCTCAACCCCTGTCACCGGCCTTAGCGGCAGGACGGGCTGGTGGGAGCGGCGCGGTCGGGTAGCGCTCGCGCGCTGTGGCCAGAAGTGGTGGATCGCCCACCTGCCAGGTGGCGTCGCGTACCTTGCTTATTGTCCGGAGAGGCACACTGGTGCTGACGCGCGCCGGCACGAGGTCCAGGAAGGGGTGCTGGTCGGGCGCGGAGCGAGACTTCAGGAAGTCGCCGCGTGGCCGGCGCGCGAGTCCGATCCACGGGTTTTGACGATTGCTCGGTGCTCGCGATAATGGGTCGAAAAGAGATAGAGCCGAGACGGGAGAGGAACCATGGCAGACGAGCTTCCGACGGAAGAGTCTGAGAGCGAGAAGGTCTCTGAGGCCGAGATTGCCGTCCACTGGCGCGAAGAGGGCTACTACTACCCTTCCCCGGCCTTCATCGCTCAGGCGAATGCTCCCGATCCCGCGATCCTCGACAGGTTCGCCGAAGAGCGGTTCCCTGACTGCTTCAAGGAGTACTCTGATCTTCTGACGTGGGATTCGCCCTGGCACACGATCCTCGACACGAGCAATCCGCCGTTCTGGAAGTGGTTCCTCGGCGGTCGTCTCAATGCCAGCTACAACTGCGTCGACCGCCACCTGGAGACGGCAGGGAACAAAGCGGCGATCATCTGGGTACCCGAGCCGGAGACCGAAGACACTCAGGCCATCACCTACCAGGAGCTCTATCGGCGCGTGAACGAGTTCGCGGGTTTGCTCCGGGGTTTTGGCGGGGTGCAGACCGGCGACCGGGTCACCTTCTATCTGCCGATGATTCCGGAGCTGCCGGTGTCCATGCTCGCCTGCGCGCGGCTCGGAGTCATCCACTCCGAGGTGTTCGGCGGGTTCTCGGGTGCCGCGTGCGGAGATCGGGTCGCCGACTCCGGTAGCCGCATCCTCGTGACGGTGGACGGCTACTACCGCAGTGGCGAACTAGTCGACCACAAGGCCAGGGCCGACGAGGCCGTAGAGGCGGCCAGCAAGCTCGGTCAAAAGATCGACAAGGTGCTCGTGTGGAGGCGCCACCCGGGACAGTACGCGTCACAGAGCCCGATGGTCGAGGGCCGGGACTTCTTCGTCGACGAGCTCATCGGTGAGTATCGCGACAAGGTGGTTGACCCCGTCTCGATGCCTGCCGAAGCGCCGTTGTTCCTCATGTACACCAGCGGGACGACGGGACGGCCGAAGGGTTGCCAGCACTCGACGGGAGGGTACCTCGCATACGTTGCGGGAACCTCGAAGTACTACCAGGACATCCACCCGGACGACGTCTACTGGTGCACTGCGGACATCGGATGGATCACGGGACACTCCTATATCGTTTATGGCCCACTGATGCTGGGGACGACGACCGTCATCTACGAGGGCGTGCCCACCTACCCAGATCCTGGCCGTGCCTGGCGGATCGCCGAACGGCTCAAGGTGAACATCTTCCACACCGCGCCCACGATGATCCGGATGCTGCGCAAGCTCGGACCGGACGAGCCGGCGAAGTACGACTACCACTTCAAGCACATGACGACCGTCGGTGAACCGATCGAGCCAGAGGTGTGGCGTTGGTATTACGAGGTGGTCGGCAAGGGAGAGGCCGTCATCGTCGACACGTGGTGGCAGACCGAGAACGGCGGGTTCCTCGGCAGCACGCTGCCCGCGGTGCACCCGATGAAGCCCGGCAGCTGCGGACCGGCGGTGCTGGGCATCTACCCCGTGATCTACGACGAGGACCGCAAGCAGGTGCCGGCCGGAAGCGGCAGGGCGGGCAACATCTGCATCCGCAACCCCTGGCCCGGGCTCTGCCAGACGGTCTGGGGCCAGCCCGACAGGTTCGTGGAGATCTACTACGGGAAGTACTGCGCCGACAAGAACAGCAAGGACTGGCACGACTGGCCGTACTTGGCTGGCGACGGAGCGGTGCAGGCTGCCGACGGTTACTTCCGGATCCTCGGCCGGATCGACGACGTGATCAACGTCGCCGGGCACCGGCTCGGGACCAAGGAAATCGAATCTGCCGCCCTCACGGTGGACGAGGTCTCCGAGGCGGCTGCGATCCCGGTCATCGACGAGGTGCGTGGGCGAGCGGTCGAGATTTACGTCTGTCTGAAACCGGGACTGTCCCCGAGCAAGGCGATAGAGGACAAGGTGAAAGAGTCCATCGATCGCTTGATCGGCAAGATCGCTCGGCCCAGGAATGTCTGGATCGTGCAGGACATGCCGAAGACCCGGTCCGGCAAGATCATGCGCAGGGTGATCGCGGCCGTCTCCAATTTCGGCGAGGTCGGGGACGTGAGCACCCTTGCCAACCCGGAGATCGTCGATGAGATCCGTCATTACGTCCAGAGCGAGAAGGTCAAGCGCGGCGAACAGCCAAAACAGCTGACCGCAGAGGAGGCCGCGGAGATCGCGGCCTTCGGTAAGGCGGAGTGACGAGCTTCCGGCGGTCCGTGAGGACTGGTGGTAGGTGCATGGTGACGACTCCCGGGCGGACCTTGGCCAGCAAGTGGCCATCCGCCCGCCCGGGGGTTGCTGACGGCGGGATGACCCGGAGTAACTGAGAAAACCTGTGGACCGACTCGTCCCGCTGTTCACCTGGCGGCTTCGTGAACCGGCGCTCCGCGCTCGGTCGATGTTGCCGTCCTGAACCTCGAGCCGGTGCGCGTCGGCGCTCCTTGGTGGTCAAGAAGGAAGGTGCGCCACGCCCTTCAGAGGTGGGCAATCCACAGCCTCTGACCGTGGCTCGAACGATGTCCGACCCAGCCTCCAGCCGATCGTGGCTCCCGCGATCAAACGCCGATTCGTCGACTGCAGCTTGTGGCCGTTCCGGCGAACGTAAAGTTGGCCTGAATCATCGACGAACGCAGTCGCCGGAACCGTCGGCCCGACGGCCGCCGGGTCTGGGCGGTACGTCTGGCCGACGGGAGGAGCGAGATGGGCTACGTGACCCCGGCCCAGCGATACGACGTGATCAGCGTCGGCGACGTCGCCACCGACCTGTTCATCCGCCTCCCCGACGGCCAGGTGAAACGGCGCGTCGACGGGGGCAGGACGTGGCTCGAGATCCCGCTCGGCGCGAAGGTCCCCTACGAGAAGTCGACGACCGTCGAAGCGGGTGGGAGCGCGGCGAACGCGGCCGTCGCACTCGCGCGACTCGGACTACGTGTCGCGTTGGCGAGCTTCCTCGCCCACGACGAGATCGGGCGCGACCTGCTCGGGGCGCTGCACACCGAGCGCGTCGACACCCGCCTCGTCCACATCGACTCGCCGGCCCACACGAACCGCAACTTCGTGCTCTCCTACCACGGGGAGCGGACGGTGCTCGTCTGGCACGAGGAGTTCGACTACCACTGGCCGCACCTCAGGCCGAGCGAGGTGCCGAGCTGGCTGTACCTCACCTCGCTCGGCCCGCACGCCCTCGGCTACCAGGACCAGGTCGCCGACTGGCTCGAGGAGAACCCGGGCGTCCGGGTGCTGTTCCAACCCGGCACCTTCCAAGTCGACGCCGGAGCCGAACGGCTTGCCCGCCTTTACAAGCGGGCCGAGGTGCTCGTCTGCGACCGGGCCCAGGCGGCCGCGATCAGCGGTCGGCACGCGGGCTACTCGGTCGACCTGCTCGACCCCCTGTCGGAGCTCGGCCCGTCCCAGGTCGTCGTCATCGACGAGGCGGGCGGCGCCGTCGCGAGCGACGGGAAGCACCGCTACGCCGTCCCGCCGTTCCCGGACTCGAGCGCGCCGCTCGACCGCACCGGGGCAGAGGACGCCTTCGCCGCGACCCTCGCCGCGGCGCTCATCCGAGGCATGCCGCTCGTGGAGGCTCTGAGCTGGCCCCCGGTGAACTTCATGAGCGTCTCGCACGAGATCGGCTCCCAAGCCGGCCTGCTGCACGAGGATGAGATGCGTGACCATCTCGCCGAGGCGGGCAAGGCGTTCGGGGTGCGCGTCGACTGAAAGCGACCGCCCGCTACCAGTACGTTTGCCTCTAAGCCTCGTCGCGGGGCGGGTGCTTTGCCGTGCAGTTCGCGCAGGTCCCGACGATCTCGATGGTGTGGGTCGTTCCCCCGAAGCCGTTGGCCGCGGCGACGCGGGCCGCCCACTGCTCGATCTCCGGGTACTCGACCTCGACCGTCGTGCCGCAGACTCGACAGATGAGGTGATGGTGGTGGTGCTCCGAGCCGCATCGGCGATAGAGCGTTTCGCCGTCATCTGATCGCAGGACGTCGACCTCACCGGCTTCGGCCAGCGTGCGTAGCTGGTTGTAGATCGTGGTGAGTCCGACGTTCTCGCCCCGGGACCGAAGTTGCGTGAAGAGTTCCTGAGCGGACCGGAAGGAATCCGAACCGTCGAGAACTCCAGCAAGTGCCCTCTTCTGGCGGGTCAGTCGTTCGCGGGGAGCCCGGGGAGCAGGTCTTCCAGTTCCGTCGACCATGGTTCCTCCTCCCTCGCGGCCTGTCGCATGACGTCGACGACGATCCGAACGATGCGGTCATTGACGAGTTGGTAGTTGATCTCCGTTCCGTCGCGGGTCGTGGTGACGAGCCGGGCGTCGCGTAGGACCTTCAGGTGCTGCGACAGTAACGGCTGACTCACATCGCGGTCTTGCCCCCGCAGTGCGGCCTGCAGCTGGTGCACGCATCGTGGAGCGTTCGCCAGCTCGACGACCACCGCCAGGCGGACCTCGGAGGCCAACGCCCTGAGCAGCTCGGCCGCACCCGCCAAGGCGGTGCCGCGGACAGTCTGGACCACATCAGAACATTAGAACTTCTTTATATACGAATCTGGCAGTATCTAGTTAGTTGCAACGGTTCCCGATTCCGTTAGTATAGCTCGAGCGGCGGTGAAGGGCGCCACCCCACACCGGAGGGCGGCGACCCGATCGGTCGTTCGCCGACACGAGATCGATGGGAAACACGGCATGGGATCTCAGCACAGGATCCACCGGGGCGCAGTGGTGGGGGTGCTCGCCCTCGCGCTCGTCATCCCACTCGCCGGGTTCGGCACGCGCCCGACGGCGAGCGGGGTGTCGACGGACGGCAAGATCGCTGTCGTCGCGGCGGAAAACGAGTACGGCAACGTCGCGTCGCAGGTCGGCGGGGAGTACGTCGCCGTCGACTCCATCGAGAGCAATCCCAACACGGACCCGCACACGTACGAGGTCTCGCCCAGGGTCGCCCAAGCGGTCAGCGCCGCCCGGGTCGTCATCCAGAACGGGATCGGCTACGACGACTTCATGACGAAGATCGAATCGGCGTCCCCGAACCCCAAGCGGTACGTGATCGACGTGCAGCACCTCCTGGGCCTCCCGGACAGCACGCCGAATCCGCACCTTTGGTACAACCCGATCACGATGCCGGCAGTCGCCCGCAAACTTGCCACCGACTTCTCCTCGATCGACCCGGCACACGCCGCGTACTTCAAGACTCACGCCGAGAAGTTCATCGCCTCGCTCCATCCGTGGTTCCAGGCGATCGCAGCGTTCAAGGCGAAGTACCCGGGCACTCCCGTCGCGACGACCGAGCCAGTCGCGGATTACATGCTCGAAGCGACCGGCACCAGGAACCTGACGCCGTTCACCCTGCAGGCGGACATCATGAACGGCGTCGACCCGGCGCCGCAGGACGTGACGACCCAGGAGAGCTTCTTTTCTGGGCACAAGGTCAAGGTCTTCGTCTACAACCAGCAGGTGACGGATTCACTCACCGAAAGCTTCATCACCGACGCCCACAACGCCGGCATTCCGGTCATCGGAGTGTACGAGACGATGCCGGTGCCCGGCTACGACTACCAGTCGTGGATGCTCGCCGAGGTCACGGCGTTGACGAAGGCCGTGGCCGACCACGCGTCGACGACCCATCTGTAGTCATGACGGACACAGCCGAGGGAAGCTCGACCGAGATCCTCGCGGTCGACAATCTCAGTGTCTCGCTGGCGGGTCGCGAGATCCTCCGTGATGTCAGCTTCCGATGCGCCGCCGGTGAGTTCATCGGGCTGATCGGGTCGAATGGCGCCGGCAAGACGACATTGTTGCGGGTGATCCTCGGACTCGTCGCCCCGACGTCCGGTACCGTCCGGGTGGCGGGGAGAGCCCGATCGGGTCGCAACCCACTCATCGGCTACGTCCCGCAGAAGATCGGGCTCGATCCCGACATGCCCATCCGGGCCCGGGATCTCGTCGGCCTCGGGATCGACGGGCACCGCTTCGGGATCCCCCGGCCGACGGCGAAGCGCAACGCCCTCATCGACGAGATGCTCGCCGCCGTGGACGCGACCCGTTTCGCAGGCACCCGGGTCGGCAACCTCTCCGGTGGCGAGCAGCAACGCATCATGATCGCCCACGCCCTCATCAGCCGCCCGAAGCTCCTCCTGCTCGACGAGCCACTGGCGAATCTCGACATCAGGAGCGAGCAGGAGGTCGTGAATCTTGTCGCTCGCGTCGCGGCAGAGCAGAACGTGACCGTCTTGTTCGCCGCCCACGGCATGAACCCGTTGCTGCCCGTGATGGACCGGGTGGCCTACATCGCACGCGGCAGGATTGCGATCGGCACCACGGACGAGGTCGTCACCACCGAATCGCTCAGTCGGCTCTACGGGCGCCACGTCGACGTCGTCAGGGTGCACAACAGGGTCCTCGTCGTCGCCGGCCGTGAGGAGGAGGGGCTCCACCACACCGAGCCGCCATCGCGCGCGGCACCAGCGTGATCGTGGCGGGCATCGGCTCGGCCGTCATCGAACCGGGGTTCTTCTCCAGCGCCCCGGTCCAGGTCGCCCTCGTCATCGGGGCGATCGCCGCCGTCGTCTCCGGCGTCGTCGGGATCTTCACCGTCGTACGCGGGCAGTCCTTCGCCGGTCACTCCCTCGCCGACATCGGGACCGCCGGAGGTTCGGCGGCGTTCCTCGTCGGGATCAACCCGCTGTACGGGTTCGTCGCCATGAACCTCGTCGCGGGCGGCGTGATGGAGCTGATCGGCATCCGCCGGCCCCGGGGCAGGGACGTCGCCACGGGCATTGTCCTCGGGGCGGCACTCGGGCTCGCCGCGCTGTTGCTCTATCTCGACACGACCTCGACGAGCACGACGGGCGCGACGATCAACGTGCTGTTCGGATCCATATTCACCCTGAACTCGTCGATGGTCCCGGTCATCGTGGTCCTCAGCGTGCTGGCGATCGGCGTGACGCTTGTCTTGTATCGCCCGCTCCTCCTCAGTTCGCTCAGCGCCGACCTTGCCGCGGCCCGAGGCGTCTCGCTCCGATTCGTCGGGATCGGGTTCCTCGTCGCCCTGGCACTCGCCGTGTCGCTCTCCGCGATCACCATCGGGGCGATCCTCTCGACGGCCCTCCTCATCGGGCCCGCCGCCACCGCCCTGCGGCTCACCAAGCGAACCGGGTCCGCCATCTTGGCCGCCGCCGCCATCGGAGTCGGCGCGACCTGGCTCGGCATCCTCCTGTCCTACGACAGCTACTACTGGACGTCCTCGCACCGGGGGTGGCCGGTCAGCTTCTTCGTCGTCATGGTGGTCTTCGTTTCCTACCTGGCGGCGGGCCTCTTCACGGGACGCCGGGCGACGGCTCGACGCCCGCTCGAGCGGGGCGTCCGCTGATGTTCTCGCCGTTCATGATCAACGCCTGGGAGGCCTCGACGATTGTGGCCGTCGTGGCCGGGGTCGTCGGTTTCTTCACCGTCCTGCGCGGCTCCTCGTTCGCCGCCCATGCGCTCCCGAACGGAGCCTTCGCGGGGGCTGCGGGGGCGAGCCTCGTCGGCGCGAGCACGATCCTCGGCCTCGGGGTCTTCTCGCTTCTCGGGGCAATCGGGATCGCAAGCCTCGGCCGCCGAGCGCGGCACGACGTCGCCACGGCGCTCGCCATCGTCGTGATGCTGGGACTCGGTTCCCTATTTCTCTCGATGACGACGGAGTACGCGCCCGAGATCTTCTCGCTGCTCTTCGGCGAGGTCCTCGGCGTCGCCAGCAACGAGCTGGCTCCGACCGCGGCGATCGGGGTGGTCTGTTTAACGGCGATCGCTGTCCTGTACCGCCCGTTGCTTCTCTCCTCCGCGGTGCCTGACCTCGCGGAATCGCGTGGCATCAAAGGAGTGCGGATCGAGCTCGCGTTCCTCCTCGTGATCGCGCTCGTCACGACGATGGCGGTTCCTGTGGTGGGCACGCTCCTCATCTTCAGCCTGCTCATCGGCCCCGCTGCCGCGGCCCGCTCGTTCACGAACAAGCCGCTGACGGCGATGGGTCTCTCGGTCGTGTTCGCCCTCGTGACCGTGTGGTCCGCCATCGCCCTCTCGTACACGTCGGAACTCCCGATCGGGTTCTTCGTGGGAGCAATAGGGGCGGTCGGCTACGCGATCGGTCGGGGCTGGGCGGCGCGGCGACGGCTCGCCTGAGGGACACGAGCGACGGTTCGCCGGCGCGCGGGACCGGTCCCGATGCGGTCTAATGGGGCCATGGGACGACTTGACGAGATCGACCTCTCCGCCTCGATGACGCGGGAGAAGTCGGAACAAAGGATCGAACGGCTGCAGCTGCGCCTGCTCCACCTTCGACTCGTAAGCGGCGGACTGCTCGGCACCGGCGAGCTCGGCCCGCCGCTCTGCGTCGCCTTCGAGGGGTGGGACGCCTCGGGCAAGGGTGGAGCGATCAAGCGGCTCGTCGGGCGGATCGACCCGCGCCACGTCTCCGTCGCCGAGTTCGGTGTGCCATCGGACGAGGAGAAGCGGCACCACTTCCTATGGCGCTTCGGGGACAGCCTGCCGGGGTGGGGCGAGATGAGCGTCTTCGACCGCTCATGGTATGGGCGAGTGCTCGTCGAGCGGGTGGAGAAGCTCGTGAAGCCGGACGTGTGGCAGCGCGCCTACGACGAGATCAACGACTTTGAGCACGGGCTCGTCGACGAGGGTATGACGCTCGTCAAGATCTGGCTCCACATCTCCGACGGGGAGCAGAAGCGCCGTTTCGAGGCCCGCCGTGACGACCCGCTCCGGCGCTGGAAGCTGACCGACGAGGACTGGCGCAATCGCTCGAAGCGTACCGAGTACGTCGAGGCCGTCGAGGAGATGCTCGACAAGACGGACAAGGCCGACGCGCCCTGGGATCTCATCCCGGCCGAGAGCAAGCACTACGCGCGGGTCGCGGTCCTAAAGACCGTGATTTCCCGGATGGAAGAGGGCATGCGCCGTTGGGGCATCGAGCCCCCGGTGTCCGAGGGCGAGGACTACGACAAGACCGCGTAGCGGGGGCACGGCCGCCTTCCGTCCGGTCCCTCTGTGCTGCCCGCCCGCTCGCGGCGCGTACCGGAACTGCTGGTGAACGCGGCATCCTCCTACGGGATGCGCGCGGCGAGTTCGTCGAGGCAGGCGTCGGGGACCTCGAGGTCGCCGGTGCCGACGCCGACGGCGATATCGGGACGGTTTGCCCCGTGGAAGTCCGACCCGCCGGTCGCTACGAGACCGTGACGAACGGCGAGATGCGCTAGGTGGACGCGCGTCGCCTCGTCGTAGCGGGCGTAATGGGCTTCGAGACCGGAAAGACCCGCAGCCGTGAGCCCCGCGACGAGCGCGTCGAGGCGGTCCGGGGAAAGCCCTAATGAGGGTGGGTGGGCGAGGGCCGTCACCGCGCCGGAGGCGCGGGCGTCCCGGATGACTGTCGCCGGATTGACCGCGGTCCGGGGGACGAAGGCGGACGCGCCGGTCGCCAGGTAACGGTTGAACGCCTCGGCGAACGACCCCGCGGCGCCCGACCGCACGAGCGCGGCGGCGATGTGCGGCCGACCGACGACCGGCCCGTGTCCCTCGGCGCGGACCTCGTCATAGGAAAGCGCGATCCCGAGCCCGGCGAGACGCTCGAGGATCCGCTCGTTGCGCTCCTCCCGGTCGGCGCGGAGACGCTCGAGCAGGTCGGTGAGCGGATTCGGGCTGTCGGTGACGAAGTAGCACAGAAGGTGCGTCGGTCCGGCCTCCGAAGTGCACGAGACCTCGCAGCCGGGGACGAGCCGAATTCCGACCGCCTCGGCCGCCGCCTGCGCCTCGACGAGCCCGAAGAGACCGTCGTGATCCGTGAGTGCCACGGCGGTGCATCCCGCCACGGCGGCGAGTTCGACGACACGCCCGGGCGGCTCGCTCCCGTCCGACCAGGTCGAGTGCGTATGCAGGTCGATCACCGCAAGAAACGTAGCGGCGGCGGGGTGCTAAGAGCCGGAAGGTCGATCGGGGCATCGCCGCCGGGATGGCACAATGGCGGCAGTGAGGGAGGCCTGCGGCGTGTTCGGCGTGTACGCGCCTCGGGTCGAGGTCGCCCCGCTCGTCTTCGACGGACTGTTCTCGCTCCAGCACCGGGGGCAGGAGTCGGCCGGGATGGCGGTGAGCGACGGGCAGACGATCACCGTCGTGAAGGACATGGGTCTCGTGACGTCGGTGTTCACGCCGCGCTCGCTCAACTCGCTGCAGGGGCATCTCGGGATCGGCCACGTCCGCTACTCGACGATGGGCGGAAGCAACTGGCGCAACGCCCAGCCTGTCTACCGTTCCCACGGCGACGCGGGCTTCGCCCTCGGGCACAACGGGAACCTCACGAACGTCGCCGCCCTCGAGTCCGAGGCGGGGATGCTCGCGGGTTTCGCACCGTCGGACAGCGACCTCATCGCCGAGCTGTTCGCCCGGGCGTTCCCCGAGGGAGCGGACTCGGCGGCGGACGGGCTCGAAGTGGCCCTTTGTGCGGTGCTACCGGCGCTCGAAGGGGCGTTCTCGCTCTGTCTCATCGACTCATTGCAGCTCTACGCGGTGCGCGACCCGAACGGCTTCCGGCCGCTGTGTCTCGGCCGTCTCGGAGGTTCGGACGGCGACGGCTGGGTCGTTGCCTCGGAAAGCCCGGCGCTCGCCACGGTGGGCGCGGCCTTCGTACGCGAGATCGAACCCGGCGAACTCGTCATCGCCGGACGTGACGGAGTGCGCTCGCTGCGGCCGTTCCCGCCCGCCCGCGTCGTGCCGAAGCTGTGCGTCTTCGAGTTCGTGTACTTCGCGCGGCCCGACGCCGAGCTGTACGGCCGGGAGGTCCACGCCGCGCGTCGCCGAATGGGTGAGCGCCTCGCGATCGAGTCACCCGTCGAGGCCGACCTGGTGATCGGCGTGCCGGACTCAGGGGTCCCCGCCGCGGAGGGATTCGCCGTGCACAGCGGCATTCCGTTCGGGCAGGGCCTGGTGAAGAACCGCTACATCGGTCGGACGTTCATCGCGCCGACCGCCGAGGCCCGGTCGGACGGCGTCCGGCGCAAGCTCAACCCGTTGCGGGAGAGTGTCGGGGGGAAGCGACTCGTCGTCATCGACGACTCGATCGTGCGCGGCACGACGACGAGCCAGATCGTGCGCGTCCTGCGGGAGGCCGGTGCGCGGGAGATCCACCTGAGGATCTCGTCACCACCGTTCCGCTGGCCCTGTTTCTACGGGATCGACACCCCGGTCCGTGAGGAATTGCTCGCGGCCTTCTCGGACCCCTCCGCGATCGCCGGCCAGCTCGGCGCGGACTCCGTCGCCTACCTTTCGTTGGAGGGGCTGTTCGAGACGATCGGCGTCGCCGGCAACGAGCTGTGCTCGGCCTGTCTTACTGGTGACTACCCGACGGAGGTTCCCCTGCCCTCCCCGGCACGGAATGTTCTCACCGCTCCGTGAGCGTACGTGGGCATGGGACGGTTGCTGAGTTGTCTCGTCATCGCGAATCGGGCGTGCAAAGCGGTGGGCACTGCGGTCCCGACGACCCGGGGGCCGTCTCGGTGAAGAAGGATCGGTTCGTGGTCGAGACCGGCGTCGATCCGGTGACCTCGCGCTTTTCAGGCGCGCGCTCTGCCAACTGAGCTACTCGACCAAGCCGGCCGCGGCTGGCTCGACCATTGTGCCCGACGCGCGCCGCCCCCGGGAAAATCCGGTCGATTTGGCGCCTCCTTGCCGGACCTGACGGGATATGAACCCGCGACCTCCAGCTTGACAGGCTGTCACAGCTCGTGTGGCCTCGTGGGACCACGTTGGGTTTCCGCAGGTCAGCATGCGTTTCGCAGTGACCGCCTTAGGGCCTCGTGTGGCGTCGTGGGGGGACGGTCGGTGGAGGTCCGCTGACATTCCGCTGGCAACGGAGGCGGTTATTCGGTCTTCTTCGCGTGCTTCGTGTTCGCCCGGTCTACCACCGGACAGAGGACCGAGTCCGGGGCCACATCGCCCTGTATGCCATCGCCGCGGTGATCGAAGCGGTGATGGGGAACGACTTGGAGAGGGCAAGGGTGAAGGACCCGATGTTCCCGGGAGACCATGACACCGAGACGGGCCCTGGTCGAGCTCGGACGCCTCCGGCGTCACCACCTCGAGCTGGAGGGCCGTCACATCGACCTCATTGACCGACCGTCAGCACTGAGACGAAGATCCTCGCCGCCTTCGGGGTCAACACCTCGACCTGGAGTGGGGCCGAGGTCTCCTGACCTTCACCTACGTGACGATGTAGGGGAAGACCCGATCAACCGCGTCCCCATCTACCTGCGCTTTCGCGATTGACCCGCTGAACTCCGAACCGAGATCGCCCTCGAGCGGATGCTCGCAGGCGTGGCGACGAGGCGTCATTGCCTCGTCTCGGACCCGATCGGGGAGGAGCTCGAGATAGTCGCCAGGGGCGACTCGCGCGCCGCGGTCTCTCGCTGGTTCATCAGCGCTACCGCCGCTCGTCTCGCGGAGCTGTTAGGCGAGGACCTCTCCGGCCTCGAGGTCGCCGTGCTCATGATCGACGGCATCGTCTTTGCGAAGTGCTGCTGCGTCGTGGCGTTCGTTGTCACGACCGACAGCACGAAGGTGCCCGTGGGGCTGTGGGACGGCGACACCGAGAACGCCACGGTCGTGAAGGACCTGCTCGCCGACCTCGTCGCCCGGGACCTCTCCTACGAGGGGGGGGGATCCTCTGTGTGCTCGACGGCTCGGAGGCACTCGCGACGGGCGTCCGAGTACGGAAGCGTCATCACCGCCAGCGCGGCCTTCACCTCGACGCCCGCGATCTCGACCGTCGCCTCGCCGAAGTCGAACTGGGCCTGGACGGCGAGGGTGCGAGAGGGGGACGAAGACCTCCTTGGCGTAGTGCTTGGACCTGGCGACGGCCGCTCTCACCTGGGAGGAGCACCCCGTGTAGCCGTATTCGTCGCGCAGCCGCTCATAGATGCGCTTGGCCGTGTGGCGCTCTTTGGCGGAGCGGTCTGGTCGGCTTCTAGGATCTCGTCGACTACGGGAAGGAACTTGCCGAGCTTGGGTTTTCGGCGTGGGACGCTCTGGCATAGCCCGGCGGCTCGGGGTGGGCGAGGATCTTCTCCAGCGCTTCGGCGCTGATCCGGTAGTCCCTTCGGATCGAGCGTTTCGACGCGCCCTCGACGAGGGCCTTGCGCCGGATCTCTGTACACATCTCCATGTCGGTGTGCACCTTCCTCCCGTCTCCTCGCCCAGCTCCAGGCGAGACGCCTGAGGTCTGGGTCGAGCAAGACCAGGGATGGTCAGGTGCTCCGATTTTCGATCAGCGTTTACTAACCGGGGCCAGCCTAACGAGACGGGCGGACGGCACGTCCGGGAGCGTCACGATCAGCTCGCCGCGAGGCGCGTTCCACGCCAACTCGCCGTCACGGTCCGGTGGGTACAACACCTCTGCGAGGATCTGCTTGTGGCGCAGGTGTGCAACGGGGAGCACGATCCTGTGGTGGTCGGCCCCCTCGGTCCGCCCTGACGCGCCCGCGATCGGTTCGCGGTGCCAAACGACGACATAGGTCACCGACTCGGCCCGCATCCCAAGGGCAAGCCAGGAATCGACCCACGCCGGAAGCCCCAGTGGCCAGAACGGGATCGCGGTGGCCAGGTCGGGCCTGATCAGCTTGTAGGCGCTGATCGCGTCTGCCACAAGCTGTTGTTGAGAGTCGCTCATCCGGTCGATATGTCCTGAGAGGTGGAGGCGGCAGAGCAGTGCGCTGGAAAGCGCGAAGGTGATCTCATCGTCACTCCACTCCGGCTGAGGGCTGGCCCAGATGCCAGCTTGCTCAGGCGCGATGGCGGTCGGAGCAGCCGCCGCGATGGCCGGATAGCGCAAGAAATCTGATTGATCGCTCGTGGACTGCAGCTGGAAACGCGACAGCAGCGCATAGTCAGTACGCATGCCTCCGGAGGAACAGTTCTCCAGGACGAGGTTGGGGTAGCGATCAAGGATCCCGTCGATCCAGTTGAGATAGGCACGGTTGTGCACCAACATTCCGACACCCGCGCTCACGTTCCCATTGTCGGTACCGGGCCCGACGTTGATGTTGTAGTCCATCTTGAGATATCCGATGCCGAGATCTTCGACAAGGAAGTCGACCACTTCGTCGAGGTGCTTCACGGTCGCGGGGTGGGAGAAGTCAAGGTGATACCTCTCCTGTTCGACCACGCGGACCCCGGCGCGGCTGAAGAACGCCTCAGCCGGGAGTTCGTCCACGATGGGACTTCGTACTCCGACGACCTCCGGTTCGAGCCAGAGTCCGGGGACCATGCCCTCGGCGGTGATGAGATCGAGTACTTCGGTGAGACCGTTCGGGAATCTCGTGTGCGAGGGCTGCCACACGCCGACGGTGTCCCACCAGGTGTCGCCGATTTCGTTGTACCAGCCGGAGTCGATGCAGAAGTACTCGGCGCCGACTTTGGCAGCAGTACGGATTAGTGGCAGGAGTCGATCTGTCGTCGGATTGCCCATCAGGGTGTTGAGGTAATCGTTGAAAATGACCGGAAGGATTTGGTGATCCTCGTGCGGTCGCCGCATGGCCCGGCGGTAATTGGTGAGGCGGGCCACGGCTCCTTGGAAACCGTCGTTGCTGAGGGCGATCGCGACGGGGACGGTCTCGAAGGATTCTCCCGGCTTGAGAACAAGGTGCCAGTGGTGCTCTAAGTCGGTGGGGCCGAGCAACGCGAGATAGGCATGCGTCGACCCGGGATCAGAGTGTTTCGAGGTCTCGGCGCGAGTTGTGTGTTCGCCCACCTGCCAGTGCCAGCCGCCGTTGTGCTCGATCTGCCACACCCAGCAGTTACCTGTGCGGCGATTGATGACAGCGCCCATGGGCAGGTAGGTTCCCGATGACCAACTCCCGGCGCTCGTCACGCCGAACCGGCCCCGGGAATCGTGCTCGTGGACTGCGCGGTTGAGATCAGGCAAAGCGTCGCGCAGCGCGCGAACCTGCCAACGGTCCTCAGCGAGCCAGTCGTTCTCCGCCCAGAGGAGGTCAACATCGTCCAGGCTATCCACCGGTTCGGCGAGTCCCGAGCCGAGAAATGAGGTCACGGATTCGAGAGTCACGGGAACGCGACCGCCGTTGGTGAGGCGGACCCGAGAGCGCAGGACCCCGCTGCCCTCGAGCACGGTGTAGATGACCTCGGCCGTGAGCCCCGTGCTCGGGTCCTCCAGGTTGACCCGGAGATCGCGCCAGGGGGCCTGCGCGCTTTCCTCATGACCGAGATAGCGGAGGCGACCTCCTACGACGGACTGGGCGTATCGCCTTGCTGATAACGCTCGGCCACTACTGGACGCGACGACATCCACCAAGGGCAAGCCAGCCGTCCGCTGTCCCCGTATTGCCGACTCTTGTCGGTCTCTGTTGGTCTTCGGGTCGTCTCCAGCCGTTAGCGGCACGAGACGGGTCAGTCGCGCGATTCCCTCTTCGTCGACATCGATCATCATCTCGAGCCCGCTGTCCGACCAGTCAATCTCCAGCCGGGACGATGTCCTAGAGCCAGCCACGTGCATCCTCCTCGGGCACGGCCGCCAATTTCACTCGTGCGGCCCCGGTTTCTTGGCGGATTCGATGACTATCACGTCGCCTTTGCGGCCATTGCGTCGCTGGACGTCGTTCGAGGAGTGCGGTTGTCGTTGCTCTCCATGAGCCGCTCGTTGTTGCAGGTCTCGACGCACGGGGTGAGCCCCCGGCGCAGTTCGTCGACGTCCTCGAAGAGATGCGAGTACAAGCACTGCTTTTACAGCGTGCGCATAATGCGCCTGACCACGGTGTCGCCCGGCGGCTCGGCGACCGAGACGTCGTCAATTGATGATGCCGAGCCAGATGATCGATCTCGGGCCGTGCCGCACCCGACATCGGCTTCCGGCCGCGGCGGGACTTGATCGCTCGCGCGACATTCGCGACAGAGAGCCAACGCCATTGATGGAAACATCGTAGAAGGGCTGGAGCGCGTCGAAGCGGATGCCGGAGCTGGCGATGTGCGCCGAAGCCTTGTTGCCGCAGTGGTCGAGACGGGCGATGGTTCACGTTCAGCCGCCACTCCGTGTCCCGGCGGTTGTGGCGTGCGATCCCCGGTGCAGGTTCGGCATCGTGGTAACGATCGCGGTGCTGTCGGTCCCTTGTTGGCAGCGCTTGCAGGTGCGTGGCGACGGTTACATGGCCGCAAGGCGCATGAGGCGCGGTACGCGGTTCTTGTCGGCGCCCGACCGTGCAGCGCGCCGCGCCTGAAGTCAGACGAAGCACCACGTCCATGTCCTTGCTTGCTGACCGGTGAGGTTTGGAACCGAAGTCCCCGTTGACGTCGCTGGGTGTCTTCATGAGCGGAATCTTGATTCTCGACCTATCGGTGTCCAGCTCAACCGAACGTGCGCTAGTCCCCACTTGCTGGGGGTTGACAGCGTCTGTGTGACCGGTCACAATAGCGAGCGGTGTGACCGGTCACACAACCTCCGATAGGACCGGAAGGGTGGCGAACGGGTGGGTCAGGTACCCCGAGTAAGCGACCGAGCGCCCTCAGTGAGCATTCGCGACGTCGCCAGCGCTGCGGGAGTCTCTCGTCAGACGATCTCGCGCGTAATCAACGACAGCCACAGGGTCAAGCCGTCGACTCGTGCGGCGGTTCTCGACACGATCGCACGACTCGGTTACCGCCCGAACCGAGCGGCGCGAGCCCTGGCCGGCGGTCCCGTTCAGTCGGTCACCGTGCTGACCTCCAATACGCGCCAGTACGGCTTCGCAGCGGCGCTGGAGGGTATCGAGGAGGCAACACGCACGGCTGGTTTCGCTATGGGTGTCCGAGTTGTGGAGTCGGGTACTCCGGCGGATGTGCGGGACGCGGTGGAGCGGGCCATCGAGCCGGCGGGCGCGCTCATCATCATCGCTTACGACGCGCCAGGCATCGCGGCCCTCAACGCCGTGCCGCCGGATGTCCCGGTGGCAGCGATGGTGGAAACGCCATCCGGTGACGAGGCGCTGGGAAAGGCTTGGGTGTGGATCGACGACCGCAAGGCTGCGGGTGATGCCACCAAGTTCTTGTTGGGCCTGGGGCACACGACCGTGCATTACGTTGCAATTCCAACCTCTAGGCGTGTTGCGCAGCGGACGCTGGGGTGGCGCGACGCCCTCAAAGCCTCAGGTGTCCCCGTGCCCGAACCGGTGCAAGCCGGGTGGGACCCCCAGTCGGGTTGCGAAGTGGCCCGCGACCTCGCACGGAATCCGAAAGTGACGGCGGTGCTCTGCGGTAATGATGAACTCGCATTCGGTGTCATGCGTGCATTGCACCAAGCGGGGCGTGCGATTCCTCGGGATGTCAGCGTTGTTGGTTTCGACGATATGCCCGCCTCGGCGTTTCACATTCCGGCGCTCACGACGGTCCGCCAGGACTTCAAGACGCTCGGCAAGGCGTGCTTTGCCAAGCTGCTCGCCGTGATCGAGCCGACCGGTTCCAGCGACGTGATCGAGTCGCCCCGAGCCGAGCTTGTCGTGCGCGAGAGCGCCGGCCCGTCGCCGGGCAGCCGACCCCGCGCGCCCGCGAGGAAGACCCCCGCCCGCTCGCCGGCTCCGCGCAACGGCAAGCGGGTCGCGGGTTTTCGTACGGCAACCGAATCTGTAGGCGAATGACCAACGGAGGGGTAAGCACTACCCCACACACAAAAGGAGCAACAAGCATGAACGATAGTGGAGGCATCCACGACGCCTGGAAAAGGCGCATCAGGTCCAAGTTTGCCGTCGTGCTCGCCGGGGTGGTCCTCCTCGGCGTGATCAGCGTCGGCGCGACGGGCGCCGCCAGCGCTGGAACGACGAGTTCGCCGAGGGTCCACAAGCACCAGACGGTGGTCAATCTCACGTGGTGGACGATGTGGTCCGGCACGACGCTGACGCTGCTCAACAAGATGGTGACCGAGTTCAACGCGACGCATCCCGACATCCACGTGACCGAGACGAACATCCCGAGTGACTCGACGACGAGCACGGCCAAGCTGCTCTCGAGTATCGCGGCAGGGGATCCGCCCGATGTCTTCACCGAGTGGTGGCCCGAGATCGGCTCCTTCGCCGCTGATGGCGACCTCGTGAACATGAACCAGTTCCTCACCGGCGCCTACGCCGGCTTCGAGGCCTGGGAGTATCCCATCGCCGTCCAGGCCGGCACCTACGACGGAGGGCTCTACGCCATCCCGATGTCGCTGAACTCCTGGGCCCTGTACTACAACAAGGCCCTGCTCACCGAGTTCGGCATCAAGCACCTGCCGAAGACCCTCGCCCAGTTCGACGCCGACCAGGCCAAGATGTGGACTTACAGCGGCAAAAAGATCGTGACAATGGGCTTCTACCCGGACACGGACGGGAACGGCTTCCAGTTCTACACGACCTTCTTTGGCGCCACGAACTGCATCAACGCGGCCGGTAAGTATGACTTCGAGAGCTGCCCGGGCGCCGTGAAGGAGATGAAGTGGATCGCCAGCTATGACAAGTATTCCTACGCCCAGGTGATGGCGCTGCAGACGGCTCTCGGCTCGGTGGCCGGCGGTCAGACGGACATCTGGACGAACGGCAAGTCCGGCTTCGAGCTGTCGGGGCCGTGGGTGGGAGCGCAGAACGTCCCGGTCTCCAACCCCGACCTCGAGGGTCACTTTGGCGTTATGGCCTTCCCCGGCATCGTTGGCGGACCGAGCACGCTTGGCCAGGGCAACTTCAACATCATCCCCAAGGGCGCGCACGCGGCTCAGGCCTTCGAGTTCATCACGTGGCTCGCCGGCTACAACAACGAGAGCTTTGTTGGCTCGATCGACCCAGTGGGCGGTTGGGTGCCCGCCGGCCCCTCGGTGACCAAGACCGCGCCGTACGAGAAGTGGATAAAGAGCAATTCCTGGCTGTCGGGCTTCCTGCCCGAGATGACCAGCAAGTACAGCGCGGCGCCGGTCCTCACCGCGACGCAGGCGCAGCTGTTCACCGCGGAGAACACCGCGACAGCTAACGTGCTGCAGAAGATCATGACGCCGATGCAGGCGCTCAA
>JBEKCO010000027.1:0-23717 GCA_050014835.1 Acidimicrobiales bacterium
CCTGCCCGCTGTGCGGCTATCCGCTCGATCCGAGAGGACACGTGTGTCCGAGGAAGAACGGCCACCACGCTCCGCTGACCTGACCGAGCCGGAATGGTCGGCGCTCCTCGCGACCGGGGCGATCGAGGTCGTCGGCCGCATGCCGTGGAGCTCGAACGCCACGTTCCTCGTGACGGTGGCCGACCGCCACCGCGTGGCGCGGGCCGTCTACAAGCCCGGAGCCGGGGAGCGGGGTCTGTGGGACTTCCCCGACGGCCTATTCCGCCGCGAGGTCGCGGCCTACCAGCTCGACCGGGTGCTCGGGCTCGGGGCCATCCCCACGACCATCGTCCGTGAGGACGCGCCACTCGGCGAGGGCTCCCTGCAACGCTTCATCGAAGCCGACTTTGCCGAGCACTACTTCAGCCTGCGCGAGCTCGACCAGCACGGCGCCGCGCTCCGGGCGATCGCCGGCTTCGACCTGCTCGCGAACAACGCCGACCGCAAGGGTGGTCACCTGCTCGTCGACGGCCGCGGGCACGTCTGGGCGATCGACAACGGGTTGTCGTTCCACGTCGACGCGAAATTGCGCACCGTGATGTGGGACTTCGCCGGCGAGGGGCTGCCCGAAGTGATCGTCGCCGGCGCGCGTCGGCTCGCGGCGTCGATCCCCGCCGAGCTCGCCGAGCTGCTGAGCGACGACGAGGTCGCCGCGCTCGCCCGCCGCGCCCGGAGGATCGCGAAGCACCCGCGCTTCCCGGGCCCCACAGCCGAGACGCGGCTGCCATGGCCGCTCGTGTGACCCTTCCCCGGTACGCACGTCGGTACGCGGGCAATCGAGCCTTGGGCCGTGACGAATCTCGACGCCGCCGGGTCGGCGCCGATCCTGGGCGGCGGCGGGCGTCGTTCGCCGTTCGGCCCGACCGTGCGGTTGCACCGCGACGACGCGGCGCGCATCCTCGACGCCCTCTCGCAGGTGGCGGCGGTCACCGCCCCGGCGCCCGGTAGCGGCGCGTGCCCGAGGATCGGGCGCCTCCTTCGCCTCGCGCAAGTCGCGCTGCACCGAGGCGAGACCGGCGCCGGCGACGACCAGGTGGCGATGGGGGCCAACGTCGCTCTGGATCTCGCGGCGGAGTTGCTGGAGTGCGCCGAGCACCTCGGGGCGGCGGGACGCTTCGTCGCGGCCTTCGCGTTGGAGGGGATCGAGGGCCGGCTCCTTGAGGGGCTGCTCGGCGCGGGGCCCCTCGACGACGGCGTTGCTCCAGGCTCGCAGCGGTAATCTCCGCAGATGACCGACAAGACGAAGAACCCGGGGACCGGGAAGGACCCGAAGGATCTCGACGAGCAGGAGTGGCGCCGGCGGCTCGGTCCCGAGCGCTACCACGTGCTGCGCGAGAAGGGAACGGACCGTCCCTTCACCGGCGAGTACACCCATCCGGGGCGCGCCGGTGTCTTCCGGTGTGTCGCCTGTGGGAACACGTTGTTCTCGAGCGACACGCAGTTCGACTCCGGCTCGGGATGGCCGAGCTTCACGGCGCCGGCGACCGGGGACGCGGTCGAGAAGGCGCCGGACCGCAGCCTCGGGATGGAACGGACCGAGGTGACCTGCACACGCTGTGGTGGCCACCTCGGCCATGTCTTTGACGACGGCCCCGACCCCACCGGGCTGCGCTACTGCATCAATTCGAGCGCGCTGGAGCTCGACGAGCAGTAGCGGGCAGAACCATGTAAAAGCGTGCGAGCCGGGCACGCGGCCACCGCGGCCCGAGGGATCTTCACGCGACTGCAACGCCGTCGCTGCTGGCCCGTCGCGTGCCCTGGTCATGATTGGGCGGTGGAGTTCCACCGGGGTTCAACGATCTGGCCCAAAGGTGCGCGTGTGGCCTCCGAGGCCGAGACGAGGACCCTCGGCGCGATGGTCGACCTCGGCGGAGACGCCGGTTCGGCCGACCGGTTCGTCGTCATCGAGTCGTGCCGCAGCACGTGGCTGTTCGACACGGCTGACCGGCGGTTCTGCCGGGTAGTGCGGAGTAGGTCCAAGCCGTCGGCGGTGCCGACCGAGTGGCGGTCTTACGACCGCCTCGTCGTCGAGGACCACACCGACGCCTTCGTCGTCTTTCTCGATGCATCGGGCACGCGGTTGCTCCGTTCGTGGCGTCACACCGCAGATTGCGACCACTGCGACGGTGACGTCACCTCGGAGATGTCCCTTGAGGATCTCCGTCGTGTCACGCGCGCCTGAGCGGCACAACCCGCCGAAGCGAGCCGCCGCGCGCCTTCCTCGGCGCCCCCCACAAGGGGGGCGCCGAGGAAGTCTCCCGTGAACTGAGCGCGCTGGGCGCCGTACGCGGCCCGTGGGACAATCGCGACATGGCCGACAACGAATCCCCACGCCCTCTGATCGTCGTCACTTCCACCGCGGACCCCGACGCCGGGCCATCCGGCGACGAGTCGTCGGTCGCGGCCGGCGAGTCGGTCGAACGGCCGGCCAAGGTGATGCGGATCGGCTCGATGATCAAGCAACTCCTCGACGAGGTGGAGAAGGCCCCGCTCGACGCGGCGAGCCGCTCCCGGATGAAGGAAATTTACGAACGGTCGGTGCGCGAGCTCTCCGACGGCCTCTCTACTGAGCTCGTCGCCGAGCTCGACCGGCTCGCCCTTCCCTTCGACACCGACGAGCCGACCGATTCGGAGCTGCGGATCGCCCATGCCCAGCTCGTCGGGTGGCTCGAGGGCCTGTTCCACGGGATCCAGGCCGCGCTGTTCGCCCAGCAGCTCACGGCGCAGAGCCAGCTCGAGGAGATGCGGCGGCGGAGCCTCCCGGCCGCGGCGAGCGACACCTCCGGGCGCCCGGGGCCGTACCTGTAGGCGACATCGGCTCTGGGCCGGGGTCGGGTGGCGCGCTATTCTCCGCGAGGAACGAATGACATTCCTGTAGTTCATCCACAGACGGTGGATGACGGGTGTGGACGACGTGTGGAGGCGGTCGCATGGCCGGGTCGGGAGACCGCCAGTCCTTTGTCCACCTCCACCAGCACACCGAGTACTCGATGCTCGACGGCGCGGCGCGTATCGACGACCTCGTAGCCGCGGCGGTCGCCGACTCCCAGCCGGCGCTCGCGATCACGGACCACGGGAACATGTACGGCGTCCTCGAGTTCTACCGGTCGTGCCACGAGGCCGGGATCTCGCCGATCATCGGCCTCGAGGCGTACATGGCGCGCAACTCGCGCCACGAGCGCCCGGTTAGACGGGGACGCGTCGACGACACCGGCGGCGAGGCAGAACGGGGCGAGAAGCTCTACTACCACCTGACGGTCCTCGCCGAGACGAGCGCCGGCTACCGCAACCTCATGAAGCTCTCCTCCGACGCCTACCTCGAGGGCTACTACTACAAGCCGCGGGTCGACTGGGAGCTGCTCGAACGCCACCACGAGGGGCTGATCGCGACGACCGGCTGCCTCGGCGGGGTCGTCGCCCAGGCGGTCCTTGCCGGGGACACCGCCGGGGCCCGCGAGCTCGCCGGGCGGCTGCAGGGGATCTTCGGTCCGGACAACCTCTTCGTCGAGCTCCAGGACCACGGGATCGCCGACCAGCGCCGGGTCAACCCGACGCTCGTCGAGATCGCCCGGGCGATCCACGCCCCGCTGCTCGCGACGAACGACGGCCACTACTGCCGGCGCGGCGACGCCGTCGCCCACGACGCGTTGCTGTGCGTGCAGACCGGCGCGACGATCGACGACCCGAAACGGTTCAAGTTCGAGGGCGCCGAGCACTACCTGAAGACCGCCGCCGAGATGCGGGCGATCTTCCGGGACCTCCCGGAGGCCTGCGACAACACCCTCGCCGTCGCCGAACGCGCCCACGTCGAGATCGAGCTCGACAAGCCGACGCTCCCGGAGTTCCCGGTTCCCGCCGAGTTCGTCGTCGGCACGTACGAGGAGTCGGCGACGGCGTACCTCGCCGACCTGACGACGCGCGGTGCCGTCGAGCGGTACGGGACCCTGCTCCCGGCGGAGGTCCGCCAGCGGCTCGACTACGAGCTCGGCGTCATCGCCAAGATGGGGTTCTCGGCCTACTTCCTCGTCGTGTGGGACCTCATCCGCCACGCCCGCTCGCTGAAGATCCGGGTGGGGCCGGGCCGGGGCTCGGCGGCCGGCTGCCTCGTCGCCTACTGCCTGCGGATCGTCGACATCGACCCGATCCGCTACGGGCTCGTCTTCGAGCGGTTCCTCAACCCGGGCCGCAAGCAGATGCCCGACATCGACATGGACTTCGACGAGCGCTACCGGGCCGAGATGATCCGCTACGCCTCGGAGCGTTACGGCTGGGACCACGTCGCCCAGATCGTCACCTTCTCCACGATCAAGGCCCGGGCGGCGGTGCGCGACGCGGCGCGCGTGCTCGGCAAGCCGTACATGGTCGGTGACAAGGTCGCCAAGGCGATGCCGCCGCTCGTCATGGGGCGGGACGCCCCGATGCGTTACTGCTTCGAGCAGGTCGAGGGCCACGAGGACGCCTACGTCGCGGCGACGAGCCTGCGGGAGATGTACGCGGCTGACCCGGAGGCGAAGGCCGTGATCGACGTGGCGCGCGGGCTCGAGGGCCTGCGCCGCCAGGACGGCATCCACGCCGCGGCGGTGGTCATCTCGAAAGAGCCCCTCACCGAGTACATGCCGATCCAGCGCAAACCCGAGCCTGGGGCCGATCCCGGTGACGCGCCGATCGTCACCCAGTACGAGATGCACGGGGTCGAGGCGCTCGGCCTGCTGAAGATGGACTTCCTCGGGCTGCGGAACCTGTCGGTGATCGAGACGGCGCTCGACCTCATCGAGGAGGCGACCGGGAACCGACCCGACATCGATGCGGTCGACCTCGACGACGAGCGCACCTACGAGATGCTGCGCCGCGGCGACTCGATCGGGGTGTTCCAGCTCGAGGGCTCGGCGATGCGCACGACGCTGCGCGCTCTGGCGCCGACGTGCTTCGACGACGTCGCCGCCCTTGTCGCCCTGTACCGGCCGGGGCCGATGGCCGGGAACATGCACCGCGACTACCCGGAGCTGAAGAACGGCCGGATGCCGCCCCGGTACGTCCACCCCGAGATGGCGGAGGTGCTGAGCGACACCTACGGCCTCATGCTCTACCAGGAGTCGGTGATGCGGGTCGCCGAACGCTTCGCCGGCTACTCGCTCGAGGAGGCGGACAACCTCCGCAAGGCGTGCGGGAAAAAGGACCGCAAGCTCATCGCCGACGAGCGCGAGAAATTCGTCCAGGGCTGCGTCGCCCGCGGCTACGGCGAGGAGACGGGCACGCGGCTGTTCGACCTCATCGAGCCCTTCGCCAACTACGCCTTCAACAAGTCCCACGCCTACGGCTACGGGCTTGTCGCCTACCAGACCGCCTGGCTGAAGGCGAACCACCCCGTCGAGTACCTCGCGGCGCTGCTCTCCTCGGTGAAAGACGACAAGGACCACACGGCGATCTACCTCGGCGAGTGCCGGAACCTCGGCATCGACGTGCGGGTCCCGGACATCAACGAGTCGAGCTCGAACTTCACCGCCCGGCGCGGTGCGGGCGCCCGGGGTCCGGGCGTGATCGTCTTCGGCCTGTCGGCGGTGCGCAACGTCGGCGAGGGGGTCGTCGCCCAGATCGTCGCCGAGCGCGAGAAAAATGGCCCGTTCAGCGACTTCCACGACTTCTGCTGCCGGGTCGACCCGTTCGTCCTCAACAAGCGCTCGATCGAGTCGCTCATCAAGGCCGGCGCCTTCGATTCGCTCGGGCACCCGAGGAAGGGGCTCTGCCTCGTCTTCGAGGAGATCATCGACCACGTGCTCGCCCGGCGGCGCGAGGAGGAGCTCGGGATCTCGACGCTGTTCTCGGTGCTCGCCGAGACGCCGGCGGACGAGGCGGGCGGTCTCGACGAGGCGCGCCGCACGATCTCGGACGTCGAGTTCGACAAGTCCGAACGGCTCGCTTTCGAGAAGGAGATGCTCGGGCTCTACGTGAGCGACCACCCGCTCCTCGGATTCGAGGCGGCGCTGCGGCTGCGCACGGACGCGACGGTCCGGGAGCTGCGCGACCAGGCGACCTCACCGGATGCGCTCGCCGACCTGAGCGGTACCTCGGTCGTCGTCGGTGGCGTCGTGACCGCCCTCAGCAGGCGGTATACGCGGCGCGGCGAGTTAATGGCCACGTTCGTCCTCGAGGACCTCGAGTCGGCGATCGAGGTGTTCGTGTTCCCGAAGACGATGGCGGAGCACGGGATGCGGCTCGAGGACGACGCGATCGTCTGCGTGCGCGGCCGTCTAGACATGCGAGAGGACGTGCCGAAGCTCGTCGCGATGGAGATCACGCGACCCGAGCTCACCCCGGCCGATGAGGCACTCGAGCTGTGCGTGCCGCTCTCGTCGGTGTCCGAGTCGGTCGTCGCCCGCCTCAAGGAGCTCGTCGTCGAGCATCCCGGTCCGGTCCCGGTCCACATCCACCTCGGGTCCAAGGTCCTGCGCCTGCCGGCGCAGTTCAACGTCGACCCGCGCGGAGGTCTTGTTGGTGCGCTAAAAGAGCTGCTCGGCGCGAACGCCGTTTCGGCCTAGCAGGCGGAACCTGCGCCCGCCGGCCGTCGTGGCGCGGACTTTGCGGCCGGCTCAGCCGGGGCGACACGCCGGGCCGCCGGACGCGATGCGGCGGCGTGGGCCGTCCCCGTGGCGAGCCCTCCCGCCGTTCCCGTAGACTGGCGATATCCACATCGTTGTGAGCAGGTCTTCCGTCTGTGCGTCGGGCGCACGACGGCGGGCGGCTCGGGTGAGTCGGCCCGCGCGAGGACTGTAGAGCAGTGAGGGGTTTTGGAAGCGTGATGGACGTCGCGACGAAGGACTGCACGGCGCTCAGTGACGCAGAGCTCGGCGAGCTCGCGGACCTGTGTGCGGAGAACTGCAACGGCTACGAGGTCGGCTTCCTTTCCAAGCAGCGCGAGGAGTGGGTGCTCGTCACGCACGCCCGGGAACAGAACAAGCTGCGGGGCTTTGCGTTCTCGACGCTCGAGAGGATCGGCGGGACGCCGAGCCTGCTCCTCGGCGTCGCCTCGTTCACGCGCACCAACGTCGCCGAACAGGCGCTGCGATCGATCATGCGCGACCTTTTCCGCCGGGCGGTGCTCGCCTTCCCGGACGAAGACGTCCTCGTCGGCACGCGCATGGCGAACGCGGCGTCGTTCCGCGGCTTCACCGGGCTTTCCGATGTCGTGCCGCGCCCGGGGCACAAGCCCTCCGGCGAGGAGCGCGCCTGGGGCCGGCGGCTCGCCAAGCGGTTCGGCGTCGACGGCCAGCTCGACGACCGTGTTTTCGTCGTGAAAGGGGACGCCAACCCCTCTGGGATGCTCGACTACACGCCGCGCAAGGCGCCCGCGCTGGCGGCGAAGCTCGCCGAGTTGTTCACGCCCCTCGACGGGTCACGCCGGGACACCCTCGTGGCTTTCGGCTGGGCGATGGCTGAGGACCTCGCCGCCGGATCCCTTCCGAAGTAGCTTCCGGACCCTGCGCACCCAGCGCCGCGGGACGCGCCGGGGCAGCACGGCGAGGACCACCTTCGAGGCGTGACCCTGCCGCACCGCCGCCAGCCCGCAGATGAGGTAGCTCGGGCGGAATCCGAGCGTCTCGACGAGCTCGCCGCGCCGCAGGGGGTGTTCGACGGCGAAGGCCGCGCGCCGCGCGACCGGGTCGGCGACGAGCACGGACTGCGTGATTCCCGACCAGGAGATCGTCGCCGCGACCTCGCCGTCGGGGCGAACGGAAAGCTCGAACGCGCGTGGCGACGTCTCGATGACGACGACGGACTGCGCCGTTCCGTCGAGGTCGATGTAGGCGATCGAGGGTCCCCAGGTCGACAGCAGCGACATGCCCCGGCGTTCGGGCGCCGCGAGCTGGCGCAACAGCCGCCGGGCGGGCCGGCGCCGGGCGCGCCCGACGAGTGTCGGCGGGCCGAGGGCGACGATCGCCTCCGGCCGGGCCGGATCGGGGGGCTCCTCGTCGTCGGCGAGCGTCAGGGCGACGAGGTCGAAGCGGGCGGCGAGGCGCATGGTGCCGTCGGTGGTCCTCACCCGCTGAAGGAGACGCGCCCCTTCGGGACGTGACCGCAGCAGCGCCCCGGAGGCGAGATCGACGCCGACCCACTCCTCGGGGCCCGGCGAGAGGACCAAGCAGGCGAGCTCGGCGCCCGGTGCGGCGACCGGCCGCGTGCCGGCGTGGAGCCGGCGGGGGAACCGGACGTGCCGGTGGGCCGGCGGGGTCGTCGTCACGTCGCGGTCATCGCCTTCGCCTCGGTCACCATGCGGTCGATCGCGCCGGGGATCGCCGCGGGGTCCGTGACCGGCGCGTGGCACGCCCCGCGCCGGCAAACATAGGCGCCCGCGACCTCGCGTCCGACGACGAGCGGGCTCGGGGGCGATTCGCCCCAGACGAGGACGCGGGACGGCACGTAGCCGGCCGACGCCGCCGCGACGAGGTCGGCACGGTCGCCGATGACGACGATCTCGGTGGCGCCGAGTTCGAGGAAGACTGCGGCCTCGACGAGGTGCGCGCACGCGAGGGGTGACTCGACGAGCGCCGAGCCCGCCGCGGCGACGGTCCGGGCCGCACCCTCGACGCACGCCGCGTCTCCGGTGATCGCCCCCAACCGGGCGAGCGCGAACGCGGCGACCGAGCCCGCCGCCGGAGTGACGCCGTCGTGGACCTGGCGCGGCCGCACGACGAGCGCCTCGGCGTCTTTCCCCGTCGTGTACCAGCCGCCGTCCTCGGCAGAGAAGAGCCGGATGAGGTCGTGGGCCGCACTGAGCGCCTCGACCGTGTAGCGGCCGACACCGGTGAGCTCGCCGAGCCGGGTCAGACCGTCGACGACCCAGGCGTAGTCGGCGGCCACCGCGAGGTGCGCGGCGCGCCCGGACTGCCAGACCCGCTGCCACCTCCCGTCGGCGCGCCGCAGGTTGGCGAGGAGGAAATCGCCGAGCCCGACCGCCGCCGCCCGCCAGGTCGCGTCCCCCGTCGCCGCGGCGGCCTCGGCGAGGACCGAGCAGGTCATGGCGTTCCACTCGGTGAGCACCTTGTCGTCCATCGCCGGGCGGACCCGTCCGGCCCGCGCCCCGCAGAGCTCGGCCCGGACGCGCTCGACCTCGGGCGGCCGCACGATGTCGCCGCGCACCGGCCGGTGCAGGACGCTGCGCCCGTCCTCGAAATTGCCCGTCGCGGTGACGCCGAACCACTCGGCGGCGACGGCCCCGCGCGCGGCGCCCAAGACGGCGGCGAGCTCGTCGGGGGTCCAGAGATAGAAGCGCCCCTCGGCGCCCTCGGAATCGGCGTCCTCGGACGACCGGATGCCGCCGGAAGGGCCACGCAGGATCCCGAGCACGTAGCCGAGGGTCTCGTCGAGCACCTGGCGCCAGCGCGCGTCGCCCGTGATCTGCCAGGCGTGCAGGTAGCAGCGGCTGAGCGCGGCCTGGTCGTAGGCCATCTTCTCGAAGTGCGGCACGAGCCAGCGCCGGTCGGTCGAGTAGCGGGCGAAACCCCCTCCGAGGTGGTCGTAGATCCCGCCCGACGCCATCGCCTCGAGAGTCAGGGCCGCCATCTCGGCGGCCCGGGGGAGTCCGAGCTCGTCGGCGCGCCACAGGAGCTCGAGCATCGGCGCCTGGGGGAACTTCGGCGCCCGCCCGAAGCCGCCGTACTCGGCGTCGTAGTTCGCCGCGAACTGCTTTACCGCCGCGTCGAGGAGCGCGACGGCGCTCGGGGCGCCGGATCCGGGGACGGCCGGCGCGAGCGACGCCTGGACGGCCGCGGTGAGCTCGGTCGCGTTCTTGTCGATCTCGGCGCGCCGGCTCTCCCAGGCGTCGGCGACCGCGTCGAGCACCTCGGCGAATCCGGGGAGCCCGTGCGCGGCTCGGGGCGGGAAGTAGGTGCCGCCGTAGAACGGGCGGCCCTCGGGGGTCGCGAAGACCGAGAGTGGCCAGCCGACCTGCCCGGTGAGCGCCTGGACGGCCTCGAGGTAGACCGCGTCGACGTCGGGCCGCTCCTCCCGGTCGACTTTCACGGCGACGAATCCTGCGTTGAGGCGCCGGGCGATCGCCTCATCCTCGAAGCTCTCGTGCGCCATGACGTGGCACCAGTGACAGGCCGAGTAGCCGATCGAGATGAACACGGGCCGGTCGAGCTCGCGGGCGCGGGCGAACGCCGCCCCGCCCCAGGGGTACCAGTCGACCGGGTTGTCCCGGTGCTGGCGCAGGTACGGGCTGAGCTCATCGCCGAGGTGGTTCACGTCCCGGCGCCCGCGGCGATCTCCCGGGTCGCGTCGCGCCGGATCTTGCCGACCGTCGTGCGCGGCAGGGCATCGACCAGTCGGAGCTCCTTGGGGGCCGCGACCGGGCCGAGTTCGGCGCGGACGAGCTCCCGCAGGTCCTCGAGGGTCGGCGGGTCGTCGCCGTCCGCCTCGACGACGGCGACGACGCGTTCGCCCCATTCGGGGTCCGCGACGCCGACGACGGCGACCTCGGCGACGCCCGGGTGGGTTCGCAGCACCGCCTCGACCGCGACCGGCCAGACCGCTTCACCGCCGGTGCGGATCACCTCCGCCATTCGCCCGAACACCTGGAGCTCACCCGCGGGCGTGAGCGCCCCCGCGTCGCCGGTGCGGAACCACCCGGCGGCGTCCTTCGGGTCGCCCCCGGGGCGGTAGGCGCGCAGCAGCATCGGGCCGCGCAGCGTGATCTCGCCGCCCGGGTCGATCCGGACCTCGACGCCGTCGAGGGGCCAGCCGTCGTAGACGACGCCGCTCCCCGTCTCGGTCATGCCGTAGGTCGCGACGGCGTTCCGTGGTCGTTTCCGGGGTATCGGACCGCCGCCGAGGACGACGGTGCGGAACAACGCCGTGCCGTCCCCGAGACGCGCGCAGACCGTCGGGACCAACGAGACGAGCGTGGCGCCCCGGCGTGCTGCGGCCCTCACAGCGCCGACATCGAACGACGGCTGCACCTCGAGCGGCGTGCCGGTGGCGAGCGCCCGGGTGACGACGCCGAGCCCACTCACGTGCGACGGCGGCAAGCAGCACAACCACCTGTCCCGGGCCGGATCGACCCCGAGTCGCCTGCTCGACGCCACCGCCGACGCCGCCACGCCGTCCCGGGTGAGGACGACGCCGCGCGGCTCGCCCGTCGTGCCCGAGGTTGCGAGGACGAAGGCGTCGCCCTCCTCGACCGGACGGCCCCCGGCGAGGCCCGTCTCGACGCCGCGGGCCGTCACGACAGCGGCAGGGCGTAGGGCGTCGAGAAGTCGCGCCTTGGCCGGTGCGGGGAGTCGCTGGTCGACCGGGAAGACGGCGTCGCCGGCGTCGAGCGCGCGGCGGAGCGCCGCGACGAAGGCCTCGTCGCCCGGTAGGTCGAGGGCGACGAGGCGACGCACTCACGGTAGCCTAACGGCCTCATGAAGAGTGCTGAGCTGGGCCTACCCGCCTGGAAGGCGAGCGGCGACTACGAGGACATCACCTACGAGACCGCCGAGGGGATAGCCAAGGTGACGATCTGCCGCCCCGAGGTGCGCAACGCCTTCCGGCCCCGCACGGTCGTCGAGCTGTCCCATGCTTTCGATGCCGCCCGCGACGATCCCGACGTCGGTGTCGTGATCCTCACCGGAAAGGGCACGGAGGCCTTCTGTTCCGGCGGGGACCAGAAAGTCCGCGGTGACGACGGCTACCTCGGCGACGACCCGGTCGGGGCGCGCGGCATCGGTCGGCTGAACGTGCTCGACCTCCAGGTCCAGATCCGACGCCTCCCGAAGCCGGTCGTTGCCATGGTCGCCGGGTACGCCATCGGCGGCGGCCACGTCCTCCACCTCGTCTGCGATCTCACGATCGCGGCGGACAACGCGCGCTTCGGCCAGAACGGCCCGCGGGTCGGCAGCTTCGACGCCGGATACGGCGCGGGATTGCTCGCCCGCACGATCGGCACGAAACGCGCGAAGGAGATCTGGTTCCTCTGCCGCCACTACGACGCGGCGCGCGCCCTCGAGATGGGGCTCGTGAACGCCGTCGTGCCGCTCGACCGCCTGGAGCGGGAGACGGTCGCCTGGTGTCGGGAGATGCTGTCGTTCTCGCCCATCGCGCTGCGCATACTGAAGGCCGGGTTCAACGCCGCCGACGACGGTCTCGCCGGTCTTCAGCAGCTCGCCGGGGACGCGACGATGCTCTTCTACATGTCCGGCGAGGCGCAGGAGGGCCGGGACGCCTTCGTCGGGCACCGTCCGCCGGACTTCCGCCGCTTCCCGCGCCGGCCATGACGGCCCCGGATCCCCCGCGGAGGTGACGGTCGGCGTGGCGAGGGCAGCCGACTGGTTCGCGGCGACCCGGCCCCGGACGCTCTCGGCGTCGCTCGCCCCCGTCGCCGTGGGCATCGGGGTGGCCCGTTCGACCGGCCACGTCGTCGCCTGGCACGCCGCGCTGGCGTTCGTCGTCTCGCTTTCGGTCCAGATCGGCGCCAACTTCGCCAACGACTACTCCGACGGCGTGCGCGGGACGGACGCGAAGCGCGTCGGGCCGACCCGTCTCGTCGCCTCGGGGCTCGCCAGCCCGGCCGCCGTGCGCGCCGCGGCGGTCGCGTCCTTCGGTCTCGGCGCGGCCGCGGGTCTCGTGCTCGCCATCGTCATGTCGCCGTGGCTGATCCTCGTCGGCGCGGCGTCGATCGCCGCCGCCTGGCTGTACACGGGGGGATCCCGCCCGTACGGCTACGCCGGGTACGGCGAGCTGTTCTCCTTCGTCTTCTTCGGGTTCGTCGCGACCGTCGGGACGACGTACGTCGTCTCGGGGGAGGTCCCGGCGATCGCCTTCGGGGCGGCGGTGCCCCTCGGCGCGTACGCGACCGCGCTCTTGGTGGCGAACAACCTGCGCGACATCGCGACGGATGCGGAAGCCGGCAAGCACACGCTCGTCGTGCGCCTCGGCGACCGCCGGTCCCGGCTCCTTTTCACCGCCCTCGTCGTCGGCGGCGTCCTCGTGTCGGGCGTCGTCTCCCCGTGGCGGCACTTCGCCCTGCTCGGGCTGCTCGCCCTGCCGGCCGCCGTGGTTCCCCTTCGACGGGTGCGCGCCGGCGCGACCGGCGCCGAGCTCGTCCCCGTGTTGGAGCAGACGGGAACCGTGCACATCGTCCTCGGTCTTTTGCTGGCGATCGGCATCGCGCTGTGAGGCGCGCCGCGCCGGGCGACGCGGGGTCGGCGCTAGGGCGCTTCGATCCAGTCGCCGAGGAGTTCGGCAAAGCGGTGCGGGGCCTCGAAGGGGACGGCGTGCCCGACGCCGGGGACCGCGGTGAAGGTCGCGTTCTCGCCGATCACCGTCGCGAGGTGACGCCCGAGTTCCGTGAAGGTGCGGTCGAGGCCGCCCGAGACGACGAGGACGGGCATCGCGAGCCCCCGCAGGCGGTCGCCGTCGAACTGCTGGGTCCCGGTGTCGAGGGTCCGCAGCGCCCGGGCGAGGCCCGCCGTCGTGTTCTCGCGGCGGGCGTCGAGCCCGGCGGCCTTTTCGTCGAGGTGCGCGAAGAGCGGCGCCGCGAGCCACTCGGCGAGGAAGTCGTCGATGCCGACGCCGTCCTTCCCGGTCGCTTCGAGACGCGTGGCGAGCTGAGCGTCGGCCCGGCGGCGTTCGGCGCGGGCGTCTTCGCGCTCGATCCCCGGGTGCGCGCCGACGAGCACGAGACGCCGGACCGCGGCGGGGCGGGCGAAGGCGGCGTGGAGGGCGACGCGCCCGCCCAGCGAGTAGCCGACGTAGGTCGCCTCGCCGGCGGTCTCGGCGAGGAGTCGACCGGCGTCGAAAAGATCGCCGGCCACGACGTCGGTCGAACGCCCGTGGCCGGGAAGGTCGACGCAGCAGACCTCGTAGCGGCCCGAGAGCAGGGTGGCGATCTCACGCCACGAGCGACCAGTCTGGGTGAAGCCGTGGACGAGCACGATCCGTTCCCCCGCGCCGGCGCGTTCGACCGCGAGGGTGCGGGGTCGATCAGCGGCGCGGCCACCCGCGAGAGGGGGCATCGGTCGTGACGCTACCGGCGAGTTTCACGGCGACGCTCGTCGACGAGTGGGTGCGCGCCGGCGTGACCGACGCCGTGGTCGCCCCGGGATCGCGTTCGAGCCCGCTCGCGCTCGCGCTGCTCGGCGACGACCGGATCCGGGTCCACGTCCGGCTCGACGAGCGTTCCGCGGGGTTCTTCGCCGTCGGGCTCGCGCTCTCGTCTCGCCGTCCCGTCGTCGTCGTTGTGACGAGCGGCACGGCCGCCGCCGAGCTCCACCCGGCGGTCGTCGAAGCGGACCTCGCCGGCGTGCCGCTCGTCGTCTGCACGGCGGACCGACCGCCCGAGTTGCGCGGGGTCGGCGCCGCACAGACGATCGACCAGCAGCACCTTTTCGGCCGCGCCGTCCGCCACTTCGCCGATCCGGGGGTTCCGGACGAGGCGGGCCGGCGCCACTGGCGCTCTTTCGCCAGCCGACTCGTCGCCGAGGCGACGTGCGGGCCCCGGGGCCCGGGCCCGGTGCACGCCAACCTGCCGTTCCGCGAGCCTTTCGGCGGGCGGGCGGACGACCTTCCCCCCGCCAGGGATGGCGCCCGTCCCTGGCACGAGGTCGTCACGGGCGACGACGCGTCCAAGGCGGCGGTCGAGCGCCTGGTGCGCGAGGTTGGGGTCGCCCGGCGCGGCGTCGTCGTCGCGGGACGGGGGGCCGCGGTGGGGGATCCGACCGGCGCCGTGACGCTCGCCGCAGCCGCGGGGTGGCCGGTTCTCGCCGATTCCCTCGCTTTCCCGCGCCGGCCCGGAGCGGGCGTCGTCGCGGCGTGGGACGCCATCGTGAGAAGCGCGACGGCGCTGACCGCCCTGCGACCCGAGGTCGTCCTCCGGTTGGGCGCGCCGCCGGCGAGCCGCGCCCTTTCCGCCTGGGTCTCGGTGCTCACCGAGGGCGGCGCGTCGCAGGTCCTCGTCGATCCCCACGGGCGATTCGGCGACCCCGGCCGCGCCGCCGGCGCGGTGCTCGCCGCGGCGCCGGGGGGCTTGTGCCGACGCGCCACCGACGCCGTCGCCCGGGCGGGGGGACGGCGGGGAGGCTGGCTCGAGGCCTGGGGGGCGGCGGAGGCCGCGGCGCAAGCGGCCATCGACGCGGTGCTCGGGGGCTTCTCCCAGCTCACCGAACCGGGGATCGCCCGCCACGTCGTCGCCGGCGTGCCCGCGGATTCGACGCTCGTCGTCTCGTCGTCGATGCCGATCCGCGACGTCGATGCCTGGGCGGCACTCCGCGACGGGGCGCCCGTCGTGTACGCCAACCGCGGCGCGAACGGGATCGATGGCGTCGTCTCGACGGTGCTCGGCGCGGCGGCTCACCGCGCGCCGCCCGGGCCCCGGGGGCCGGCGCGCACCTTCGGGCTCGTCGGTGATCTCGCCTTCTTCCACGACCTGTCCGCCCTCGTGCGCGGCACGCACGAGAACGTGATCGACGCGACGATCGTCGTCGTCGACAACTCGGGCGGCGGGATCTTCTCGTTCCTCCCGTACGCAGAGGAGGTCGAGCCGGCCGTGTTCGAACGGGGCTTCGCCACGCCGCAGTCACCCGACCTCGGCGCGGTCGCCGAGGCGCTCGGGTGCCGAGTGACCCGGGTGTCGTCGCCGGGCGAGCTGGTTGCGGACCTCGGCGACGCGGAACCGCCCGGTGTCCGGGTCGTGATAGCCCGCACGGAACGCGGCGCGAACGCCGCGGTGCACGCCGCCCTCGAGACCGCCGTCGCGACGGCGGTCGGCGACGCGCTGGCGGGCGGTCGCTAGTCGCCGAAACGCCGCGCGTCGCCCGCCGCGTAGCGGGCGACGACCGAGTCGGTCTCGGCGGTGCGCTCGACGGCGGCGACGAAGGTCTCGAGGCTTGTCGCCGGCAGCGCGCAGGTCATCTCCTCGGGGGCCATGCCGGTGCGGACGCGCGACAGGGCGCAGCCGACGCTCGCCGCCGGGAGATGCTGTTCCTTGGCGATGGCGACGATGTGGCACTGGGGCTTGCCGCCGATGACGAGCCCCGGGATGGCGTCGGAGAGCACCATGAGCTGCCGTCCGTTGACGCGCAGCATCACCACGTCGGGCACGACGCCGACGGGCGTCTCGCCGAGCGGGCCGTAGGTGACGGCACCCGGGCGGCCCGAGACCGAGGGCAGCCCGGCGGCGTCGCGCGCCGTCACCCAGCCCGAGCTGAGCAGCGTCTCGACGTCCTCGTTCGTCGCCACCTCCTCAAGCGTCGCGAGCCCGTGCGTGACGCGTCCGACGCTGCAGTTGCCGTGGTCCTCGGGGACCGTGGCGAAGGTGCTGGTCGTGCCCCTCATCCAGAAGACGCATCCCGCCGGGACGCGTCCCGTCCGGCCGTCCGCGGTCGGCGCGGACATCGGCGCGTCGAAGCGGGGGACCCCGGAGGGGGGATCTTTCGAGAAGGAGATCGCCACGGGCGGGACGGCGAGGTGGAGGGCGTTCGTGAGCCGCGCGGCGAGCGAGACCCAGTCAGAGGTGGTCATCCGGTGTTTCTAGCTGACGCCCGGCGGTCGTGCATCTCGGCCGGCCGAGCCCGGTCGGCCGGACGCCCGAGCGCCTGTGGCAGGCTGAAGCGATGCCGAGCTGCTCGGAGGACTTCGCGTTTCGCGGGCTCGTCCACCAGGTGAGCGACCCGACGTTGTTGGCGCGGCTCGACGCCGGTGGCGAGAGCGTCTACGTCGGGTTCGACCCGACCGTCGACAGCCTGCAGATGGGCAACCTGCTGCAGCTGTGCACGCTCCGCCGGTTGCAGCTCGCCGGCCACCGGCCGATCGCCGTGGCGGGGAGCGGGACGGGCCTCATCGGCGATCCGGGAGAGCGGGCCGAGGAACGGCCGCTCATCTCCCGCGACGAGCTCGTGGCCAATCTCGCCGGGATCCGTCCGCAGCTCGAGCGTTTCCTCGATTTCTCGCTCCCGCCGGGGCGCGCCGCCCTCGTCGTCGACAACGGCGAGTGGCTCGGCGAGCTGTCGCTCCTCGATTTTCTGCGCGACATCGGCAAGAACTTCACCGTCAACCAGATGGTGGCGAAGGAGTCGGTGAGATCGCGCTTCGACCGGCCGGATCAGGGCATCTCGTTCACCGAGTTCAGCTACATGCTGCTCCAGGCCTACGACTTCCTCCATCTATTCGACGAGTTCGGCTGCCGGGTCCAGATGGGCGGGAGCGACCAGTGGGGGAACATCACGATGGGCGTGGAGCTCATCAGAAGACTGCGCGGTGAGACGGCCTACGCCCTCACGACGCCGCTCGTCACGAAGCCCGACGGGACGAAGTTCGGCAAGACCGAATCCGGCGCGCTCTACCTCGACGCCCGCAAGACGAGTCCGTACGCGCTCTACCAGAGTTTCTTCCGCGTCGAGGACAGCGTCGTCGGGGCGTACCTCCGCTACTTCAGCTTCCTTTCCCACGAGGAGATCATCGCCCTCGACGAGGCGACGGCGCGGCAGCCCGAATCCCGGGAGGCGCAACGGAGCCTCGCCCGGGCCGTCTGCACGCTCGTCCACGGCGAGGCGGAGACCGCCCGCGCCGAGGCGGCCGCCGGGGCGCTGTTCTCGGAGGACGTGGCGTCGCTCGACGAGCAGACCCTGCTCGAGGTGTTTGCCGACGCGCCGTCCTCGACGATGCCGGTCGCCGTCCTCGACGATGCCGGCGTCGACGTGGTCGACGCCCTGGCGGCGTCGGGACTCGTCGCGTCGAAGAGCGCGGCACGCACCGCGCTCGTCCAGGGCGGGGCCTACGTGAACAACCGCCGCGTCGGCGTCGACCGGCGCCTGACGCGGGCGGACCTCGTCGCCGGGCGCTACGTCGTGCTGCGCCGCGGCCGGCGCGACCACCACCTGCTGCGCTTCGACTGAGCCCTCAGGCGGGCCGGCCGAGCGCCTCCTCGGCGAGGGCGAGAGGAAGGCACCCGGTCGCGGCGATGGCGTCGTGGAACGACCGCAGGTCGCCCCGCCCCTCGGCGAGGTAGCGGGACCGGATCCTCTCGATCTCGAGGCTCCCCGTGAGGTACGAGGCCGCCTGGGTCGGCCAGGCGCAGTAGCGGCTCACCTCGGCCCGGGCGACGGGTTCGGGCAACCCGGCGTTCGTCTCCATGAAGGCGACGGCGTCGTCGACGCCGAGGTCGCCGATGTGGAGTCCCGTGTCGACGACGATGCGGGCGGCGCGGAAGATACGGGCGTTGAGGTGCCCGAGCTCGGCGCGTCGGTCGGCGAAGTAGCCCTGCTCGCGCATCATCGCTTCGGCGTAGAGGGCCCAGCCCTCCGAGAAGTACGAGGAGTGGACGAACTGGCGGACCCGCCGGGGCGACGCCTTCATCCACGTGAGGTGCCAGTGGTGGCCCGGGTAGGCCTCGTGCACCGTGATCGTGGGGATGACGTGGACGTTGTTGGCGGCGAGGCGCCGGGCATTCTCGGCGGGGGTGGTCCCGGCGGGCGGCCACGGCACGTTGAAGTGCCCGACCCGGCCGGGGAGGAACGCCGGCGGGGAGATGTAGGAAGCGACCGCGAGAATCGGGCGCAGAAACGGCGGCGTCGGCACGACCCGGCACTTCTCGCCGGCGGGGAAGCTGACGAGGCGGTTCGCGACGAGGAACTCGCGGCCTTTCGCGGTCTCGGCCTCGTAGCGGTCGCGCATCTCGTCGAAGCACACGGGCCGGTCCTCGCTTAGCGCGGCGAAGACCGGGCGCCAGTCGGGGGCGCGGGGATCGACCTCGCGGGCGAGCGAGTTCATCTCCGACTCGAGCTCGTCGAGCGCGCGCCGGCCACGTTCGCGCAGCGCCGACGCGCCGTAACCGAGGAGCTCTTTTTCCTGCAAAAGCGCCGAGTACCGCTCCTCGCCGATCGCGTAGCCGCCCCGGGCCGAGCTCGCCAGTTCGGTGAGGAACGACAGGAAGCCCCGGAACGCCTCTGACGCTGTGGCGGCGGCTTCGGCGACGGTCGCGCGCTGCGACGGCTCCGCGAACTCCGCTGGCAGCAACTCCTTGAAGTACGGGATCGCCGCCTCGCACTGATCGATGGCGCGACCGACGATCAACGGGTTGGCGAGCTCCGCCGAGAGGTTCTCGGTGCCGGCCGCGAGGACCGCGGCCGTCGCGCGCAGCCGGCTCGCGACGTAGCTGCAGAGCTCGTCGGCGGGGAACGACCGGTGGATGACGAGGCTGAGAATCCCGTCGAAGCACGGGTCGAGGTAGACGGACGGTTCCCGTTGCCAGGCCCGCCACGACTCGAGGACCTGTCGTCCGCGGATCTCGGCGATGACCGCGGCGCGGTCGACCGCCTGGTCCGGCCCGAGCGACCGGTCGTCGACGGCGCGCAGTCGTTCCAGCCACGTGGCGTCGTCGGACGACCGACGGTCGAAGGCCGTGGCCGTGAAATCGCCGACCTCCCCGTGTTCGCCCGCGGCGCCGAGGGCGGTCGCCGTCACGGGCGAGACCGCGAACTCGTGGTCGAGCCAGTCGTCGAGCAGATCGTCGAAGGGGGCGGCGGGGTCAGGCGGAGTCATGGCCCGACGGTAGACGACCGGCTGGCAGAGGGCGGGATCGTGCACCGGTCGCGTATAGGGTCCCCGTCGTGGCTGAAGCGTCCGGGCCCGTCGGGCCGTTCCCCGACGGCGTCGACCCCGTGGAGTACGACCGCCTCCGTCGGCGGGTGCTGTGGGCGATGCCGACGGGCCTGTACGTCGTGGGCTCCGTGGCGGGTGGCGAGCGGAACCTCATGACGGCGAATCTCGTCGTGCAGCTCTGCGTCGACCCGAAGCTCGTCGGCGTGGCCGTCGAGTCCTCCGCGCGTACCCACGGGTTGATCGAGTCGGGCGGGTGCTTCGCCGTGTCGTTCGTCGCCCGCGACGACCGGGCGCTCGTGCGCAAGTTCGTGAAACCCGCGACCGACGACCGCGCGGCGCGCACGCTGAACGGTGTCGCCTACCTCGACGCGCCGGTGACCGGGGCGCCGGTGCTCGCCGGGGCGGTGGCGTTCCTTGACTGCCGGCTCGAGCGCACCGTCGCCCTCGGATCGCACTCGCTGTTCGTGGGGTTGGTCGTCGACGCCGCCTTCGGGGCCGGCCGCGACCCCGAGGAAGGCCCGGTCCTCCGCGTCGAGGACACCCGCATGAGCTACGGCGGTTGAGCGGGGTGGCCACGACGCACCGGTCGGCGCAGCGGCTCTCCCGGCCCGCCCGGCTCGAGATCCGCCACGTGGCCGACGCGGTCGCCCTCCGCGCCCTCGTCGACGAGCTCGAGGGGCTCGGCGAGTACGCCCTCGACACGGAGTTCCACCGGGAGCGGACCTACTTCGCGCGTCTCGCCCTCCTCCAGGTCGCCTGGGCCGGCGGGATCGCCCTCGTCGACCCGCTCACCGTCGACGTCGCGCCGTTCGCCCAGGTCCTCGCCGGTCCGGGGCTCGCCGTCCTCCACGCCGCCGACCAGGACCTCGAAGTCCTCGAGCGGGCGTGCGGGACGACGCCGGCGAGGCTTTTCGACACCCAGCTCGCCGCGGGGTTCCTCGGCATGTCGACGCCGTCGCTCGGCTCGCTCGTCGAACGGATGCTGCGACTGCGACTGGAAAAGGGCGACCAGCTCACCGACTGGACGCGCCGCCCCCTGAGCGACGAGCAGTGCCAGTACGCGGCGAACGACGTCGCGCACCTTCTCGATCTGCGCCGGGTGATCACCGACCGGCTCGCGGCGAACGGCCGGATTGCCTGGGCCGAGGAGGAGTGCGCGGCCCTCCTGCAGCGGGCGCGGCTGCCGAGGCTCCCGGAGGAGGCGTGGTGGAAGCTGCGTCAGGCGCGTCAGCTGCGCGGCGTGGAACGGGGCGTCGCGCAGAGCGTCGGCGCCTGGCGGGAGCGGCGCGCCCAGGCCCTCGACCGCCCGGTCCGCTTCATCCTGTCGGATCTCGCGCTCGCCGCGATCGCCCACCGTCCGCCGAAGAGCCGGGCGGACCTCGAGCACGTGCGCAATCTCGACCTGCACAGCCTCGGCGAGCCGATCGTCGCCGAGCTGCTCGCCGCCGCCGCCGAAGGGGCCGGCCTTCCCCCGGAGGCGGTCCGTCTGCCGCCGGGGCCCGAGGGGCACTCCGTCGGCCGGCCGGCCGTCGCGCTCGCGCTCGCCTTCGCCGGCGAGCTCGCCCGGCAGCTCGACATCGACGCGGCGCTGCTCGCGACGCGGGCAGACGTCGTCGCTTTCCTCCAGCAGCCCCCCGAGGGACGCCTGACCGCCTCGTGGCGGCACGAGATCGTCGGTGAGCCGCTCGTCCGCCTCGTCACGGGGGCCGCGGCCCTCGCCCTGGAGGACGGCGCGCTCGTTCTCGAGGAGCGCTCGCACCGCCCGTACTCGGGCTAGGGGCGGACGGCCGGCCCGGCCGCGGGCCGACGGCGCAGCGAGGTGTGGACCTGGTCGCCGAGGCGGGAGAACCCGACCCGGGCGTAGCTGCGGGCGGCGGCGTCGCTTCCCGCGGTGAGGAAGACGAGGTCGGCTCCGGTGGCGAAGGCCGTGCGGCACAGGGACGCCGTCAGCGCGGAGGCGAGCTGGAGACCGCGGATGGACTCGTCGACGGCGATCCCCGCGATCTCGCCAAAACCGGCCCGCACGGCGGAGCACGAACCCGCGCCGACGACGCGGCCCGCGTCCGGCTCGAACGCCGCGACGACGAAACCGCCGTTCCCTTTGACGTGGTCGACGGCGGCCGTGAGATCGGCGTCGGCCGGCTCGATCTCGCCGAAGGCGGCGCGCTGCACCCGGACCGCGGCGACGAGCTCGTCAAACGTGGCCGGCGGGCGGATCGTGAAGCGCCCCGCGGGAGCTGGCGCGCGCAGTTCATCGCCGCGGACGCCCATCAGCGGGAGGACCGCCTCGGTCACGAAACCTGCCGGCGACAAGGAGTTGTCGAGCCCGGGGCACAGTTCGGGGAAGTACTCGAGGCGTGCGACGCGGTCTCGCTGGCTGAACGAGGCGACGAGCCGCTCCACGTCGTCGCCGGCCGGCGCGGCACCGTCGTCGAGGATCGCGTAGTTGAGGTACGGATTGGAGTCGTCCGCGGTGATCGTCACGAGAAACGGGCCGACGCGCCCGACGATCCGGCCCGTCGAGGCGGTCGTCCGGACGTAGTCGGCGAGGCGGGCGAGCTCGCCGCTCACCACCGGCGTTTCAGACCCGGCCGGGTCAGGCGGTCCGGTGGTCAGCAGGCGCAGCCGGGTCTGCCGGCGGCCGCAGATCGATCGTCAGCGTGAGGATCCCCCCTTCGAGCTCGAACTCGGCGTCGCCCACCATCGCGAAGTCCATGTAGTCGAGCTCCATCTGCTCGAGGATGCGGCGCCGCTCGGCGCCCTCGACCGGAGGCATTCCCCGTCGCCGGACGGCGGAGGCGCGCTCTTGGAAGCGGGCCACCATCGCCGCGGGATCGAACGGGCCGGGCACGCTCCAACGCTACCGGGCCCGCGAACAGCCGGGGCGAGGGCCGCGGCCATCAGAGTCGGCGGGATCTCGTCGGACAGGTCCGCGCCCCGCGGACCTCCTGGATCGGCCAACATGGCGGTGCCCGGAGGGCGACAGTCATCTTCGTCCGGGCCCCCGGGGGATCGCGGAGTAGCAGGTCGTGGTGTTCTCCGGGGGTATGCTGCGGATGAAGTCGGGTCTTGGAGTGAGTTCCGATGTTATGTCTCGCTGCAGGGCGTCCCCGCGCGACCGCGGGCAACGCGTCCTCCTGCAAGCAGGGAGTGGCTCGTGAAAAAGGGACGGCACCGTCGATTCGAAGAGGCGCGCAGCCTGAAGCGTGCGGTCGAGGTCGTGGCGGAACCTTGCCCCGAGTGTGGCGCGGGCCCCGAAGAGGACCACGCCACCTGGTGCCTTTACGAGTCCGAAGAGCTCGAGGAGGAGGCCGAGGACCTGACCTGACCGCACCCCCGCCGGACGACGGGGTGCGGTAGCGGCGAGCGTCGGGCCCGGTGCTCGTCGAGGTAGGCGGCGATCATCTTGTAGACCGCCGGCCCGACGAGCGCGCCGAGCTCGTCGGCGAGGCTCAGGTAGACGGGCTCGGGCGAGACGAAGGCCTCCGGCGCCTCGGTGCACCACCAGTGGAACTCGTCGCCCGCCGGTCCCCAGTGCCGCCGTTCCCACTGCGTGATCGTGGAGGTGACGTGGCCTTCCTCGTCGGAGGTGTCCTCCCGGCGCACCGGGAGCTGCCAGCAGACGTCGGGCTTGTATAGACGCGGGGGGACTCCCGCCTCGAGGGCGGCGCGGTGGAGCGCGCACCCGGGCCCACCGGGGAATCCCAGCCGGTTGAGGAAGATGCAGGCGCCGTCGACGAGCCGCGTCGTCAGGTCCTCGCCCTGGCGTTTCACGACGCCGACGCGCCGCGCCCTTCTGATGTGCTGGAACTGGCTCTCCGTGAGGCGCGCCGCCGCGGCCTGGACGCGCCGGGTGTCCTTTTTGTCCGACAGGTGGGCGCCGTAGCTACAGCAGCCCTCGGCGAGCTCCGCGGCGGGACCGGTGAGCACCCCCTGGCAGCCCGCACCGTAGATGCACTTCCAACCGCTGAGGAGGAACGTCACGTCGATCACCCACGTGCGGTCCTCGTCGGGGTCGGCGAAGCTCACCCATTCGTGCGCGTCATCGGGGATGGACATGCGTCGAACGCTACCGGCGCCGCGGCGACCCCGGCGAGCTGTTG
>JBEKCO010000028.1:0-22820 GCA_050014835.1 Acidimicrobiales bacterium
CTTGGCGCGCTCGGCCATGTTCGTGAGGCCCCTGCTCGCGGGGCTCGACTCGGTCGGCAGACCGATGCCGTCGTCGGCGACCGTGAGCCGGAGCCGGTGGTCCGCGACCTCGAGGCCGACATGGACCCGGCTGGCGTGCGCGTGGCGGGCGACGTTCGTCAGGGCCTCACGCAATACCGCGAGCATGTGCCCGGTGACGTGCTCGCTCACCTCGGTATCGATCGGGCCGGAGACCGAGACGGATGGTTCGAAGCCCAGGCTGCGGACGGATTCGGCGCACAGCTCCGCCACACGTGTGCTCGGGCTGCGTCGGCTGACCGGGAGGGGCTCGAGGGCGAAGATCGCGGTCCGGATCTGGCGGATCGTGTCGTCGAGGTCGTCGACCGCGGTGTGGATCACCCGCAGCGCCTCCGGGGTGTGAATCATCCGGATCGTGCTCTGCAGTGACAGGCCGGTCGCGAACAGCCTCTGGATCACGGTGTCGTGGAGGTCGTGCGCGATCCGGGCGCGCTCGGCCGCGACGCCGAGCTCGCCCACCTTGGCGTGCAACCGGGCGTTGTCGACGACGGTCCCGGCGGCCAGCGCGAGGGCCTGCAGGATGTCGCCGTCCTCCTCGGTGAACTCGTCGACGTCGATCTTCTCGGTGAGGTAGAGGTTGCCGAAGATCTCCCCATGGACGAGGATCGGCACCCCGATGAAGGAACGCATCGCCGGATGGTGGGCGGGGAAACCGACCGAGGCGGGGTGTTTCGTCAGGTCGGCGAGGCGCAGCGGGTGTTCGGTGTCGAAGATCATCCCGAGAATGCCGTCACCGCGCGGCAGGTGGTCGATTCGTTCAACCTCCTCGGAGGTGAACCCGACATTCACGAACTGGGCGAGGCGTCCGGAACCGGGCTCGATCACGGCGAGCGCCCCGTAGCGGGCGTTGACGAGCTGGCGGGCCTGTTCGACGATGTCGCGGAGCGCGGCGTCCAGGTCGAGGTCGGCTTCGAGGACGAGCACGGCCTCGAGCAGCTGTTGGAGACGTTGCGCGTCGGACACCCGCCGATACGGCATTGCCCAAGCGTGCCACGTGGACCGCCTGGCCACGAAGCGTCGCAACTTTGTGCGATTTGGCGGGACCTTTGACTCTGACCCCGCTCGGGGGGCCGAGCGCACAGTTACCAGGTGGGAATCCGAATCATTGTCGTCGACGACAATGCCGCGGTCCGGCAAAGCATCCGGGAACTCCTCGCCAACGAGGAGGACTTCGAGTGCGTCGGCGAGGCCGCGACGATGGGGGACGCGGAGCTTCTCGTCGAGCACGCGCGCCCGGACGTCGTCGTCCTCGATGTCCGCCTCCCCGATGGCGACGGCGTGGACCTATGCCGGACGATCCGGTCGCACTATCCGGGGACGGCCTGCGTCATGCTCACCGCCTACACCGATGGCGACGCGCTCGTCGCCGCGCTCCTCGCCGGGGCGGCCGGTTACTTCCTGAAGCAGATCCGTGGTGGCGATCTCGTCTCGTGCATCCGGACGGTCTCCGCCGGGAGACAGTTCCTCGACAGTGCCCTCATGGGCCATTCCCTCGCCTCGCTCGGCACTGGGTCGCAGTACGACCTCGACGCGACGGATCTCTCGATCGTGCGTGGCGTGCTCGAGGGTCTGTCGAACGCCGAGATCGCCGCGGAGCTCTCCCTTCCGGAGGCGACCGTTGGTACCCGGCGTTCGCTCTGCTTCGACAAGGTGCGGCAGCACAGCACGCGTTGATCCCGGGCGTGCGCGCGATGCCTCGAGCGACGCGGTCGCCGCATCCGGGTTAACGTCCGCCATCGTTGCTCGAGCGGTGCCGCCAGCGCCGCCTAAAGCAGATAGATCAAGCGTTACACGGTCTCAGGAAGAGATTCCGGGTATCGCGGCGGTGCATGGTGGCAATTGCGACATCGACCGACACGGCGATGCACCGGCGGCGGAGCGTCGACTGGTCGACCCGTCGGGCTGCGCAGAGCGCGAGATTTCACGCGCCGCGCGTCGTCGTGTTCGGCCGAACTAGGGCCCTTCCGGTCAGAGCGGGCGACGGGAATCGAACCCGCATGACCAGCTTGGAAGGCTGGAGCTCTACCATTGAGCTACGCCCGCGCGCCTTCGGAGTGTAGTTGTGCGCGTTCGGCAACGAATGATTCGCACGTGGCGTGGTCGGGAATCGGCTGGGCACCCCCTCACGGTGCTGTTAAGGTCGCCAAGCCATGTCTGTGGCTCTCGGTTTTGATGTCGGCGGGACGAAAGTCCTCGCTATCGCCGTCACCGGTGACGGCGATGTCGTCAACGAATTCCGCGTGAAATCGTCGAACTCGCAGCGTCGGCTTCTCGATTCCCTCGAGGGCGCGACGGCGACGCTCGTCGAGTCGCTCGGACCCCGCTCCGAGGAGCTCGTCGGGATCGGTGTCGGTGTGCCGGGGCTGCTCGACAGGAACGGGGTCTTGAACGAGGTCCCGAATCTGCCGGCAGTGTCCGGGACTCCGATTAGGGCAGAGCTTTCCCGGCGACTCGGTCACGTGTTCGAGCGCCGCGAGCGATTCCGCCTCATCGTCGACAACGACGGGATGTGCTCTGCCGCCGGCGAGATCGCCTTCGGCGCCGCCCGGGGGCTGAGCGACGCGATCGTCATGACGCTCGGGACCGGGATCGGCGGCGGCATCATCGCCGGTGGTCAATTGCTGCGCGGCGGACGGGGCTTTGCCGGAGAAATTGGCCACATGGTCGTCGACGTTGACGGCCCGCTGTGCGGTTGCGGTCGACGCGGGTGCTGGGAGCAGTACGTCTCCGGCACCGGACACGCCCGCCTCGCGCGCACCGCGGCGTTGTCAGGCAAGGCGACACGCATCGTCGAGCTCGCGGGCGGGAACGCCGACGGGATCAAGAGTGAGCACATCTTCGAGGCCGCCCGGGCCGGTGACCTCGAGGCGTGGGGGATCGTCGACACGATCGCGCGCTACCTCGCGCTCGGGATCGCGAATCTCGTCGAGGTCCTCGACCCGCTGGCGGTGATCATCGGCGGGGGCATCATCCGTGACGGAGACCTGTTCATGCCCCTGGCGGAGAAGTACTTCGAGCAAACACGCCGTGGATCTGGTGAGCGGTCCGTGTCGCTGTGTTCCGCCGAGCTCGGTGACCGATCCGGCGCGATCGGCGCCGCGGCACTCGCCCTCGGTCTCGTCGTCTGATCCGAGTCGGGGAGGCGGGATTCGAACCCGCGACCTCCTGCTCCCAAAGCAGGCGCGCTAACCAAGCTGCGCCACTCCCCGCCTCTCCGATCGTACGGGAGGAAACGCAGGCGCGGATGATCCGTCGCCTTCCGGTGACCGTTGCCGCGGATCCGAGCCCTCGCGACCCCGATGCCCGCAGTCGCCGCCGCGGTTCCCACGACGCGGCCGGGCGCGATGGTGCGCTTCGAGGCCGGAATTTGCAGGCCAAAACGACCGGTAGACTCCGGGGTCCATATGCGTACCTCCGTCGAACCCATGGACAAGAACCGGTTCAAGCTCACCGTCGAGGTGGACGACGAGGAGGTGGCCAAGGCGGAGCGTGAGACGATCACCCGGCTGTCGCGCGAGGCGCGCATCCCGGGGTTCCGGCCGGGCAGGGTCCCCCGCCGACTGCTCGAGGCCCGTCTCGGACCGAAGACGATCCGTGAAGAGGCGCTGCGCGAGGTCCTGCCACGCCTGTACGGCGAGGCGGTGAAGGAGACCGAGCTCGACGTGATCGCGGCGCCGCAGATCGACATCACCTCCGGAGAGGAGTCCGGGCCCGTCGCCTTCGACGCCGTCGTCGAGGTACGGCCCGAGGTGGCGATCCCGGGTTACGAGGGACTCGTCGTCACGGTGCCGAACCCGCTCGTCACCGAGGCCGACATCGACGCGCAGATCGACCGGATGCGCGAGCAGTTCGCCTCGCTCACCGAGGTCGGTCGTCCGGCCCGCGACGGTGACGTCGTGACGCTCGACGTGCACGGCAGCCGTGACGGGAAGCCAGCCGAAGGTCTCGTCGCCGACGACCTCGTCTATCAGGTGGGGTCCGGCGGTATCGCGCAGGGGGTCGATGAACGCCTGGCCGGCGCAAAGGTCGGCGACATTTTCGAGATGGACGCCAACGACGCGCCGGGTGGGCCGGCGCAACTCCGCCTGCTTGTGAAACAAGTGCGCGAGAAGGTCCTGCCCGCCCCCGACGACGAATTCGCCTCCGACGCTTCGGAGTTCGAGTCGCTCGCCGAGCTGCGCGCCGACTTGGCGTCCAAGCTCTCCGTCGCCAAGCGGCGCGAGGCGAATCTGCTGTTACGCGCCCGAGCGGTTGACGCACTGTGCGAACTCGTCACCGACGAGATCCCCCGGGCGCTCGTCGCCCGCGAATCCCAGCAGCTCCTCGAGGACTTCGTCGAGCGTCTGGCGGCCCAGCAGGTCCTGCTGTCGACGTACCTCGAGGTCACAGGGATCGACGAGCAACGGATGCTCGCCGATATCGAAGCCCAGGCGTCGAGGGAGGTCCGGGCCGACCTCGCGTTGCGTGCCCTCGTCGCCACCGAGCGCGTCGAAATCGACGAGTCAGAACTCGACGAGGAGATCGTCCACCTTGCCGGACACGCGGGACAAACCCCGGCGCAGGTGCGGTCGAGCATCGACCGGGGCGCTGGTCTTGACGGGCTACGATCGCAGCTCAGAAGGGCAAAGGCACTGAACTGGCTCATCGAGCACGTTGGCATCGTCGACGACGAGGGGAAGCCGATGGATCGGGCGACACTTCGGCTCGACGACGCCGACGGCAAAGCGGTGCACGACGAGCCAGACCAGGAAACATCGCCCGTCGAGGAGGCTGAGCTGTGAACGGGTACGACTATCTCGTCCCGACAGTCGTCGAATCATCGAGCAAAGGCGAGCGCGCCTACGACCTGTATTCGCGGCTGCTGCGTGATCGCATCATCTTCATCGGCACGCCGATCGACGACAACGTCGCCAATCTCGTTTCCGCGCAGATGCTGTTCCTCGAGTCCGAGGACCAGGACAAGGACATCAACATCTACATCAACTCGCCGGGCGGGGACATCACCGCGCTCTTCGCCATCTACGACACGATGAAGTACGTCCGCCCCGACAAGTCCACGTTCTGCTTCGGCCAGGCGGCTTCCGCCGCGGCCGTGTTGCTCGCGTCCGGCACGCGGGGCAAGCGATTCGCCTTGCCGCACGCCCGGATCCTGCTCCACCAGCCCTACGGGGGCGCGGCGGGGCAGGCGACCGACATCGAGCTGCAGGCGAAGGAGATCCTCCGCATGCGCGACATGTTGAACGAGATGCTCGCCGCCGACACGGGGCAGTCGATCGAAAAGATCCAGCACGACACCGATCGCGACTTCATCATGAGTGCGGCTGAAGCGCGCGACTACGGTGTGGTCGACGAGGTGATCACGAGCCGGGAGGCCATCGACGTGCTGTCGGCGGCCGGTGCCGCCTGACCGAGGGAGGGGACGTGGCCAAGTTCGGCGACGGCGGCGAGCTCGTGAAGTGCAGCTTCTGCGGGAAATCCCAGAAGCAGGTGAAGAAGCTCATCGCGGGTCCCGGCGTCTACATCTGCGACGAGTGCATCGAGCTTTGCAACGACATCATCGAAGAGGAGCTTTCCGAGACCTCCGAGGTCCGTTTCGAGGACCTGCCCAAGCCCCGCGAAATCTTCGACTTCCTGAACGACTACGTCATCGGGCAGGACCAGGCGAAGAAGATCCTCTCGGTCGCGGTCTACAACCACTACAAGCGCGTGCAGGCCGGCGCGCCTACCGATGCCGATGTCGAGCTCGCCAAGTCGAACATCTTGCTCCTCGGCCCGACCGGGTGCGGCAAGACCCTGCTCGCCCAGACGCTCGCGCGCATGCTCAACGTGCCGTTCGCCATCGCCGACGCGACCGCCCTCACCGAGGCCGGGTACGTCGGTGAGGACGTCGAGAACATCCTGTTGAAGCTCATCCAAGCCGCCGACTACGACGTGAAGAAAGCCGAGACGGGGATCATCTACATCGACGAGATCGACAAGATCGCGCGCAAGAGCGAGAACCCCTCGATCACCCGGGACGTCTCGGGGGAGGGCGTCCAGCAAGCCCTGTTGAAGATCCTCGAGGGCACGACCGCGTCGGTCCCCCCCCAAGGAGGGCGGAAGCACCCGCACCAGGAATTCATTCAGATCGACACGACGAACGTGCTCTTCGTCTGTGGTGGCGCGTTCGCCGGCCTCGACCGGCTCATCGAGTCGCGCATCGGACGCTCGGGGATCGGCTTCCGCGCCGAGATCCGCCGTCCCCGCCGCGACGACGAATCCCGACTACTGCTCGAGGTGCTCCCCGAGGACCTTCTGAAGTTCGGCCTCATCCCTGAGTTCGTCGGCCGCCTCCCGGTTATCGGGACGGTGTCGAACCTCGACCGTGAGGCGCTCGAGCGGATCCTCGTCGAGCCGAAGAACGCGCTCGTGAAGCAGTACCGCCGAGTGTTCGAGCTCGACGGCGTCGATCTCGAGATCACCGATGACGCGCTCGAATCGATCGCCGATCAGGCGCTGGTGCGGGGGACGGGTGCGCGGGGTTTGCGTGCGATCCTCGAAGAGGTGCTCCTGGAAGTGATGTACGACCTGCCGTCGCGCAGCGATGTCGGGCGGTGCGTCGTCAACAGGGACACCGTCCTCGAGCACGTCGCGCCGACCCTCGTGCCCCGGAGTGTCGACGAGAAGTCGGACCGCCCGCGTCGTGCGGCTTCCTGACCGCTCGCGCCCTGACCGCTCGCCGGACGGCGAGGCCACCGGATCTCGCAGCGAATCACTGGGAGAGGTGCTCGCCTGGCTCGACCGGCATATCAACCTCGAGGCCATCGAGCGTGGGGTCGCCGGGCGGGCCGCCGAGCCGACCCTCGAGCGCATCGCGGCGCTCATGGCCGCGATGGGCGATCCCGAGCGCTCGTTCCCGAGCATCCACGTCACCGGAACGAACGGCAAGACCTCGACGACGCGGTTGTGCACGGCGCTCGTCATGGCCCACGGCCTGTCGGTCGGCACCTACACGAGCCCGCACCTCGTCTCGCTGAACGAGCGGATCGCCTGGAACGGCGAGCCGATCGGTGACGACGAGCTATTCGACGTGCTCAGCCCGCTCGGCGCCCTCGAGGAGTTCATCCGGGCGGAGAACCCGGGGATGCTGGCGCCGACCTGGTTCGAGCTCATGACGGCGGCGGCGTACCGGTTCTTCGCCGACGTCGCGATCGACGCCGGGGTGATCGAGGTGGGGCTAGGCGGCCGCTACGACGCGACGAACGTCGCCGACGGCGCCGTCGCCGTCGCCACGAACGTCGAGCTCGACCACGTCTCGATCCTCGGCGGCACCCGGGCCGAGATCGCCTGGGAGAAATCCGGCATCGTGAAGCCGGGCTGTGTCGCCGTCGTCGGCGACGAGGACGACGACATCGTCGCGGTGTTCGAGGACGAGGCCCGACGGGTTGGTGCCGCCGCGTTCTGGCGCCGGGGGGTCGAGTTCGACTGCGTCGGCAACTTCGCGGCCCACGGCGGCCGCGTCGTCTCGGTGCGGACCCCGGGGGCCTCCTACGAAGACCTGTTCGTGCCGCTCTACGGCGCCCACCAGGGTGACAACGTGGCGATCGCCATCGCCGCGGCCGAGGCGTTCTTCGGCATGCCGCTCGACGCCTCTGTAGTCGCCGAGGCGCTCGGATCGGCCCGGGTCCCGGGCCGGCTGGAGGTGCTCGGCCGCCGACCGCTCGTCGTCCTCGACGGCGCGCACAACCCCGCCGGGGCGGCGGCGCTCGGCGCGGCGCTGGGCGAGGACTTCGGGGTGACCCGGCGGACCGTGCTCGTCTTCGGCTGTCTGAACGGCCGATCGCCCGGCGACGTCCTCGCCGCGTTGGGGCCCGCCCGGATCGCCCACGTCGTCGTCTGCACGCCGCCCTCGCTCCGGGGCCTGCCCGCCGCCGACGTCGCCGCCGCGGCGGCCGAGCTCGGGCTCGAGGCGAGCGTCGCCGACTCGGTCCCCGAGGCGCTCGCCGCGGCCCGCGGCCTGGCGAGCGAGGACGACCTCGTGCTCGTCACCGGGTCGCTCTACCTCGTTGGTGCGGCGCGGCGACATCTCACCAGGTAGGGTCGGCGCCGATGGATCGCACACTCGTCATCTGCAAGCCGGACGCCGTCGCCCGCGGCCTCGTCGGGGAACTCATCGGTCGCCTCGAGCGGAAGGGTCTCCGCATCATCGCCGCCCGGCTGTTGCTCGTCGACGCCGAGCTTGCCAAACGCCTCTACGAGGAGCACATCGAGAAGCCGTTTTTCGAGCAGCTCGTCGCTTTCATCACGAGCTCGCCCTCGCTCGCGCTCGTCGTCGAGGGGCCCCCGGACGTGTGGACCGTCGTGCGGAACCTGATGGGCCCGACCGACCCCGCCATGGCCCCGCCCGGCTCGATCCGGGGCGACCTTGCCAGCACGACGCCGGCGAACGTCATCCACGGCTCCGACGGACCCGAGGCCGCGGCACGCGAGATCGCGCTGTTCTTCCCCGAACTCGGCTAGCGACCAGCGCTCGCGGTCCGACGGGACCGGCAGGACGCCTTGTTCGGCCGCGGGCACTGCCCTAACCTGGGCGAACCGTCGCGTAGCGGGGAGCAGGCCAGTCATGAATGTCACAAGCTGGGGCGTCGCGGGTCGCGACATGGCGGTCGATCTCGGCACCGCGAACACCCTCGTGTACGTGCGCGGCAAGGGCATCGTCTTGAACGAGCCCTCCGTCGTCGCGATCAACGTCCTCGACGGCCAGCTGCTCGCCGTCGGCCATGAGGCCAAGCGGATGATCGGTCGGACGCCGAGCAACATCCAGGCGATCCGCCCTCTGAAAGACGGCGTCATCGCCGACTTCGAGATCTGCGAGATGATGCTCCGCTACTTCATCCGCAAGGTGCACCCGCGGCGGTTCTCCAAGCCCCAGATCGTGATCTGCGTGCCCTCGGGGATCACGGGCGTCGAGAAGCGCGCCGTCCAGGAAGCGGCGGAGTACGCGGGCGCGCGCCGCGCCTACATCATCGAGGAGCCGATGGCGGCGGCGATCGGCGCCGGGCTCCCGGTCCACGAGCCGACCGGGAACATGGTCGTCGACATCGGCGGCGGCACGACGGAGGTCGCCGTCATCTCGCTCGGCGGCATCGTGACGAGCCAGTCGATCCGCATCGCCGGTGACGAGCTCGACCAGGCGATCATCGCCTTCGCCAAGAAGGAGTACAGCCTCGCCCTCGGCGAGCGCACGGCAGAGGAGATCAAGATCATGATCGGCTCGGCCTGCGAGCTCGAGGAGGAGTTGCACGCCGAGATCCGCGGTCGGGACCTCGTCACGGGGTTGCCGAAGATGGTCATCACCTCGACCCAGGACATCCGGCGGGCGATCGAGGAACCCGTCGCGGCGATCGTCGACGCGATCAAGGCGACGCTCGACAAGACGCCCCCCGAGCTCGTCGCCGACGTCGCGAGCCAGGGCCTCGTCCTCACGGGGGGCGGCGCGCTCCTCCACGGTCTCGACGTGCGGCTGGCGGCCGAGACGAACATGCCGATCGTCGTGGCGCAGGACCCCTTGAACTGTGTCGCGGTCGGCGGCGGGATGTGCCTCGAGAACCTCGACGCCCTCCGCTCCCTGCTCGCCACGTCCGGTCACTGATCGCATAGGGGCCCGGCGCATGGCCGCCAACCGACGTACGAGCCAGCGGTTGACGCTGGTCATGCTCGTTCTCGCCTCGTTAACCGTCCTCACGCTCGACTACCACGGCGAGGCGAGCCACGCGATCAACCACGTCCGCAACGCGGTGCGCGACGTCATCAGCCCGATCCAGCGGGGCATCGCCGCGGCGCTGCACCCCGTCGGCGACGTGTTCAGCGGGACGATCCACTACGGGTCGCTCGAGACCCAGAACCAGCAGCTGCGCGAGGAGCTCGGCCAGATCCGCCTGAAGCTCGCCGCCGACGCCTACGCCTCGGCGCAGGCCGGACGCGTGCTCTCGCTCGCCCACCTGCCCTACGTCGCGGGCATCCCGGTGATCGCGAGCGAGGTGATCGGGAACTCGACGTCGAACTTCCAGTCGACCGTCGAGCTCGACGGGGGCACCTCGTCGGGCATCGGGCCGGGCATGCCGGTCGTCGCCAACGCCGGCCTCGTCGGCACCGTCGTCTCCGCCTCGTCGTCGACGGCGACCGTGCTGCTCGTCACTGACCCGACGTCGTCGATCCCCGTGAGCATCGGGGGGACGGGCCTGTACCGGGCGGTCGGCGCCGGGTGGGAACGCGCCCTCACGCTCGACTTCGTCGCCGGGTCGACGGCGGTGCACCGCGGCGAGCTCGTCTCCACGAGCGGGCTCGGCGGCGGGGCGCTGCCCGCCGGCATCCCGCTCGGCGTCGTGCGGAGCGTCCGGGTCTCCTCGGAGGGTCTGTCGACCGCGGTCACCGTGACGCCGCTCGTCAACCTCGACGACGTGCAGTTCGTCGAGGTCCTCGAGTGGCTCGAGCCGGGCTAGGCCGCCGGCCATGGCGCGAAGGACGCGGACGTGACCGGGGTGAACTGGGCGCGGCTCGCCCTCGTCGTCGCGGCCGGGCTCATCTTGCAGGTCTCCGTCCTCGACCAGATCACCGTCCTCGGGGCCCACCCCGACGTGATGATCCTCGTCGCCGCGGCGGCCGGGATGGCCGCCGGGCCCCAGCGGGGCGCCATCGCCGGATTCGTGGCCGGACTCGCCGCGGATCTCGTCATCAACCTCCCCTACGGCCTGTCGGCGCTCACCTTCGTCCTCCTCGGCTTCGGAACCGGTCTTTTGCGGGCGAACCTCGCGGCCCGGGAGGTCGAGATGACGCAGGCCGCGGCGTGCGCCGCCGCCGCCGCCGCCGGGACGATCCTCTACGCGGTCCTCGGCGCTCTCACCGGGAGGTCGGGCATGCTCGGCCTGGTGACCATCTACGCCGTCGTCGACGTCACCCTCGGCGCCGTCGTGCTGGCCTGGCCCGTGCTGGCGTGCCTGCGATGGGTGTTCTCCGGGTCGCGGGCGCGCCTCGGCCTCGCAGTGCCCCGCGGCGGGAGCGCCGTGTAGTGCGCTGGCGACAGTCTTCGCGCCCCAGCCAAAGGCGCCGGGCGGCGCGCTGGGACGGCACGTTCCGCCCGACGAACGCCTTCGGCCCGCCCCCGCCGTCCCCGAAACACGTCCGGCGCACGAGGAGGAAGGAGCCCGACCGGGCGGGCGGCCCGCGCGCCGAACGCCAGGGGCCGCGGGCCGGCGTCCGGCTCTCGATCGCCGCGGTCGTCATCGTCGGGATGTTCGGGACGCTCCTCGTCCGGCTCTGGTCGCTCCAGGTCCTCCAGGGGCGCAAACTCGGCAGCGCGGCGGTCGAGACGACGACGCGCGACGTTGTCACCCCGGCGCCGCGGGGCGAGATCGTCGCCCGCGGGGGCCAGGCGCTCGCCACGGACACCTCCGAGTGGGTCGTGACGCTCGGGACGACCCCGGGTCCCGACGGGGCCCGGATCGCCGACCCGGCGGTGAAGCGCCGGCTCGTCGTGCTGATCCCCGGGCTCTCCGTGGAAGGGATCGACGCCGACCTGGCGAGCAACCAGTTCAGCCCGTACCAGCCGGTCCCGGTGGCGTTCAACGTCTCGCCCGAGGCCGTGCTCTACATCAAAGAGCATCCGTCGCAGTTCCCCGGCGTCGTCGCCCAGCAGGAGCCGGTGCGCGACTACCCGTACGTGGGGCTCGCGACCCAGACGATCGGCTACGTTCGCCAGATCACCGCGCACGAGCTCGCCCAGTACAAGCGCTACGGCTACCAGGAGAACGAGATCGTCGGGCAGGCCGGGCTCGAGGAGGAGTACGAGCTCTACCTGCAGGGCAAGCCCGGCATCCTCACCGAGGCGGTCGATCCATCGGGCCAGGTCGTGCGGACCGTCTCGACGCGGGCGGCGGCGCCCGGCGACTCGGTCAAGTTGAACCTCGATCTCGGGCTGGAAAAGGAGGTCAGCACGGCACTCGCCAACGAGATCGCCGCCGTGCGCACCACCGGCAAGGCGGCGCCGCTCGGTGCCGCCGTCGTCCTCGACCCCCGCAACGGCCAGGTCCTCGCGATGGACTCCTACCCGAGCTACAACGACAACTGGTGGGAGACCGGGATGACGGACGCCCGCTACGCGTCCCTCAACTCCGGGACCGGGTACCCGCTCAACAACTGGGCCGTCCAGGGCTTCCAGCCCCCGGGATCGACCTTCAAGCTCGTGACGGCGACCGCGGCCCTCAACACCGGGCTCATCACGCCGTACTCGATCATCGACGACACCGGCACCTATCCCCTCCCGGGCAGCGCGCCGCTCCACGACGCCGACAACGTGCCGCTCGGCAACGTGAACGTCGTGACGGCGCTCACCCGGTCGAGCGACGTCTTTTTCTACACGCTCGGCGGGCGCTTCTGGGAGGACCGCGACGCCTACGGGACGACGCCCATCCAGAACGAGGCCCATCTCTACGGGCTGGGGGTGCCCTCCGGGATCGACCTGCCCGCAAGCGAGGTGCAGGACGGCTGGGTCGACAGCCCCCAGACCCGCAAGCTCCTCCACGAGCAGGCACCGAAGGTCTACGCCGACACCTGGTACCTCGGTGACAACGTCGAGATGGCCTTCGGCCAGGGCGAGACCGTCGTCACGCCGATCCAGCTCGCGACGGCGTACGCGACGTTCGCCAACGGCGGCACCCGCTACGCGCCCGAGCTCGCCGCCTCCGTCATCTCGCCCGCGGGCAAGGTCGTGAAGCGCTTCGCGCCCCGCGTCCTCGATCACGTCACAATGTCGGCGGAGACCCGCCAGGCGATCCTTACGGGGCTCGAGGGCGTTGTGCAGAACCCGCTTGGCACCGCGTACGCCGACTTCGTCGGGTTCAACTTCTCGAAATGGAACCTTGCCGGCAAGACGGGGACGGCGACGGTGACGGTGAACGACGTCGTCCAGCCGACGTCGTGGTTCGTCGCCTTCGGCGGGCCGCGGGGCCGGGCGCCGCGCTACGTCGTCTGCGTCGAGATCAACCAGGCGGGCTTTGGCGCCTCGGCGGCCGCGCCCGTCGTACGGCAGATCTACAACTACCTGTACGCTCACGGGATCGGCAAGACCGTGACGGGCAAGTGACCCGGCCCCGCATGTTCATCTGATTGCAACGGTCTGGGACCGGGGACCCCGGGGACCCTGGGTTAAACTGAACGCAGGATGATCACGCCGCGAGCAGGTAAAACGCGCCAGCGACCACTGCGCGTGCCGGAAGCGGCCGTGTCCGTCACCCGTTGCGCTCGCCGGGCCGGGGGACCCTGTGCCGTGCAAGTACTTGTCGCTGCCCGGGCGGGAATGTCGGTGCCCGCTTCTCGCGGCGACAGAACAGATCGATGTGGCCCCATCGCTGCACGGCGCGGCGGAAGTTTCGCCTGTGCGCGCGCGGTGGTTCCCGCGCACCTCCGCGGTGCGCGTCTTAGAAGGGATCTCTCACATGTCCGACCCGACCACCGGCGCCATCGGCACCGGGGAGCCGCGGCGCCCGGTTGGCTCCGCAGCGTCCCGTGCGGCGCTAGACGCCCCGGGCGCCGCCCGCAGGGCTGAGGCGTCGCCGAAGCCGAAGATCGGCGACACCCGGCCGGCACCGCCGGTCCGGGGGGCGAGCCCCACGGGAAACGGGGCAAGTCCCGCCGGTCCCCCGAAGCCGCGTCGCCGCCGCCGCGGCGGCCGCGGTCGCGGCGGGCGGCCACGCGCCGCGAGGCCCGAATCCGAACTCGAGGCCGCGACGGCGGCTCCGAGCCGTCCGGCGCGGGCGAGCGGACGACCGGCGGGCCGCGCCGAGCCGATCGGCCGGGAGCCGGACGACGCCGGGGAGGCGGGCCGGGCGGAGACGAGCCGGCGCCGGGGCCGGGAACGCAAGGGCCGCCCGGTCGGGCGCTACCTCATGTGCGTGCACGTCGCCCAGGACGCCACCCAGATCGCCGTGCTCGAGGGCCGCTCGCTCATCGAGCACCACGTCGCCCGGGCCCTCGACGACGCCAACCAGATCGACGGCAACATCTACCGCGGCCGGGTGAAGAACGTCCTGCCGGGGATGGAGGCCGCGTTCGTCGACATCGGCACGCCGAAGAACGCCGTCTTGTACTGGGGCGACGTCCAGACCGACCGTGACGAGGGGATCGAGCGCGACCCGGGCACGACCCGGATCGAGCACCTGCTGCGGCCCGGCCAGACGATCATCTGCCAGGTCACGAAGAACCCGATCGGCGTGAAGGGCGCGCGTCTCACCCAGGAGGTGTCGATTCCGGGCCGCTTCGTCGTCCTCGTGCCGGAGTCGAGCGCCAGCGGCATCTCGAAGCGCCTCGACGACCGCGAGCGCAAGCGCCTGCGCAAGGTGCTCGAGGGGATCCGGCCCGAGGGTCACGGGATCATCGTCCGGACGGCCGCCGAAGGCGCGAGCGCCGAGGAGCTGCGCCGGGACATCGCGCAGCTCGTGAAGATCTGGGACGAGATCGCCGACAAGGCGAAGCACCTCCCCGCTCCGGCGCTTCTGTACTCGGAGCCGCACATCGCCCTGCGCGTGATCCGGGAGGAGTTCACCGCGGAGTACCGCGGGGTCATCGTCGACGACTCGAGCCTTTACGAGCTCGTCCACTCCTACGTCGCCGAGATCGACCCGGCGCTCGCCGACCGTGTCGAGTACTACGACCCGGAAAGCGAGGACCTGCCGCTTTTCGAGCGCCAGCACATCCACGAGCAGCTGCACAAGGCGCTCAACCACAAGGTGTGGCTCGTCTCCGGCGGGTCGCTCATCATCGAGCGCACCGAGGCGCTGACGGTGATCGACGTCAACACCGGCAAGAACGTCGGCTCGTCGAGCCTCGAGGAGACGGTGTTCCGCAACAACGTCGAGGCGGCCGAGGAGATCGCCCGCCAGCTGCGCCTGCGGGACATCGGCGGGATCATCGTCATCGACTTCATCGACATGGAGCTGAAGGCGAACCGCGCCGAGGTCGTGGCGACGCTGCGTAACGCGCTGTCGCGAGACAAGACCCCGACCCAGGTGTTCGAGATCTCCGAGCTCGGGCTCGTCGAGATGACCCGCAAACGCGTCGGCGAGGGTCTCCTCGAGGCGCTCAGCGAGACCTGTCCGATGTGCAAAGGCCGCGGGATCATCTTCTCCGAGGACGAGGACTGAACCCGCCCCCGGGTCCCTCTGCGACGAACACCGAGGTCGGCCGGGGGACCCCCGCCCGATTGCTACGATGGCGGCCTCATGTACGCAGTGATCTCCTCTGGCGGTAAACAAGAACGCGTCGAGGTCGGAACCCGTGTGGAGGTCGAGCTCGTCGGCGACGAGGACGAGGTCGTCTCGTTCTCGCCGGTCCTCCTCGTCGACGGCGCGACCGTCGTCGCCGGGCGCGGCGCGCTCGCCTCGGCGAAGGTCGCCGGCCGCGTGGTCGGCCGGGCGAAGGGCCCGAAGATCGTCGGCTTCACCTACCAGCCGAAGGCCCGGGGCCGGCGCCGCTTCGGCCACCGCCAGCACTACTCGGTCGTCGAGATCACCGCGATCGAGCCGGGCGGGAAGTCGCCCGCCCGCACCACGCCGAAGAAGTCGCAGGAGGCCTGAGTGTCCAAGACCAAAGGTGGCGGGTCGACCCGCAACGGCAGGGATTCCAACGCCCAACGGCTCGGTGTGAAGGCCTCCGACGGCTGTGTCGTCGCTGCCGGTGCGATCATCGTGCGCCAGCGGGGCACGCACTTCCACGCCGGGGCGAACGTCGGGCGCGGCGGGGACGACACGCTGTTCGCCAGGGCGAGCGGCACGGTCCGTTTCGCTGAGCGGCGCGGCCGGCGACTCGTCGACGTCGAAACCGGCGGGGCGTGAGCCGCATCGCGTAGCGGTTCGCCTCGACCCGTGGCGCCCGCCTCCCGAGCCGGTGGCGTACGTCCCCTGAGAAAGGCACCGACATGGCCGGCTTCGTCGACGAGGCCCAGGTCCACGTGAGGGCGGGAGACGGCGGGGCCGGTGCCGTGTCGTTCCGTCGGGAGGCGCACGTGTCGCGTGGCGGGCCCGACGGTGGCGACGGCGGCCGCGGCGGCGACGTCTATCTCGAGGCGACGGCTTCGCTCGCCTCGCTCCTCGCCTTCCGGGACCATCCACACCGGCGCGCCGAGAGCGGCGCCCACGGGGGCGGGGCACGACGCCACGGGCGGGCCGGCCGGGACCTTGTCGTCCCCGTTCCGGTCGGGACCGTCGTGCGCGGGGCCGGCGGCGAGATCCTCGCCGACCTCACCTCGCCGGGCGACCGCCTGCGGGCCGCCGAGGGCGGACGCGGCGGGGCCGGCAATGCCCGGTTCCTCACGAACCGCCTGCGGGCGCCGGCTTTCGGCGAGCAGGGCGAGGTGGGCGAGGAGCGCTGGCTCGACCTCGAGCTGAAGCTCGTCGCCGACGTCGCCCTCGTCGGCTTCCCGAACTGCGGCAAGTCGACGCTCATCGCGCGGATCTCGGCCGCGAGGCCGAAGATCGCCGATTACCCGTTCACGACGCTCGAGCCGCACCTCGGCGTCGTCCGCCTGGCGGGCGGTGCCGAGGCCGTGGCGCGGGGCGCGACGGAGTTCGTCGTCGCCGACGTCCCGGGCCTCGTCGAGGGCGCGAGCGAGGGGCGGGGCCTCGGCCACCGCTTCCTGCGCCACGTCGAGCGGTCGCGCGCCCTTGTCGTGATGGTCGACCTCGCGCCGGGTGAAGGGCGCGCGCCCGCCGACCAGGCCCGCGTGCTCGCCGACGAGCTCGGACGCTTCAGCCGGGACCTCGTCGCCCGCCCGCGGGTGATCGTCGGCTCGCGGGCCGACACGGTGGCGAGGGAGGAGCGACCCTGTCCCGGGGACTACGGGGGCGAGCTCGAGATCTCCTCGGTCACCGGAGAGGGCATCGCCGAGCTCGTCAGGCGCCTCGGTGCCCTCGTCGAGGACGCCCGCCGGGGCGCCGGATCCGCCGTGGCGGCGCCCGTCGTGCACCGCCCGGTGCCCGAGGGCGTCGTCGTCCGGCGCGAGGGCGCCGGTTTCGTGGTCCTCGGCCGCGCCGCCGAGCGCGCCGTCGGCCTGTCGGACCTCACGGACCCCGACGCGGCGGCGCTCGTCCAGCGCCGCCTCCGGCGACTCGGTGTCGACCGGGCGCTCGCCCGTGCCGGCGCCCGACCGGGTGACGACGTTCGGATCGGCAAGCTTTCGTTCACCTACAGCGAGGACACGTGATGCGCGGGTCGCGCGCCGGACGCACCCCGCCGGGGGCGGACGGAGGAAAGGCGGGGCGATGACGGTCGTCGTGAAGATCGGGTCGACGTCGGTGACGGCCGCAGACGGCCGCGTCGACGTGGGCGCCGTCGAGAAGCTCGCCCGGGAGATCGGCACCCTCTGGCGGTCCGGCCGCCCGGCCGTCGTCGTCACCTCGGGGGCGGTGAGCGCCGGCGTCGCCGCGGTGAAGCCGCCCGCCGGCCGCCCGACGGACACCACGACCCTCCAGGCGCTCTCGACGATCGGCCAGCACCGGCTGATGCGCGTCTACGACGACGCCTTCGCCGCCGAGCACCTCTTCATCGCCCAGGTGCTGCTCTCGCTGCCGGACTTCGGGGCGCGTCGCCAGTACCTGCACGCCCGGGAGACGATCGACCGGCTCATCGAGCTCGGAGCGGTGCCGGTGATCAACGAGAACGACGCCGTCGCCGACGACGAGATCCGCTGCGGCGACAACGACCGCCTCGCCGCGCTCGTCGCCAACCTCGTCGGCGCCGAGTGCCTCGTCCTGCTCACCGACACGGAGGGCCTGTTCGACGCCGACCCGAGGCGGTTCGCCGACGCGACGCTCGTCGAGCAGGTCGTCGCCGTCGACGCCGCCTTCGACGAGGTCGCCGGCGGCGCGGGTTCGGCCGCCGGCAGCGGGGGCATGGCGACGAAGCTGGCCGCCGCCCGCGTCGCGGCGTGGTGCGGCGTGCGCGCCGTGATCGCCGCCGCCTCCCGTCCCGACGTCGTTGTCGACGCGGTCGCCGGGTCCGCCGGGGTCGGCACGACGATCCTGCCCCGCGACGAACGGCTCCCGGCCCGCAAGGCGTGGATCGCCTTCGCGCTCCCGGCGGTCGGCCGGGTCATCGTCGACGACGGTTGCCGCCGCGCCCTCGTCGAGCACGAGGCGAGCCTGCTCCCCGCGGGCGTCGTCGAGATCGCCACGCCGTTCGGGAGCGACGACCTGATCGAGATCGTCGCGGCGGACGGCGCGATCATCGCCAAGGGGATCGCCCGGCGCCCGTCGGACCGCGCCAGCGAGTGGATCGGCCGCCGCTCGGCCGACCTGCCGTCGGACCTCGCCGGAGAGCTCGTCCACCGCGACGACCTCGTCGTGCTCACCGGGGTGGCGTCGCCCCGGAGCGGCTCGCGTTCGCCGCGTCCGGCCGTGCCTCGGTAGCCTTCGCCATGGCCCCGGAACCGCTCGCAGCGCTCGGTCGGCGCGCCAAGGCCGCGGCCCGGATCCTCGCCACCGCGACGACGGGCCAGAAAAATGACGCCCTCGAGCACGCCGCCGAGGCGCTGATCGGCGCGTCCGGCGCGGTCCTCGCGGCGAACGCCGAGGACGTCGCCCGGGCCGAGGCGGCCGGCGGGACGGAAGCGAACGTCGACCGGCTCCGCCTGAGCGAGGCGCGCCTCGGCCAGATGGCCGGCGGCCTGCGGGCGGTCGCCGCGCTCGCCGACCCCGTCGGTGAGGTCGTCGAGGGTTGGACCCTCCCGAACGGGCTCACCGTCCGGCGCGTGCGCGTGCCCCTCGGTGTCGTCGGCATCGTCTACGAGAGCCGGCCGAACGTGACCTCGGACGCGGTGGGGCTCTGCGTGAAGTCAGGGAACGCGGCCTTGCTGCGCGGCTCGGCGGGCGCGATCGCATCCAACGCGGCGATCACGGGGGCCCTGCGGTCCGGGATCGCCAAGGCGGGCCTGCCCGCCGACTGCGTCGTGCTCGTCGAGGACACCCGACGCGAGACGGTCGCGGAGTTCGTTACGTTGCGCGGCGTGATCGACTGCCTCGTGCCCCGTGGCGGACCGGCGCTCGTCGCGCTCGTCGTCGATCACGCCACGGTGCCGTATGTCATCGACGGCGACGGGAACTGCCACGTCTACGTCGACGCCGACGCCGACCTCGACGTCGCCGAGCGGATCGTCGTCAACGCGAAGACCCAACGGCCGGGCGTGTGCAACGCGATGGAGACCCTGGTCGTCCACCGCGCGATCGCGCCCGTCGTGCTGCCACGGCTCGCCCGGGCCCTCGAGGGCGTCGAGCTCGTCGGGGACGAGGCGGCCCGCGCCATCCTGCCCGGGATCGGCGTCGCGACCGACGACGACTTCGCCACGGAGTTCCTCCGCCTGAAGCTCGCCATCGCCGTCGTCGACGACCTCGACGGCGCGCTCGAGCACATCGCCCGCTATTCGACCGGGCATTCCGAGGCGATCGTGACGCGCGACTACGAAGCCGCCCGGCGTTTCACCCGGGAGGTCGACGCCGCGGCGGTGCTCGTCAACGCCTCGACCCGCTTCGTCGACGGTGGCGAGCTCGGGCTCGGCGCCGAGATCGGGATCTCGACCCAGAAGCTGCACGCCCGCGGTCCGATGGGGTTGCGTGAGCTCACCTCGGTGAAGTTCGTGATCGAGGGCGACGGCCAGGTCCGCTCGTAGCCACCGGCTCCCAGGGTGCGTGCCGCCGTCGTTTCCGCAGGCGTGCGGGGGCCAGTAGGGTGCGGAAGGTGAGCCAACAAGCGGCATCCGAGGATCCTTTGGCGCGCGCCGACGGCCCGATCGCCGTCGGGACGCGGCTCGCGATCATCCGCCACGGCGAGGCGTACGCCAACGTCGACTCGGTGATCGGCGGGCACAAAGGCTGCCGCGGCCTCACGCCGCGCGGCATCGCCCAGGTCGAGGTCCTCGCCGAACGGCTCGCCCGCACCGGCGAGCTCGCCGGGGCCGCGGCGATGTGGACGAGCGTCCTGCCTCGGGCGATCGAATCGGCGGCCATCCTCGCACCGGCCCTCGGCGTTTCCGGCTTCGAGCGGAGCTGCTCGTTCTGCGAACGGCACCCGGGGGAGGCCGACGGAATGACCTGGGCGGACTACGAACTCCGCTACCAGCGGCGCGGGCTGCCGGGCGACGACCCGGAGTTTCCGACCTCGCCGGGCGGCGAGAGCTGGATCGAATTCCTCGACCGCGCCGCGGCGGCGCTCACCTCGGTCGCGGTCCACAACCCGGGCGGGCTCGTCGTCATCGTCTCCCACGGGGGCGTCATCGACTCGTCGATGATCCGCTTCCTCGGCCTCGCCGAACACGGCAACATCGTCCGGCTCCACCCGGACAACACCTCGATCACCGAGTGGCACCACACCGGCTCACGATGGCGCCTCGTGCGTTACAACGACGTCGGGCACCTGGCGGGTCTCGCCCACATCGCCTCGACGGAACCGGAGTGGGTCGGCGTCGAGCCGCCGGAGTGGGCCGGGACGAATCAGCAGCTGTAGTCGGGGTCGACGCCGTAGGGCGAGGCGAGCGCGCCGGGCGTCTCCTGCAAGAGCTCCGGCACGCCCCCGGCGAACAGGTCGTTCGGCGGGCTCCCGGGGTTCGCGTAGCGAGCCGTCCCGGTGCACCACAGCGGGAGGACCGACGGGCTCGACAGTCCCGACTGGGCGTACGGGGGCTTCGTCCGCGGCACCCCGGCGATCCACAACGGCAGCTGTGGACCGGTCGGCACGTAGTTGCCCGCGATGATCGGATACTGCAGGCTCGTCGAGTACAGGCCGACCTGGAGGCCCGCCCCGCGCAGCGCGTCGAGCGCCCCCTGGATCGTGGCGTCGTTCAGCGTGCTCGACTTCGCCCAGTAGTGCCCCGCCGCGAAGTCGGAGTAGTCGCTCGGCGAGAGCCCGTCGTTCTCGATGTCGAGCCACCACAGCGAGGAGTGGACGCCCTGGCTCGTCGCGTAGGTGAGCCCCGCGATCGCACCATTGTACCCGTAGTTGTACGCCCGACAGAGCAGGACCGCCTCGCCGGTGAGCGTCGCGCAGTTCCCCTTCGGCCCGGTCGCCGCCATCTCGCGTCCTGCCGGCGTCGTGTCCGGGGCGTTCACGAACAGATAGAGCGAGTAGGGGGAGCCCGACGATCCCGCGGCCTGCGTCGCCCAGGTCGCCTCGGCGGCGAGGCACGGGTTGTCCGCCCCGTCGAGCCAGCCCGTGACTTGGAGGACCGAGACCGGTGAGGACGGCGGCAGGCCGCTCCTCGTCTCGTTCGACGTCGGTGTCTTGCACTGGTAAGACGAGATGTCGTAGCCGAAATCGTGGTGCGCGAGCGAGACGATGCCGCGCCGGAGGGTGTACGAGCGCATCAGCCCGGTGACGGTGACGCCGGAAGGAGGAGGCGTGTGCGCGAGCGACCCGGCGAAATGGGCGTCGCCGTAACCGAAGATCCTCCCGTTCGCCGTGGTGAGCCAGTAGCCACGGCTGTCCGCGGTCGAGACGATCGAGACGAACGGAACGGTCAGCTTCAGCGCGGCCGGGGACCCGAGGCTCGTCGCGTCGCCGAAACGGTAGACGGTGCCGTTCGCGGCGGCGATCCAGTAACCCCGCCCGTCGTCGGTCGGCGCGATGCCGGCTACCGCGTTGCCCGGTGCTGCCCCCGGCGTCGTCGGCACCGAGCCGAGGTCCGGTGCGTTGCCGTAGGCGTACACGGTGCCGTTCGCCGTGACGAGCCAGTAGCCGTCGTCGCCCGGCGAAGGTGCGAAGGCGACGATCGGCGACGCCAGCCTGGTGTGGACGAGCGAGCCGCAGTACGCCGCGTCGCCGTAGTTGTAGACGGCGCCGTTCGAGGCGACGAGCCAGTAACCCTCGCCGGTCGGAGACGCGACGATCGCGACGATCGGCTTGCGATTGGCGCGGTGGACCGGTGAGCCGAGGAAGCGTGCGTCACCGAACCGGTAGACGTTCCCGCTAGTCGTGGCGATCCAGTAGCCGCCGGAGTCAGACGTCTCCGCGCCGCCGATGAACTTCACGCGCAGGTGTCGCGGTGCCTCGGAACCGAGGAACTTCACACCACCGAAGGGTTCGATGCCGCCATTGGATTCGGCGAGGTAGTAAGCGGGTTTCTCGACCGTCATCGCCGCCGGTGTCGTCGTCACCGCCGGGAGCGTCGTCGACGTGGTCGTCGACGTCGTTGGCGCCGTCGTCGTGGTTGGCGTGGTGGTCGTGGTCGGCGTGGTCGGCGTGGTCGATCCGCCGGGCAGCGTCGTCGTCGTGGTCGTGGTCGTCGTGGTCGTGGTCGTGGTGGTCGTGGTCGTGGTGGTCGTCGTGGTGGTCGTGGTGGTGGTCGTCGTGGTCGTCGAGGTCGTCGAGGTCGTCGGCGTCACGGGGTACGCACAGGTCGTCGCGCCCGGCGTCCGGGGCAGCGTCGTCGGGTCGGGGGTCGTCGCCGAGAGACGGGCGCCACCTGCGTCCCCGCCGAGCGCGCCGAGACCGGCGGCCAACGCGACCGCCAGGGTGACGGCGAGCAGGGCGCGGCTCGGGGCCGCGGGGCGGCGCATCAAGTGGCCAGCAGCTCCGCGACCCGGAAGGCGAGATCGAGCGCCTGTCGCCCGTTGAGCCGCGGGTCGCACGTCGTCGTGTAGCGCAGCGAGAGATGTTCCTCGAGGATGTCCTCGGCCCCGCCGAGGCACTCGGTCACGGCGTCGCCGGTGAGCTCGACGTGGACG
>JBEKCO010000029.1:0-21604 GCA_050014835.1 Acidimicrobiales bacterium
CCCAGGCCGGCTTCTGGTGGACGGGGCTGTTCCCGGGGATCGCGATCATCCTCCTCGTCACCGGTCTCACCCTCGTCGGCGAGGGGCTGAACGACAGCTACAACCCGCTGCTGCGCCGGCCGGTCCACCGCTCCTACGCCCTGCCGGGCGGTCAGCCGGCGGCGACGACCACCGCCCTCGCCGCGGCGGAGCCCGTCATCCGGGTAAGGGACCTGCGCGTCTGGTACGGGACCGACCGCGGCCCCGTACGCGCCGTCGACGGCGTGAGCTTCGAGATCCGCGAGCGTGAGACGCTCGGACTCGTCGGCGAATCCGGGTGCGGTAAGTCGACGCTCGGGCGGGGGCTCCTCGGGCTGCTGCCCGTCGGCGCGACCCGCGACGGGGTGGTCGACTTCGGGGGACGCAACCTCGTCACGGCGTCGCCGGCTGAGATGCGCAAGCTGCGCGGCCCTGCGATCGGGCTCGTCTTCCAGGAGCCGATGACGCGCCTCGACCCGCTGATGCGGATCTCGGACCACTTCGCCGAGGCGCTGCGCACCCACGACCCGGACATCTCCGACGCCGAGGTGCGCCGACGTTCGCTCGAGGCACTCGGCGGGGTCGGCATCCCGCCGACGCGCTTCCGCAACTACCCCTACGAGTTCTCGGGCGGCATGCGGCAGCGGATCATGATCGCGCTCGCGCTCGTCTTCCGCCCGCGCTTCGTCGTCGCCGACGAGCCGACAACGGCCCTCGACGTGCTCGTCGAGGCGCAGATCCTGTCGATCATCGCCGATTTGAAACGCAACTTCGACACGTCGCTGCTCCTCATCACCCACAACCTCGGCATCGTCGCCGAGTCCTGCGACCGCGTCGCCGTGATGTACGCCGGCCGGATCGTCGAGCAGGGCGCCGTCGACGATATCTTCAGCCGCCCGGAGCACCCCTACACGCAGGAGCTCATGCGCTCCACGATCTCGCTTTCGACCCGCGAGCTCCACTTCATCCCCGGGGCGCCGCCCGACCTCGTCGAGCCGCCTTCGGGATGCCGCTTCCACCCGCGCTGCCCCGCGGCGATGCGGGTCTGTGCCGTCGCCGCGCCGATCGGCACGGAGGTGCGGCCGGGCCACCTCGCCGAGTGCTGGCTGCACGGACCGGCCGACCACCTGACACCCGACGACCGGGTGCCGCTCGAGCGAGAGGAGATCGGCATTGCCGACGAAGCCTGACCTCTCGACAGCCCCGGTGCTTCTCGACGTGCGCGGCGTGAAGGTCCACTTCGCGCTGCGCGGCAACTTTCTCCAGCGCGTGCTCGGCCACGACACAGGGTCGGTGAAGGCCGTCGACGGCGTGAGCTTCCAGCTGCACCGCGGCGAGGTGCTCGGGCTCGTCGGCGAGTCCGGCAGCGGCAAGACGACGCTCTCGCGGGCAGTGCTGTCCCTCGTCCACGTCACCGACGGCTCGATCTCGCTCGACGGTGAGAAGATCTCCGATCTCTCGGAGCGGCGCTTCCGGCCGCTGCGCAAGCGGATGCAGCTCATCTTCCAGGATCCGCACGCCTCGCTCAACCCGGCGATGACCATCCGCGACGCCGTCGGCCACCCCCTCAAGATCCACGGCATCGCCCGTGACGACCGCCAGGTGACGAGACTCGTCTCGGAGACGCTCGAACGCGTCGGGCTCGTGCCCGTCGACCGCTTCCTGCGCAAGTACCCGAGCGACCTCTCGGGCGGCCAGAAACAGCGCGCCGTCCTCGCCCGAGCGATCATCCTCGGTCCCGAGCTCGTCATCGCCGACGAGCCGGTCTCGATGCTCGACATGAGCGTGCGGGCCAAGGTCCTCCAGCTCATGGACGACCTGAAGACCGACCTCGGCCTCACGTACCTCTACGTGACCCACGACCTCGCGACGGCGCGCTACTTCTGCGACCGGATCGCCATCATGTACCTCGGCCGGATCGTCGAGATCGGCTCCGCCGCCGACGTCTACGCCAACCCGCGTCACCCGTACACGAAGGCGCTCCTGGAGGCGATCCCGGAACCCGATCCCCGTCACCACGTGCCACGCGACCTTCCCCGCGGCGAGGTGCCCGACGCGGCGGTCCCGCCGCTCGGCTGCTCGTTCCACCCCCGCTGCCCGCGCGCCTACGCCCCGTGCGGGTGGGAGAGCCGTGACCTGCGGACGCTGCTCGAGGAACGGTGGGCGCAACTCGGCCCGGAGGAGTTCCAGCGCGAGCGGGCGATCATCGGCGGCCTCGACGGGCTCGACGCGCCGTCTGCCCTCGCCCTGCTCCCCTGCGCCTCCGGCCGCAGCCCCGCCGAGGTCGCGGCCCTACTCGAAGTACACCGTGCGGCGAGCCGGGAGGACCCGTTCTGGAGAGGCGTCGTCGCGACCGAGGAGCGCGCCGCCGGCGTCGCCGTCCGCTTCCACGAGGGCGTCGACCCCGTGCTCGGTCCGGTCGGCGACGACACCCCGCCGGTCGAGGTCGCCTGCCATCTCTACCGTCCGGACCTCGGTTAGGTCGGCGCCCGCGCCCTCGGGCGATCCGGGCGCAAATCGTCCCGACGGTCCGCGACGCAAACCGGGAGACGGTCTGACCGGCGGCCGACAACCGGACTGCGTGGCGGGACGAGGACAGTCTCGCCGAGGCACGTTCACGAGCCGGCCGCGAGGATCTGTACCGCCACCCGACGGAGGCAGTCCGCCGTCGTGTGGGCCGACGCCTCGGCGCCGAACAGCTCGGATAGCTCGACGACCGGTGCCGGGGAGAGGCCGACGGCGTCGCGCTCGGCCTGGCCGACGACGACGACGGCCGGGACGTGCCGGCGCTCCGCCTCGGCGAGCACGCCACCGACCACCTTGCCCTCGAACGAGGTGCGATCGAGACGGCCCTCGGCGGTGACGACGAGATCCGCCGCGGCGACGCGGCCCGCGAGCCCGACGTGGCGGGCCACGAACTCGAAACCGGGCTCGATCCGGGCCCCGGCAGCCCACAGGCCGCCCGCCAGACCTCCGGCCGCCCCGGCTCCGGAGACGAGTCCGACGTCGACCCCGAAACGCGCCCGCAACTGCTCGGCCTGGGCGGCGAGACGCCCCTCGAGGCGGGCGACGGTGTCGGGGTCGGCCCCCTTCTGGGGACCGAACACGCGGGCCGCGCCGAGGTAGCCCGTCGTCACGTCCGTCGCGAGCACGACGCGGCAACCGGCCGAGAACGGGACGAGATCGGCGAGCGCCTCGAGGGCGCCGGCGCCCCCGTCCGTGGTGACCGACCCGCCCAGTCCCACGCTCACGTCGCGCGCCCCGGCGCGCAGTGCCTCGGCGACCAGCGCGCCGAGGCCGTAGGTCGTCGCCGCTTCGGCCTGCCCGGGTCCGGGCGCAGCACACCCCCCGTAGCCGATCACGACCGCCGACTCGATGACCGCCCGGCCCTTGCGCAGCCGCCACGGTGCCACGACGGGCACGCCAAAGGCGTTCGGCACCTCGCTCGTGCGGTTCGGACCTCCCAGCGCGTCGAGGAATCCCTCACCGCCGTCGGACAGGGGTAGGAGTATCGTCTGCGCCCCGGCCACGTCGAGGCCCTCAGCGAGAGCACGGGCCGCGTCCCGGGCACTGAGCGTGCCGCGCAGCTTGTCGGGCGCGACGAGAACGTGCATCTCCTCAGCTCCCGCCGAGGGCCGCCGCCACGCCGTTCGTCGCCATGAGCGCGATGCGCCGCCTCGTCGCGAGCGTCGCGCTTCCGATGTGCGGAAGGAGCACCGCGTGCGGCGCGTGCAACAGTGCCGCCGGAACCCGCGGCTCTTCCGAGTAGACGTCGATACCGGCCGCGAAGATCCGCCCGCCCTCGAGCGCGTCGGCGAGCGCGTCCTCGTCGATGACGGCGCCCCGGGCCGTGTTCACGATGACCGAGTCCGGACGGAGCAGCGCCAGCTCGCGCGCTCCGATCAGGTGACGGGTCGATTCGGTGAGGGGCACGTGCAGACTCACGATGTCACTGCGGACGAGCAGGTCGTCGAGATCCGCCACGTAGCCAGGCTCCCCGGTGTCGCGGTGCGACCAGTGCAGGACGGTCATGTCGAACCCGGCGGCGCGTCGCGCCACGGCACGAGCGATCCTCCCGAACCCCACCAGGCCGAGCGTCGCGCCGCAGACGTCGCGGCCGAGGTGGTCGAGGAGGCTCCAACCGCGCCAGTCGCCTGATCGTAGGTCGCGCTCGGCGTCGGGCGTCCGGCGACTCGCCGCGAGGATCAGGGCGAAGGCGAGATCCGCGGTCGTCTCGTCGAGGGCACCCGGCGTGTTGAGCACCTGCACGCCCGCCGCATGTGCCGCGGCAAGGTCGATGTTGTCGAGCCCGACCGCGACGTTGCCGATGACCCGCAGCCGTGGGGCTGCGAAGATCACCTCGGCATCGATGCGATCAGCCAGGACGCAGACGACTGCATCGACGTCGGCGACGGCGTGGACAAGCTCGACGTGGCTGTAGGGAGTATCAACGGCCCGGATCCTGACTTCGTGAGCGGCGAGCGGATCGAGTGCTCCATCGGGCAGGTGCCGTGTCACCAGCACAGTCGCCATAACTCCGAGCTCCTTGTCGGGTCATCGAGAGCAGGACCCAGCTTCGCACGTTGGAGTGCCGAGACCCGTGGCGAACCAGCTGCCTGCCGCCGCTGCCGTTCGAGGGGGGCTGTCCGTCCGAACTCGTGTGTCACGACCCGTCATCAGATGGCGGCCTTCCTCGCGAGTCCAGATGCCTCTCCTTGGCCCAGTGAACCTCGGGCTCATTTCCGACTTGCTGGGTCGAAACGGGGCCGCCAACCCGGGTGTGACGGCACCTCGACCACCAAATCACGACGGAAATCAAGTGGCCGGCGAAGCTCGTCAAGACCCCGTAGCCATAGCAACTACTCGGTCGCTCTTCTCGCACGTCGGTGGTCCGGCGAGGACAACAATGTGCGCGATTGCCGACAGGGGCACGACTCTGTTCCTTTGACGACCGAGTGCGTTCCTTCGTGGCGAGCGAGCAAAGCTAGATCGCCTCACACGCCACGCGATCCGAGCCGAGTGTTCGTGCGCAGGCGCGTTTCGCGAAGATGTGTTGTCATTGTGAGGCGCTGATCAACGAAGTTGCAAGGAGGGGTTGATGTTTCCGATCTTCGGGCGAAGGAGCGGGGTCCCCCTCAAAGCGGTCAGCTTCAGCGTGGTGGGTCTGCTCGTCTCAGGCTCGGTCGGCTTGTCGACAACGGGATCTCTGTCCTCTGGGACGCATCTAATCCGTCCCGTGGCAACCGCCACACCGTCGACAGGACCGAGGTTCCCGGGCACGGGTTGCCCTTCTTTCCCGGCGGACAACGTCCTCAACACTCCGATCACGGACCTGCCGGTCAACCCGAACAGTGCGAGATGGCTCGCCTCGATGGATTCCTCGACGACCTACCTGCACCCTGACTACGGGCCGTCCGGTAGCAGGAACAACCCGTACGGCATTCCCTACCTGATAGTGAGCCCGTCTCGGCCACTTGTTCATGTCAGCTTCGAATATGCAGACCAGAGCAACAGCGGCCCCTACCCGTTCTCGTCGTCGACGCCGATCGAAGGAGGGAGGAATGCCTCCGGTGACCGACACGCGCTGATGGTGAATCCCGCGACTTGCAAGCTGTACGAGCTCTGGGATGCGTATTACAAGCCGAACGGCAAATCGACTGCCGGATCCGGGGCCGTCTGGAGTCTTCGGTCCAATGCCTTGCGACCAGCCGGTTGGACCTCCGCGGACGCGGCAGGTCTTCCTATCGCGCCTCTGCTCGTGCAGTACTCGGAGGTGAGGACCGGGACGCTCGACCACGCGATTCGCTTCACGGCCGATTGCACGCGACAGTCGTACCTGTGGCCCGCACGCCACGAGGCAGGACAGGCGAACAGTGATTGTCCTCCGATGGGCGCGCGCTTCAGACTGAACGCGAGTTTCTCGTTGCCTGCGTCACAGTGTTCGGCGATGTGCCAGACCGTGATCAGGACAATGAAGACGTACGGGCTCATCGTCGCGGACAACGGCAGCAACTGGTATTTCCAAGGGGAAGCCAGTACGTCCTGGACCTACACGGAGGTCGATCAGCTGAAGCAGATCCCGGCGTCGCAGTTCGTGGCAGTGGACGAGTCGTGTCTCTTGGTGAGTTCCAACTCGGGCGAGGCATATCAGCCGGGGACAGCTGCCTTCACGGCTCATTGCGGCTGAGCTGGCCCGTTACGGCGTGCCTCCGGCGGCGACAGCGGCGCTGGGGTGCGCCTGCCGACGACCGGCGAGGCAGAGCAAGCGCGACGGGGGTCGGAAGGTTGGCCAAGACTGGCCTTCCTGCGGCAAGTGAATTCGCCGGTCGAAGATTGAAGAATCTGGCTCCTGATCCATGACACATGTTGATCATTTTCACCGAGCAACCTGCCCCTAAGTTCAAGACACTTCTGATGGACCCATTTACTCAGACACCCCAGCGCGGTCGCTGTGGCGCTTAGCCCGACGTCAGGTGCTTTGCTGGCGGGGGAGGACTCGAACCTCCAACCTCCTGATCCAAAGTTCGCTCGAGGCGATTTCCACCCCGCACCGCGACGTTCCAACTTTGCCCGTTATGGCTCTCTAACAGGGAGAACGCCTTCGCGAGTTTGCCGCCCGTAACGGTCGCTTTCGGCCTTTCGCCGACGTTTGGTTCTCACAGCGGTTCTCACGGAGCTCAGTTCGAGATCACGCAACGCTCGCCCATCGGGGCCAGTGCCGTTTATCCTCCACTTCGCCCCGCTGACAACATTCAGGGCTGACGGCTGTCGCGTGTCACGACCTTCAAGCGTGATCACCTACCGGTCGTAGTGATACCTCGCCTGGAGCACGACTAAGTCCTCGCCGTCGACGTAGTAAACGAGCCGGTGCTCATCGTCGATCCGGCGCGACCACGCGCCTTGGAGGACGTGCCGAAGCTGCTCGGGTTTTCCGATTCCCGAGAACGGATCTCGCAGCGTCTCTTCGAGCAGCCGGTTGATTCGCTTTTGCACCGCGCGGTCGTGGTCCTGCCAATACCGATAGTCATCCCACCCGATCGGCGTGAAGACGAGTCGCATCAGGCGAGGTCGTGAACCTCGCGCTCGCCGTGCAGAGCCTGAGTGAGGCTCTCGAGGAGCCGCCTCGCGTTCGCCGGGGCCCGAAGCAGGTACGCGGTCTCTTCGAGCGCGTCGAAGTCGGCCCGAGACATCAACACCGCGCTGCCGTGCTTCGATGTGATCTCGATCGGGGTGCGATCATCGTTCACCCGCTCGATCAACGGGAACAGATTCTTGCGAGCCTCGCTCGCCGAGATTGCCAACCAGAGGCCTCCTTAAGTGGTACTGAATATGGTACCACTAAGGTGTCGCAGTGACGCTCCTCCCCCAGCCGGCAGCGAGGAGCACCTCGAACCAGCCTCGTCGTGAATGTTTAGGGTCACTCACCAACAACCTCGATGCTCGATCCGGTCAGCATAGGGGTTTGGATCGGAGGAGGGACATGCTCGTTCTGCTACCAAGCACTGGCGGCTTGACGTCTAGCACGGAGAACGGACGCTGACCGGTTGCCAAGGTGCCGGTCAGCGACCGATGCCCGCCCGTACCGCGACAAGGCAGCAGCTCGTCACTTCACGACGGTGAGTTTCTTCTTGGCTGAAGTCGAGCGCTTGAAGTTCGAGCTCCCGCCATAGGTGGCGACGAGGTGGTAGGTGCCCACCTTGAGCCTCTTGGCCGACAACTTGCACGATCCCTTGGCTGACTTCAGCGTGATCACACACAGCGTCGCCGTGGACTCCTTGACGGTGACCTTCCCGGTGGGTTTCGAGCCCGAGTGCTGCGGCGAGACGGTGACCGAGAGGTGCTCGGTCTGCTCGTCGCCGTAGGTCACCTTGGCGACTGAGAGCCTGAGGGTGGTCTTCCAGGTTGCCTTTACAACGGTGAGGGACTCCTGCGCTGAAGCCGAGCCCCCGAAGTTCGTGCTGCCGCCGTAGGTGGCGACAAGGTGGTAGGTGCCCGGGCCGAACTCGGTGGCCGACAACGTGCACGAGCCCTTGGCCGACGAGAGCGTGATCACACACAGCGTCGCCGTGGACTGCGTCACCGTCACGGTTCCGGTCGGGGTCGAGCCAGCGAACTCGGGCGAGACGGTGACCGAGAGGTGTGCGGCGCCTTCGTCGCTATAGGTCACCGTGGTGGCCGAGAGCTTGAGGGTGGTCTTCGTGGTTTCCTTGGCGACGGTGAGGGAGTCCTCGACAGAAGCCGAGCCGTCGAAGTCGGCGCTGCCGCCGTAGGTGGCAACGAGGCCATAGGTGCCCGGGCCGAACTCGGTGGCCGACAACGTGCACGAGCCCCTGGCGCCCGACAGCGCAAAGGTGCACAGCGTCGTCGTGGACTGCGTCACCGTCACGGTTCCGGTCGGGGTCGAGCCGGAGTACTGCGGCGAAACGATGACCGAGAGGTGCTCGGCCTGCTCGTCGCGGTAGGTCACCTTGGTGGCCCAGAGCTTGAGGGTGGTCTTCGTGGTTTCCTTGGCGACGGTGAAGGACTCCTCGACAGAAGCCGAGCCGTCGAAGTCGGCGCTGCCGCCGTAGGTGGCAACGAGGCCATAGGTGCCCGGGCCGAACTCGGTGGCCGACAACGTGCACGATCCCTTGGCCGACGACAGAGTAAAGGTGCACAGCGTCGTCGTGGACTCCGTCACCGTCACGGTTCCGGTCGGCGTCGAGCCGGAGTACTGCGGCGAGACGGTGACCGAGAGGTGCTCGGTCTGCTCGTGCCCGTAGGTGACCTTCCTCGCAGAAAGCTTGAGGGCGGTCTTGGAGGTGCCCTTAGCGACCGTGAGCGAGGTGGAGGTGGACGTCTCGCTGGAGGCGAAGTTGGCGTCGCCCGGATAGCTGGCAGTGAGCGAGTAGTTGCCCGCGGCTTGCTCGGTGATCGAACAGGAGGCGGTCGCGGTCCCGTTCGACCCGCTGAGCGTCGCCTCACAGCTCCGGGCACCGTCGCTGACGGTGACCTGCCCGCTCGGGGTCAGCGACCCCGAGGTGGTGCTCGGCCCGGTGACCTGCACGCCAACGGAGACCGGCTGGCCGACAACCGGGTTCGACGTGATCGAGGTGATGGTGGTCGTCGAAGGCGAATACGTGAACGCGTCAGTACTGTCCACCGCGGCGCAGAAGCTCGCCGTCGGGCAGGAGACGGAGTACAACCAGTTCGTCGCAGCAATGTCGTCGGGCGAGGACCACGAGCTGCCGTTGTAGGTGAGGATCTGGCCGGTGGCGTCCACCGCGGCGCAGAAGCTCGCCGTCGGGCAGGAGACGGAGTTCAGCGCGTGCGACCCGTCGATGTCGTCGGCGGGCGAGGACCACGAGCTGCCGTTGTAGGTGAGGACGTTGCCGCTGTCGTCCACCGCGGCGCAGAAGATCGCCGTCGGGCAGGAGACAGAGAACAGCGCGTTCGACCCGTCGATGTCGTCGGCGGGCGAGGACCACGAGCTGCCGTTGTAGGTGAGGACGTTGCCGTTCCAGTCCACCGCGGCGCAGAAGATCGCCGTCGGGCAGGAGACGGAGAGCAGCGTGGTCGTCCCGTCGATGTCGTCGGACGACCACGAGCTGCCGTCGTAGCTGAGGACGTTGCCGCTTTTGTCCACCGCGGCGCAGAAGATCGCCGACGAGCAGGAGATGGACTCCAGCGCGTTCGACCCGTCGATGTCGGCGGGCGAGGACCACGAGCTGCCGTTATAGGTGAGGACGTTGCCGCTTTCGTCCACCGCGGCGCAGAAGCTCGCCGTTGGGCAGGAGATGGAAGAGAGGTAATTTCCCGCGTCGATGTCGACGGGCGAGGACCACGAGCTGCCGTTATAGGTGAGGACGTTGCCGTCCCGATCCACCGCGGCGCAGAAGCTCGCCCTTGGGCAGGAGACAGAGGTCAGGCGGTAGCCCCCTCCCGGGTCGATCAGCGTCCCCGACGACCAACCGGCCGTCGCAGCCGCCGCCGGCGACGGAAACCCGGCAGCGAGTATCGCCGAGGTCGCAGCAAACAGCAGCGCTACGGCTACGACCAAGACGACCACAGCGAGGACGAGCCGTAGAGGCGCGCCTTTACTGTCCGCCGTGGACGGCTCATTCAACGTGTCACGGCGAGGCAGGGCTGACAGTGCCCGGATGGAGGTACTGCTCGACGGCGAGCGCGATCCCTCTGGCCATGGCCTGTTGGCCGGTGGCACTGACACCGATCGAGGCCTCGAAGGGGTCAGTAACAAAGAGCGGCTCGATGAGGGCCCCGGGCATGTCGCTCGGGGTTGAGAACCATCCAGGCTCGGCCGGTCCCAACAAGAGGAGATGCCCGTAGTCCTGAGCAGGGTCATCGAGTGCCGGCGCACCCAAGCCGACATCTGGCATCACGCCGTCGTTCGGCACCCCCCAGCCGTGGGAGTTGAGAGCGGAAAGGACATCGCTTTGGACCAGGCGAGCCAGGCGGAGGTTCTCTCGCCAGAACGTGCGTGCACGGTCATAGGCGGTGATGCAGCCAGCATTCTGCGAACTGCCACCGGCGTTGAAGTAGATCCCGACCAGAACCGCAGCATGCGCCAGGTCGGCGCACCGGTCTCTCGCCGCCACGTCGTCGTGCACGCCTTGCGGAGTGAGGACCCCGCCAGAGAAGTCTTGGGACCCAAGGCGGCCGACGAGCGAGTCGGCGGTCCGCGACACCACCACCGTGAAGCCATCCGATCGCAAGAGTGCCAGCGCGTCCAACTCGACGCGCAGAGCGAGATCGTCCTCGTAGACGGTTCGGCCAGCCTTCGTCTTCCCCACTGCGCCTGGGTCGACGCCGCCGTGGCCGGCGTCGAGGAAGACCGTCTGGTGGCGGTTACCGCTGGTGGGAGCGAACAGCCTGCACGCCCCGGCCTGGAACAAAGCTCGGTCGACCGGAACGCCGGCAGCGGGCCCCCCTGGGCGGCTAGCGCTGCCGGGCCCGCCTCGAGCGGTCCCTGACGCGTGCCCCCTAGTTAGAGCAGGTATAGCGAGGGCCAGTACGGCCGCCAAGAAGCAGACCGCCGCCACAACAAAGACCCGCCGGGAGACCACGGCCGGCCTCAGCCGATGACCCATAACCTGCTCCTGGGGTGGTCCGGGACGAGCCCTGCCCGTCTACTAGCTAAAACGAACAACTGCACCACGAAGATGATGGTACCGGTGACTCTCAGTGCTGGTATGTCGCCGTGTCAGTCTCGGCACACTGTTGGCAATCGATCCCGAAGATCGTCTGTCGACTCGCCCGTCACGAAAGCGCCGCCCTGAACCGATATTCGGCAACAACGAGCTCGAACCCTCCGGTAACTACCAATGCAACGTGCGCATCGCCCGTCATCCGCTCAACGACGAGCCCGGCCAACCCCTCACGGCTTCGCTTACTGTGTCGTTCGACTGAGCTGGCTGTTACGAGGAGCCGTGGCCCATCTACAAGGAACCCCCTGCCGCTCCGCCAAGACGGGGGCGCGCCCCGAACGAGTCTGGCGAGCCGTCGGGCTGCTCGTGGCGGCAGCGACCGGGATTTTCGCGGTCGGGCTCGTCGTCGGCTTCGTAATCGTCGGTCGTCACGGCGGGGGCCCGATCCAGGGTTGGGACGACACGGTAGGGCGCTGGTACCTCCGTCACCGCAGCCCGCTCGTCGGCATTTCCGAAGTCGTCGCCACCTACCTCGACGCCTTCCCCTTGGCCGTTATCTGCGTGGTACTCACCGCCATCCTGGCCTTCGCCCTGCGTTCCATGCGGGCGCTCGTTCCCATCGTCGCTTACCTCGGCGGCGAGTTCGAGGTGTTGATCATTCGCGAAGTCATCCTCCGGCCCCGGCCCCCGACCGCCGACTACCCAGCACCAGGCGCAATCAAAGCCATCCACGAGACCAGCTACTCGTTCCCCTCCGGCCACTCTGTTGCCGTGACCGCCGTGCTCTTCGCCCTTCTTGGCACCATCGCCGCGACCTACCGAATCTGGTGGCCCTGGCTGATCGCCTTGGTCGCTTCGCTGTTCGTGATCGGCACCCGCCTCGTGCTCGGCGTGCACTGGTTCAGCGATGTCACCTTCGGCCTCCTGTTCGGGATCGCCTGGGGTGTCACGGTCGCCCGAATCACCCGCCAAGTCGAGTGGGCGGACTTCATCGCCATAATCCGGCCACACGCGAAGCGCACCCTCGACCATCCGGCAAGCGGCTGACTCGGACCCGTCGGAGTCCTCGCCGACAAGAAGTAGCCCTCATCTGCCCACCACTCAATGAACTGTGAGGCGCCAAAACCCGGGTCACGCTAGCGAGGAGACGGTGCGACCCGGAACCACGATCAAGCAGTGCACGAGGGACGCGCGACGGCCCTCGTTCTCGATTGCCACCCTTGGCTCGCTTGGGGTGGACCGGACGATCGAGAGCCGTGCGTACGGCTCATCGTGCAGACACGGCATCACGACCGATCGTTCCGGCGCCACCTGTGCGCCGTAGATGGTCGATCAGAAGCGGTACGGCGACAGCACGATGGTGTCGTAGCGCGGGGCCTCGGCCAGCAGATGCAGGTACAGCGTGGGCACCCGGAAACGGCTGTTCACCCACGTGATCTCGGTCGACACACTCAGCCGTTCGCCAGCGAGAATCCGCTGCTCGAGGCTGGACGACGTCAGGCGTCGGCGCGACGTGACCGTCGGAAAACGGCCGGACGAGGACCCCGCGGTCCTCCGAAGTCCCCTCGTCGAACTCGTTCGCCCAGCTGAAATGCGACCGAGCACAGGTCGTCAGGATCTCGACCTGGTACCCGCGGCCGGCCAGACCGCGTGCCGCTTCGGCCATCACCGCCTCGGACCCCCCGACCACGCCGGGTCGGTAACGCGGGGTCACGAAGGCAAACCGCGCACGCGAGCTCATCTTCCGTGCCATGCCGGTCGCCTTCTCTCCTCGACCCGCCCGCCCGCCCGGACGCTACCGAGCAGGAAAAGCGTGGGCGAAGGCCGATCCGCAACGGATGCCGTACCCCGGTAGGGTCGGCGTGATGCCCCGGTTGTCCCGCCCGCCCATTCCCCGCCGGTTCCGATTACAACGACACGGCTCGATCCCCGTCACGAGACTTCTCACCGCGACCCTGCTGGCGGCGGCCGGAGCCTTCGGCCTGGCGACGGCGATCGTCTCTCCCGCCGTCGCCGCCTCTTCCCCGGCCGCCTGCTCGGCCGCTTCGGGGCACGACATCACCTGGCCGAGCGCCTCCTGGGTGACCTGCCTGGCCGGGGCCATCGCCCAGAGCTCCCCCACTGTGGCCGACTGGGACGGCCAGACCCTGGTGGCGGTGGGTGACGAAAACGGGGTGCTCCACGTGCTCAACGCGGCCACCGGGGCCGAGCTCCCCGGCTGGCCGGAGCGGCTCACCGCCCCCCGGGGGGCAGCGGTGGCCATCGAAGGCAGCCCCACCATCGCCTTCCTAGACGGCCCCCGCCATCCCCCCTCCATCATCGTGGGGGCCGCCTCCACCTGGGTCGACAACACCGCCCGGGAGGTGGAGGCCTTCCGGCTGGACGGGTCGGTCCGGTTCCTCTTCCACGTGGGGGCGGCCCCGGGGACCGCGGTGGGGGTGATCTCCACCCCGGCGGTGGGGCCCCTCACCGCCTCTTCCCGGCCGGACATCGTGTTCGGGTCCTGGGACCACTACCTCTACGCCCTCACCCCCTCGGGGCGGCTCCTCCCCGGCTTCCCCCTCAACAACGCCGACACCATCTGGTCCTCTCCCGCCCTCTACCAGGTCCCCGGGACCCGGGGCGACAGCATCTTCATCGGCGGCGACGCCCACGGCTTGCACGGCTGCTGGGGGGGTTGGATCAGCGACTACCGCTACCTGGGCGGCCGGCCGACCCTCGTTTGGCAGCACTGCGAGAACCAGACCATCTGGTCGAGCCCGGCGGTCGGGGTGATCAACTCCTCCGGCCGAGCCGCCGTGGTGGTCGGCACCGGCTTCTACTATCAGCCCTTCCGATGGGGCACCTACCGGCTCTTCGCCTACTACGCGGACAACGGGGCGCCGGTCCCCGGTTGGCCGGTGCGGACCTCGGGGCCCTCGCTCGGCTCCCCGGCCATCGGGGTCATCAACAGCTCCGGCACCCCAGCGGTGGTCGACACCTCCTGGGTGTGTACCGGCCTCACCAATTCCAGCTGCCTGGCCTCGGGTGTCTCGCGAGTGACCGCCTGGAGCGGCGGCGGAGAGCGACTCTGGTCCCAGGTGTTGACCGGACCCACCGATTTTGCCTCCCCGGTCCTCGTGCCACTGAGCGGGGAACCGTGGAATGACGTGCTCGTCGGCTCGGGCGCCGGCCTCTACCCGGTGAGCGGCGCCACCGGGGACTACCTGTTCGGGACGTCATTCGTGAATCAGGCAATCGACCCGGGTTGCCGGGTCTTCAGCGCCGTGGCGGTGGCCGACGTCCTGGGGACCGGCGCCGGGTCGGGATGGAGCGTGATCGAGGCCTGCGGTGGTCCCGCCGCCTTCAACTACCCCGCCAAGATCGTGTCCTACCGGCTCCCCGTCACCCCGGAGACGTGGCCGGCGTGGCCGATGTTCCACCAGGACCCGGCGCACGACGGCGTGGCGCCCTGAGGGCAGTCCCACTCGGCGGATTCGCCGACGGTACGGCCGCTGCTCCCCGGTTGCGGATTTCGGTCGATTCCGTAACCTGTTTCGGTCGATTCCGTACACCCGTTTCGGTGTTTTCGTACACCTCGTGAAGGGGCCCTCGCAGCCACTGGCGTGATGTTGTGATGCGGCGGCTCAGTTCACCTGCTGCCCGGACTACAGAGCCGGCGAGTGCACGTCGGCGGCGAACTCCTCGTATGCGGCGAAGGCCCTTGGACCGTACGTCGTCGAGGGGCCGCCGTCCATGAGGATCGCGACCGAGAGCGACTCGGCGACCTCTTCTGGCGTCGCGCCTTGGAGCGCGGCAGCCTTCGCGTGGTAGGCGATACAGCCGTCGCACTGCTTGACGACGGAGATGACGAGGGCTATGAGCTCCTTGATTCTCGCGGGGAGCGCCCCGTCGCCAAGCGCAGCGTCGTGCAGCTTGCCAAAGCCCGCCCAGACCTCAGGCGCAGCGTGGCGCAGCGATCGAGTCGGCTCACGCAGTGCGGCGATCAGCTCGCTGTTGTGTCCCATGGAACCACCCTTTCATCGAGTTTGCAGCTGCAACAGAGCCCGAAGTTCTGTCGACCCTCGCCGGTCACGACTTCCGCATGGCGCGGACGAGTACGTCAATGGCGTCGACCTGGCCTCCGTTGGCCAGGACGGGCCGCCGCACGCTTTCGGCTCGCTCGAACTCGAAGGAGACGTCGAGCCCGGCGAGGTCGGAGAGAACGTCGGCGGGTGTGAAGAGCAACGCCGGGTCTTGGGGGCCGCCGATCCCCTCGGCGAGGTTCGCGAAGTCGTGGCCAACGATAAGCAGTGTGCCGCCGACCGCGACCGCATGGGCGGCATTGTGATGGGCTCGACGGCGCTCGTTGGCGAGAAGGTGGAGGTAAAAGACGACAACGAGGTCGAACGAACTCGGAGCTTCCCACTCGCGCACGTCGGCCTCGACCCATCCCACCACGACGCCCCGCTCCTCGGCGAGGCATCGCGCCTTGGCGAGGGCGACCGGTGAGAAGTCGATGCCGGTCGCTTCCCAGCCCTTCTCGGCGAGCCAGACGGCGTTCCGCCCCTCGCCGCAAGCGAGATCGAGCGCTCGTCCAGGTGTGAGGTGCTCGGTCTCGGCCACGAGGAATCGGTTCGGATCCGCTCTCCAGAGCAGCTCATCGCCGGCGTACCGCTCATCCCAGTCCTTGTGTTCCATTATCGGGCCTCCTCTGGCCTTTGGTGAGCGTCGGCGGGGGGCATTCGCCCTGCCCGCGATTGGGGAGCGAGCGGGGCGGTCCTCGCCGCGCGACGTAGCCAGCAGAAACGCTCGATGTCACCCTCCAGCTCGAGGCGCCGCCATAGCACGGGGTTGTCGAGAGACTGCGTTGCGTGGCAGGCGATCGCGTCGCGTTGCACCGTGCGGTCGACGATGACCTCCACGTCGATTTCGGTGGCGGGCCGTCCGACGAACGAGACGCCGAGCTCGTCGTTCAACTTGGTCGCGACCTCGTGGAGGATCGTCCACGCGAGTACAGGGAGGCCGAAGATCTCGGCGGCCTCGACCGCCGCTTCGGTGGCGCGCCGGTGGTCAGGGTGACCGGTGACACCTGCCTCGTCAAACACAGGGAGCAGATCCGGACGGGTGTCGTCGACAAGCACGCTGATCTCGCGTACGAGGACTTCGACTGGTACGTCGAAGAGCCCGCTATCCGCATGGTCGAAGACCACGAGACGACGCACCCCGAGGACCCGGGTCGCCGCGGCGAGCTCGGCGCTTCGCACCCGTCTGAGGTCGAGGCCTTGCGTCCCGAGCGGCGAGGCCTCCCCCCGGGTGAGGCTCAGCACGGTCATCGCGGCGCCGGATGCGCCAAAGGCGGCGAGCGCCGCACCGAGACCGAAGCTTTCGTCGTCGGGATGGGCGCAGACCGCGAGCGTCCTGGTATTCGGCAACTCGGTCGTCGGCCGAACCGAGGACCGTCGGTGACTCATGACCTGGCTGTGGTGCAGGTCGCGCACGTTCAAGCGCTCCGCAACGCGCCGGAGACGCGGGTCAGCCGCGCGGCGGCCTCGGCCGCGACCTCGGCAAGTGCCGCAGAAGCCAAGAGGGTTCGCGGGTCGGCGATCGCCACACGGGTTCCACCCCCGACCGCCTCGAGCACCACGTTACAGGGGAGCACCAAGGCGACCGACGGGTCGATCTCGAGTGCTCGGTGGGCAAGCGAAGCGTTGCAGGCGCCAAGGATTTTGAGCGGCGGGCGGTCCACATCGAGCTTGGCCTTCAATGTCGCCGCCACGTCGATCTCGCTCAGCACCCCAAAGCCTTCGGCGGCGAGCGCCCCGCGCACGACGACCTCCGTGTCGGCGAAGGAGGACTCGACGGTCGTCTCGATCCCGTGCATGGCGATTCCCTTCTAGGCGAGCTTCATGAACATCTTCTGCACGGCCTCGACGCCATAGCCGTCGACTTCCGCTTCCTCGGGGTGCTCGAGGCAGTAGGTGAGTCCGGCGGCGACGAGGCGAAAGCCCGCTTGCTCGAGCGCCTTGGTGGCCGCCGAGAGCTGGGCGAGCACCTCCCGGCACTCTCTACCCTCGGACAGCATGCGCTCTACCCCCTCCACCTGTCCGGCTACGCGGCGAAGGCGCGTCCGTACCTCGTTGGTCACCTCGTCGGGAAGTTGCACGATCCCTCCTTTGCGACTGGCGTCGCTACGAATCAACGGCGCCGTCAGGCTCGAGCCGCGGCGGTTTTCTGCCCCCCGACGGCGACCTGACGTCGGACCTCGTCCATGTCGAGATCCTTGATCCTCGCGATCAGCTCTTCGAGGGCGGCGGGCGATAAGACTCCGGGCTGGGCGTAGAGGGGGACCTGGTCCCGGAAGGCGATCAGCGTCGGGATCGACATGATCTGAAACCTCGCCGCGAGCTCCTCTTCGGCCTCGGTGTCGACCTTGGCGAAAACGACATCGGAGTGCTGCTCGGAGGCCCTCTCGAACACTGGGGCGAACATCCGGCACGGCCCGCACCAGCTCGCCCAGAAATCGATGAGCACAACCGTGTTCGAGTTGACGATCTCATCGAAGTTGTCTCGTCCCAGCATCACCGTTGCCACGTCATTACCTCCGTCTCTACCAGCGCGAGCGCGAACCTGTACGAACGTGTTTGCAGTATACCCCCCGGGGTATCTCGAACAGGCGTCGACAGTCTGAGGAGCTCCGTGTGGGGACGGCACCCACCGGGGCGTAGTTATGGACCTGGAGTGGAACGCCTACGAACGGGCGAACCCTGGCGAGGTGGCTTCCGGATGCGGGTGCGTAGTCGCATCGACTCGCACAGCGAGTGGACGTGACCTGGACCCACTGACTGGCCCACTTGATCTGTTCACGGGGACCAGGCCACCGCGTGAAAACCCCGGCGCTCTGCCAGGTCAGCCACGACCCCGATCGTCGGGCGATTAGCCTGCGCGACGTGGGCTTCTACCGCGAGCAGGTCCTGCCTCGTCTGGTCGACCGGGCGTGCCGTTCCAGCAGTTTGGCTCGCTGTGGGATCTCAGTGGAGGTAGATGCTCCCCGTCGGCTTGAGCACGCGCCGCAGTTCCACCAACCGCGGTGCCATCATCGACAAGTAGGCGAGCATGTTGGATGGTCCGAGGAAGGTTCGTATCGCCATCAACGCATTAGCGATACTCCCTCCCCGTTCGACGGTGCGTTCGTAGTCGGTAACCGCCGCCTGGTCCCATCGCCACGTATCGGTGAACGCTTGGATCTGCGCAGCCGCACGCGACCCGTCCTGCTCGGCAAATAGGACGTTGCCGGCCTGTGTCGGCCTGGCTTCCGAAGGACGACATCGACGTGGACCATCATTGCTTTGCAGGCTCGGTGAGGTCCGCGAGTAAGGATCGGACTCGCCCGTCGATGTCGTCGATGATGAGCCGGACTATGTCGACTGATTTACCAGCGGGGTCTTCGACCTCCCAGTCGAGGTAGCGCTTGCCGGGATAATACGGGCACGCGTCGCCACAGCCCATGGTGACGATGACGTCGGCAGCTCTCGCAGTCTCGTCAGTGAGGGACTTCGGGAACTCTCGTGTCGGGTCCAGGCCCCGTTCATGCAGGATGGCGAGGACCGACGGGTTGAGCTGATCGGCCGGTTCAGACCCGGCTGAGCGGACATCGACCCGGCCCTGGGCGTAGTGGTCGAGCAGGACCTTGGCCGCGAGGCTCCGGCCCGCGTTGTGCGTACAGAGGAACAGAACGACGGGGGTGTCGGTCATGTAGCTTCCTCCAGTCCGGTTTGTGCGATCGACGGGTAGTAGCGCCGTCGGGCCCATAGGGACACGTACACCAGACTGACGAGGACGGGAACTTCGATGAGAGGGCCGACGACACCGGCGAGGGCTTCGCCACTCGTGACGCCGAACACGCCGATGGCGACGGCGATGGCCAGCTCGAAGTTGTTGCCCGCCGCGGTGAACGCCAGGGTGGCGGTCCGCTCGTAAGGGAGGCCGATCGCTCTGCCGAGCGCGAACGACCCGAACCACATGACGGCGAAGTAGCCCAGCAAGGGCAAGGCGATGCGGGCTACGTCAGCGGGACGTGAGGTGATGGTGTGGCCTTGGAGGGCGAAGAGGATGACGATGGTGTAGAGCAGCCCGTAGAGGGCGAACGGGGCGAGGCGGGGTAGCAACTTGGTCTCATACCAGTCCCGACCCCGGGCCCGCTCGCCGATCCTGCGGGTGAGGTACCCGGCCAAGAGCGGGATACCGAGGAAGATCGCGACGGTCTCGGCGATCCGCCCGACCGACAGGTGCAGGCCGACGGTGCTGAGACCGAGCCAGCCGGGCAACATTTTGAGGTAGAAGTAGCCGAGGAGAGCGAAGGCGACTACCTGGAACAGCGAGTTGATGGCCACCAGCACCGCCGCGGCTTCCCGGTCACCGCAGGACAGCTCGTTCCAAATCAGCACCATGGCGATGCAGCGGGCAAGGCCGACGATGATCAGCCCGGTCCGGTAGGTGGGCAGGTCGGGCAGCATCAGCCAGGCCAACGCGAACATGACCGCCGGGCCGACCACCCAGTTGAGCACCAGGGACGACACGAGCATCCGTCGGTCCCGGGTGACCGAGCCGAGCTGGTCATAGCGGACCTTGGCGAGCACCGGGTACATCATCACCAGCAGACCGATGAAGATCGGCAGCGAAGTCCCCGAGGTCACCTGGATGGCATTGAGGTGGCTGTTCAGGCTCGGGATGGCCCGTCCGAGTCCGAGGCCGACAGACATGGCCAGGATGATCCACACCGGCAGGAACCGGTCGAGGAACGATAGACGAACGATGACTGGCGCCTCGGGCGCGACCTCCACAAGCGGGCGATCGGTAACGACGTCGCTCAAGACAAGCCTCCAGTCCAGGTTTGTCGAGGGGTCAGCAGCATGCGTTCCCGCCCGGGTCCGACCGTGGCTGCAACCAGGAAGATGGGTTGCTCCTCCGTCGTCGTTAGCAACAGGACTTCTGCCCGATTGGCAGCTCACGCGCTACGGGTGCGTCGATGGGTGCCGCAACCACCGATGAGGATTTCGTCGCCTTGATGATCGCGGCATGCATGCCGGGCACGTACTCGGCTGTCGCAGAGATAACGACATCTTCGAACCCGGCAGCTCGCAATCCTGCCTCATACTCCTCGAACGACAGAGCACCCGCGATGCATCCGACGTACGTGCCTCGTTCGGCTCGCTGCTCGGGCGTCACGTCGTTGTCGGCGACTACGTCGCTGATGCCGATGCGCCCACCCGGCCGGAGAACGCGGTGCATCTCCGCGAACACCAGAGGCTTGTCCGTCGACAGGTTGATGACGCAGTTGGAGATGACGACGTCGACGGTGTTGGCGGGCAGCGGTACCTGTTCGATGTATCCCTTGAGAAGCTCCACGTTATTGGCGCCGGCGTCGTCGCGGTTCTTGATCGCGAGCGCGAGCATCTCCTCGGTCATGTCGAGCCCGTACACCTTGCCGGTCGGCCCCACACGCTTGGCCGAAAGCAGCACATCGATGCCACCACCCGCTCCGAGATCGAGCACCGTCTCCCCGGAATGCAGTTCGGCTACGGCCGTCGGATTACCGCACCCAAGACTTGCGAGCACAGCAGCCTCGGGAAGTCCCCCCTCGGTGAGCGCGTCGTAGAACGCGGGGCCGGAAGCATGTCCCCCCTCGGAGCACGTCGTCCCGGGATGGCGGCAGTCGCAGGCCGCTCCCTGGCCCGCGATCACCGTGTGTGCCGCCTCGGCGTAGTGGCGCCGGACGTCCTCACGCAGATCCATGTCATTGCTCATGTCGCGACCTCCTGTGCGTCAAACAACGTGGCGAGCTGACCCAGCCCTTCACGCTTGAGTGAGTAGTAAGCCCACGTCCCTCGCTCCTTCCTCTCCAGTAGCCCGACCGCGAGGAGCTTTTTGAGATGGAAGCTCACCGTTCCCTGCGACAGCCCGAGCTGAGGCATGAATTCGCAGACGCAGACCGGCTCAGTGGCGTTGGCGAGCAGGTTGACAATCCGGATCCGGTGGGGGTCGGCGAGGGCTTTGAAGATCGAGGCCAGCGTTTCGGCCTGATCCCGAGTGATGTCCGGATCGGCTACTGGGGTGCAGCAGGCGACGGGCGCCAGAGGAATCTCCTGAACCAGCTGGGTGGACATCGTTCCTCCTCGGCTTCGGACTCTCCCGGGCGGGGATGAAGCCTTTATCGACATTCCTCAATGCAAAGGATAAAGCTTTCATCGAGATGTGTCAATCAAGCCAGGAAGATTCGACGACATCGCTGCGGAGCCGGGCCGTTTACGCGCCAGAACGACGCTCTTGCCTTGAGCTGCCGCTGATGGTCAAGTCCTGAACGCCCTGTAAACGATCGCCGGTGAGCGTCAGGTCGCGTGGCGCTCTGTTGTTCTCCTTCGCTGGGTCGTGCGGTCCTCGGCCGGCGGCTGGTCGAGCCCGAG